>NZ_JARACH010000061.1:0-57212 GCF_029087445.1 Amycolatopsis sp. La24
AGTGTTTCGGTGGTTTTAGCGTCAGGGAAACGCCCGGTCCCATTCCGAACCCGGAAGCTAAGCCTGACTGCGCCGATGGTACTGCAACCGAAGGGTTGTGGGAGAGTAGGACACCGCCGAACTTAACCTGACAGTCTGGGCCCCGGTCGAGAACCCGAAATGGGTTTTCCCGGGGCCCAGACTCATTTTCACGGACAAGTACGAGGCCCGGACCCCCGCATGGGGAACCGGGCCTTCGTCATGTCCGGGTCACAGCGGCAGCCCGCGGCCTCGGACGGGAGACGAGAACACCAGCGAGGTCGTCGTCTCGCCGTAGCGCTGGGCCTGTTCCACAAAACGCTCCAGTTCGGCCGTCGTGCGGCAGTGCACGCGGAGCTGCCAGCACTCGTCACCGGTGACGTGATCGGCGTCCGTGATCTCCGGCAGCGGAAGGATCGTCTCGCGGAAGCGCGGGCCGTCCAGGCTCCGCACACGAACCCGGACGATCGCCTGGATCGGGCGGCCCAGTTTCTCCGGATCGACACGTGCTGCGTAGCCGGTGATCACCCCGCGCTGTTCCAGCCGGCGCACTCGTTCCGTCACGGCGGGGGCGGACAGCGAGACCCGGCGGCCGAGTTCCGAGAACGTCAGGCGGCCGTCGGACTGGAGCAGCTCCAGCAGGTGCCGGTCAACGTCGTCCAGGTCCATCGCGGCACCCTCTCAGAAACTCCAGGCCAACTGCCGTCCAGACCCGGAAAACCCTGGTGAGGACGGCGGAACACCTGGATCTTCCCCTGTCCCGGACCAGGACCGGAACGGGAGGATCACCAGTGTGAAACCGCGCATCCTCTCCCTTCCCCACGAAGCCGCCAACGCCGTCGAGTACTTCGGGCGTGAGCTCGCCTTCGAGGTCGACCCGGTCGACCTCGCCCAGGACCTCGCCGACGGACGCACCGACGGCTACGTCCTCGTCGAAACCCGCAGCCCGGGCGCGTACGCCGAAGCTCACCTGCCGGGCGCGATCTGCTTGCCGTACCGGGAAATGACCGAGGAAAGCACCCGTGACCTCGACCGGAACCTCGTCTACGTCTGCTACTGCGAGAGCATCTACTGCAACGCCGCCACCCAGGGTGCGTACCGGCTCGCGCAGCTCGGCTTCACCGTGAAGCGGCTCTCCGGCGGCATCACGACCTGGCTCGCCCACGGCTATCCGACGGAGGCCGGAGAGCCCGTACCCTGGACGCCGTGACTCGTCTGCTCATCATCCAGCCCGACGCCAGCGATCCCATCGGCCCGCTCGGGGAGTGGCTCACCGAGGCCGGCGCGGAACTCGACGTGCGGCTGCCGCCGGAGCAGGAGTTGCCCTCGAGCCTCGACGGGTACGACGGGTTGATCTGTCTCGGCGGCGGCATGGGCGCGCTCGACGACGCGAAGCACCCCTGGCTCGCCGACGTCCGGAAGCTGCTCGCCACCGCGGCGGGGCATGCCTTGCCGACGCTCGGGATCTGTCTCGGTTCGCAGCTGCTCGCCGTCGCGACCGGCGGGCAGGTCGCGAAGGGCGAGTCCGGTCCCGAGGTCGGGCCGGGGCTCGTGTCCAAGAAGGACGCCGCGTGGGTCGATCCGCTCTTCGCGGACATGCCCTTCCTCCCGGACGTCCTGCAGTTCCACGGCGACGTCGTCACTGTCCTGCCGCAGAGCGCCGAGCTGCTCGCGTCCACTCCGAAGTACCCGCACCAGGCGTACCGGATGAACCGTTGTGTCTACGGTGTCCAGTTCCACATCGAGACCACGCCGGACGTCGTCCGCGCCTGGGCCGAGGCGGCACCGGAAATGGCGGAACTCACCCGTCCGGGCGCGCTGGAGGAGGAGAGCCTGATCTCAGCGCACGCGGACATCGCCGAGACGTGGCGTCCGTTCGCGCACCGGTTCGTCCAGTTGGCCGCCGGTCGGCTGGAGGCGGCTCCGGAAAGTCAACGCCAGTTGCCGCTCGCTTAACGGATGACGTCGGAATCACTTACGGCGAGTTAACGGTTCACCCAAACGGTCAGGTACCTTGCGAGAGGTATTTCCGTAGGGTTCGGAGGTCGGGGTGGACCCCTCGCTGCTCGTTGTCGTCGTGATCTGCACGGCGCTGGTTTTCGATTTCACCAACGGCTTCCACGACACGGCGAACGCGATGGCGACCTCGATCGCCACCGGAGCACTCCGGCCCCGCGTCGCCGTCGCGATCTCCGCGGTGCTGAACCTGGCCGGCGCGTTCCTGTCGGTCGAGGTCGCGAAAACGATTTCCAGCGGTCTCGTCGACGAGACGAGGATCGGGCCCGCCATCGTGTTCGGCGGGCTCATCGGGGCGATCGTCTGGAACCTCTTCACCTGGTACGTCGGCCTGCCGTCGAGTTCGTCGCACGCGCTGTTCGGCGGCTTGATCGGCGCGACCTGGGTGTCCGCGGGCGCGGACTCCGTCCACTTCGGCAAGATCGTGGACAAGGTGCTCGTCCCGGCCGCGGCGTCGCCGATCATCGCGGGCGTGGCGGCGGCCGCGGTCACGTACTTCGTCTACCGGTTCCTGGTGCGCAAGCGCGGCGGCCGGGGTTTCCGGGTCGGACAGATCGTCTCCGCATCGCTGGTTTCGCTCGCGCACGGCACCAACGACGCGCAGAAGACCATGGGTGTCATCACCCTGACCCTCGTAGCGGCCGGCAGTCTCCCGGCCGGGTCCGCGCCGCCCGTCTGGGTGATCATCAGCGCGGCGTCCGCGCTCGCGCTCGGCACCTACCTCGGCGGCTGGCGCATCACCCATACCCTCGGCAAGGGCCTCACCGACATCGAAGGCCCGCAGGGCTTTTCCGCGCAGACCAGCAGCGCTGTCGTGATTCTGCTGTCCTCGCACCTCGGTTTCCCGCTGTCGACCACGCACGTCTGCTCGGGCGGCATCATCGGCTCCGGTGTGGGCCGTCGTGAGGCTCCGGTGCGCTGGCGGATGGCGGGCCGGATGGTGCTCGCGTGGCTGTTCACGCTGCCCGCGGCGGCGATCGTCGGCGCGGCGGCGGGCAAGATCGCCTCGCTCGGCGAGGCCGGGACGATCGCGGTCGGCGTCGCCGGGATTCTCTTCGCGGCCGGGATTTACCTCCTTTCCCGGCGCAAACCCGTCACCGCGCACAGCTTCCAGGTCCCCGAACCCTCCGCTGTCGACACCGAACCGGACCGCCTGGCTGCCTGAACCGCCCCGGGTCCGGCTACGGTGTGAGCAATGGCAGAGCGCGCGCGGACCACAGCTTCGGCGGCCAGGTACGGCTTCACTGACACCCGGGCCGACGGTCAACTGCGCGCCGCGGGCTGGTGGACCGAAGGCGGACCCGCCGACGGTGCCACCGACGTCCTCCTCGCTCTCTCCCGTGCCGCGGATCCGGATCTCGCGCTGGCCGGGCTCGACCGCATTCGCGAGGCCGACGAACCCGGCTGGTCTGAGCTGGACAGCACGCTCCGCGAGAACCGCACGTTCCGAGGTCGGCTACTGGGCGTGCTCGGCACCTCCACCGCGTTGGCGGATTTCCTCGTCGCCAATCCGGGTGAGTGGCGGTGTCTCGCGGACAACCGGTGCACCGACCCGGCGAAGTTCGCGGAGCGGCTGCTCGAGCGGGTCCGGCAGGACGACGGGACGTACCTCACCGGGACCGCCGCCGAATCCGAGCTGCGGGCCGGTTACCGCGGGCTGCTGCTCGGCATCGCCGCGGCTGACCTCGGCCACCTCGTCGAACCCGGGCTGGAACATCCGGAGTTCCGCGATGTAGCCAGCGAGCTGACCACTCTCGCCGAGGCTTCGTTGCAGGCCGGGCTCGTCGTCGCCGAGCAGGAGGTCGGCGCGTCCGCCGAAGGCACGCTCGCGGTGATCGCGATGGGCAAGACCGGCGGCCGCGAGCTGAACTATGTGAGCGACGTCGACGTCATCTTCGTCGGGGCCGGCGACCTCGGCGTCGCGACCCGGCTGGCCAGCACGATGATGCGGCTGGTCGGCAACGCGTGCTTCGAGGTCGACGCGGCGTTGCGGCCGGAAGGCAAGAGCGGAGCGCTGGTGCGCACGCTCGAAGGGCACACCGCGTACTACCAGAAGTGGGCGAAGACCTGGGAGTTCCAGGCTTTGCTGAAGGCGCGTCCGGTGGCGGGCGACGCCGAACTGGGCCGCCAGTACGCGGAGATGGTCGCGCCGATGGTGTGGTCGGCCGCGGACCGAGAGAACTTCGTGACCGAGGTCCAGCAGATGCGCCGGCGGGTGGAGGACCACGTCGCGTCGGAGCATCTCGAACGCGAGCTGAAGCTGGGCCGCGGCGGCCTGCGCGACGTCGAGTTCGCCGTGCAGCTGCTGCAGCTCGTGCACGGCCGGGTCGATCCCGCGCTGCGTTCTTCGTCCACTTTGGACGCATTGGCCGCGCTGGGCGACGGCGGGTACGTCGGCCGCGCGGACGCGGCGGAGATGAGCTCGTCGTACGAGTTCCTGCGCACCGTCGAGCACCGGCTGCAGTTGCGCCGGTTGCGGCGGACGCACCTGTTCCCGGCCGCGTCGGACACCGACGAGCTGCGGATTCTCGCCCGTGCCTGCGGGATTCGGCCGGTGCGCGGACGCAGTCAGGGCGAGGCGTTGCTCGCCGAGTTCCGCCGGCACGCGCAGGGGATTCGGCGGCTGCACGAGAAGGTCTTCTACCGTCCGCTGCTGCAGTCGGTGGCGAATGTGCCGACGGAAGCGTTGCGGCTCACCACGAAACAGGCTGCGAGCCGCCTCGCCGCGCTCGGGTATGCCGCGCCGGAAGGGGCGTTGCAGCACATCAAGGCGTTGACCGCCGGGGTGTCGCGGCGCGCGGCGATTCAGCAGGCGCTGCTTCCGGTGTTGCTCGATTGCCTCGCTGACACGCCGGATCCGGACGGTGGGCTGCTCTCGTATCGCAAGGTTTCCGAGGCGCTTCAGGACACGCCGTGGTACCTGCGGGTGCTGCGTGACGAGGGCACGGTCGTCGAGCGGCTCGCTTTCCTGCTCGGCACGTCGAACCTGGTTCCGGACCTGCTCGTCCGCGCGCCGGAAGTGCTGCAGCTGCTGGGAGATCCGGCTCGGTTGACCGGACGTACGCCAGCCGAAGTGGCGACGTCGCTTCGGGCCGCCGTACGCCGTCAGCCTGGGCTGAGCGCGGCGGTCACCGCTGCTCGGTCGCTGCGTCGGCATGAGTTGCTTCGCGTCGCGTGCGCGGATTTGTTGGGACTGCTGGATGTTCCGTCGGTCTGCGAAGCGCTGTCGAGCGTGTGGGTCGCGGTGCTGCAGGGAGCGCTGTCGGCGGCTTACCGGCAACGGCAGGCTGAGCTGGGGCGCACTCCGGCGACGATCGCGGTCATCGGCATGGGACGGCTCGGCGGGGCGGAACTGGGCTACGGCTCGGACGCCGACGTCCTTTTCGTCTGCGAGCCCGCGGAAGGGGTTCCGGACGCCGAAGCGCTGCGGTTCGCCTCGTCGGTCGCGGAAACGGTGCGGAAGATCCTCGGCGCCCCGAGCGCGGATCCGGCGCTGGTCGTCGACGCGGATCTCCGGCCGGAAGGACGCAGCGGGCCGCTCGTGCGGACGCTGGAGTCGTACCGCGCGTACTACCAGCGCTGGGGCGAGGTGTGGGAATCGCAGGCGTTGCTGCGGGCCCGGTTCGTCGCCGGGGACGAGGAGCTCGGCCAGCGGTTCATCGAGATGATCGACCCGTTGCGCTATCCCGAAGGCGGGCTCGACCCGACGGACGCGCGCGAAATCCGGCGGATCAAGGCGCGGGTGGAGACCGAACGGCTCCCGCGTGGCGCCGACCCGACCCGGCACACCAAACTCGGCCGCGGCGGTCTCGCCGACGTCGAGTGGACCGTCCAGCTTCTGCAGTTGCAGCACGCGCACGAGGTGCCTGGCCTGCGGACGACGTCGACCCTCGACGCGCTGACCGCCTTAGCCGAGGCAGGCCTCGCGTCGGCCGAGGCGGTGGACTCGTTGCGCGAGGCCTGGCTCCTGGCCACGCGCGTGCGCAACGCGACGATGCTGGTGCGCGGCAAGGCAGCGGACGAGGTGCCCGGCACCGGCCGCGACCTGGCCGCGGTGGCGCGCGTGTTCGGCTACTCGGTGGACGACGACCCCGGCGAGTTCCTCGACGCCTACCGCCGTGTGACGCGGCACGCGCACGCCGTGGTCGAGGAACTCTTCTACGACAACTAGCCTGGACCTCGTGACCGACCGCGAACCGTTCCGCACCCGGATCAAGGTGCGCCACTACGAACTCGACACGCTGGGCCACCTGAACCACGCCGTCTACCACTCGTACGGCGAGGTTTCGCGGCTGGAGGTCTTCGAGGCGGCAGGCGGCAACACCCTGCACGAATCGCGGCTCGCGCCGGTGCTGCTCGAATCGAACATCGTGTACCGGCGGGAACTGCGCGCCGGCGACGTGGTGGACGTGACCTGCGACGCCTCGTTCGGCGACGGCAAGGTGTTCTGGATGACCTCGCGCATCGTCAAACTGGACGGGACGCTGTCGGCCGAGATCAAGTGCACGCTGGGGCTGATGGATCTGGAGAAGCGCAAGCTGGTGCCGGATCCGCGGGGGCATTTCGAGCGGGCCGGGGTCGATCTGAAGGTGCTGTCCACTTCGGAGTGAGCGCGCCTGGCCCAGACTTTCGAGGCCGCTGGCGTGGGAGCGGTGCTCGGGCAACTTGCCGCCCTGACCGGCATGAATCCGGCCGACCGCGAGGCCGATGCCCCGGAATTCGCGGTGACGGTCCGACGGCATACCCGAAAGCCAGCGCGAGGACGATCATCGAAACCCTCACCGCGGCTTGACGCCGGGGGTCAGTCCAGCCGCATCCCGTGCCACACCAGGTCCACCACCCCTTCCGTCTCGGCTTTCCAATCTCCTTCCGGGGTAAGGAAAAACAGCCCACCGAGACCGCGCATCAGGGTTTCCGTCTTCAGATCCGGGCGGATCGTGCCCGCCGCCGCGTTCGCCTCGCGCAAGGTGTCGAGCGCGTCGAGCATCCGCGCGTACGCCTGCGTCGGCAGTTCGCTCTGCGACGCGCGCAACGCGTTGGCCAGCCCGCGTTTCGTCATCATGTAGTGCGCCAGGTGGTCCACGATCCAGACGCGCAGCGCCTGATCGGGGGAATACTCGGCGAGCAATTCGGGCACGATCTCGACGAGCTGGTTCACCTCGCGTTCGTAGACGGCCAGCACCAGCGACTCCGGCGTGGGGAAGTGCCGGTACACCGTGCCGACGCCGACGCCCGCCTCCTTGGCGACCGCGTTGAACGACACTTCTCCTGCCCGGCTCACGGTTTCCGCCGCGACCGCGAGGATCCGTTCGTGGTTGCGCCGGGTGTCCGCCCGCCGCGGGCTCACCGGCATCGCGCCTCCCGGGGTGCTTCGCTTGCCTGACCTGGAGCTGCTCCAGCGTCACCTGGAGTAGCTCCACTTCGTTGCGTAGCGGATTCTAATCCGCTAGCCTCGGTCAAAGCGAGCCAAGCGGATGAATATCCGGTTTAACCTCCGGCGGCTCGCGTTCCCGAAGGGCCGTCACCACCACCATCACGCCGCAGGACGTCCGCCGCGGACGGGCTGCGGGAAAGCGAACCCTACTGTGGACATTTCCCTTGAAGTCAATGGAACAACCGAGGAGCTCGGCGTCGAGCCGGGAGTGACCCTCCTGGACGCGCTGCGCGAGCGGCTCGGCATCACCGGCCCGAAGAAGGGCTGCGACCGCGGTCAGTGCGGCGCCTGCACCGTGCACGTCGACGGCAAGCCGGTGCTGTCCTGCCTCACGCTCGCGGCCGCCGTGCGCGGTCCCGTCACCACCGTCGAAGGACTGTCCGCCGAGGACGAACTGCACCCGGTGCAGCAGGCGTTCGTGGACCAGGACGCGCTGCAGTGCGGGTTCTGCACGTCCGGGCAGGTGATGTCGGCGGTCGCCGCGGTGCGCGACGACGTGTCCGACGTCCGCGAGTTCATGTCCGGAAATCTGTGCCGTTGTTCGGCGTACCCGAACATCGTGCGCGCCGTGGAGCAGGCGAGGCAGGCCGATGCGACCGTTTGAGCTCACCGCACCCGCCACCGTCGAGGACGCGCTGGGCAGCGCGGGCACCTATCTCGCGGGCGGCACCACCCTGGTCGACCTGATGAAGCTCGACGTTCTCACCCCGCAGCAGGTGCTGGACATCAACGACCTTCCGCTGCGGGGCATCGACACCGCGGACGGACTGCGCTTCGGCGCGCTGGAGCGGATGGGCGACATCGCCGCGCATCCCGGCGTGTACCCGGCGATCTCGCGCGCGCTGTTGCTCAGCGCGTCACAGCAGTTGCGGAACATGGCCAGCATCGGCGGAAACCTGATGCAGCGCACCCGGTGCTCGTATTTCCGGGACGTCGCGATGCCGTGCAACCGGCGTGCTCCGGGCAGCGGCTGTTCGGCGATTTCCGGCGTCAACCGGATGCACGCGATCTTCGGCACCAGCGATTCCTGCGTGGCCACCCACGCCAGCGATGTCGCGGTCGCGCTGGTCGCGCTCGACGCGGAGGTCGTGCTGGCCGGCGCCGAGGGCACCCGGACGGTCCCGCTGACCGAGTTCTACCGGCAGCCGGGCGAAACCCCGGAGATCGAGCACGACCTGCGTCCGGGCGAGCTGATCACCGAGGTGCGCGTGCCGCGGCTCGACTGGGCGGAGAACTCGACGTACGTCAAGATCCGCGACCGGCAGTCGTACGAGTTCGCGCTGTGCTCGGCGGCGGTCGCGCTCGACGTGCGCGACGGGAAGATCGCCGACGCCCGCGTGGCGGCTGGCGGAGTCGGGACGGTTCCGTGGCGGCTGCCCGCCGTGGAAGAGGCGCTGCGCGGCGCGGAGCTGACCGAGGAAGCCTTCGCCGCTGCCGCCGCGGTGGCCGTCGAGGGGGCAAAGCCGTTGTCCGGCAACGTGTTCAAACCTTCGCTGCTGAAGCGGACGATCGTCCGCGCGCTGCTCGAACTGACCGAAGGGAGCCGGGCATGAGTGCGCGGCTGGACGGTCCGCGGAAAGTCACCGGCCAGGCCGATTACGCGCTGGACCGCACGTTCCCGGGCATGCTGTACGGGTACATCGTGCTCAGCACGATCGCGCACGGCGAGATCACCGCGATGGACGTCACCGCGGCGAAGAGCGCGCCCGGGGTCGTGAGCGTCTACAGCCCGTTCGACCCGCTCGAGCTGCACCCGTTCAAGTCGCAGCTGATGGGCGATTTGTGGCTCCCGCTGCAGGACCGGGACGTGGTGTTCTACGGGCAGCCGATCGGGCTGGTCGTCGCGGAGACGTTCGAACAGGCACGGGACGCGGCGGGGCTGATCGAGGTCTCCTACCAGGAGAAGCCCGCGCTGACGTCGATGGAGGACGGGCTCGCGACCGCGGAGGACGCACCGGAAAGCCGGGGCAGCGCGCCGTCGATCGAGGTGCTCGCCGACGGTGTCGAGTCCATCGCGGACGCACTGGCGGAGAGCGCGGTCGTCGTTTCGGAGACCTACCGCACCGCGACGCAGAACCACGCTGCGATGGAGCCGCATTCGGCGGTCGCGAAGTGGGACGGCGGCGAGCTCACCCTTTACAGCGGAAACCAGGCCAGTTACCTGCAGGCCATGGAAATGGCCGGGGTGCTCGGCATCGAGCCGTCGGCCGTGCACGCGGTGAACCCGTACGTGGGCGGCGCGTTCGGCGGCAAGGCGGGCACCTCGGCTCCGGGGATGCTGGCCGCGGCCGCCGCCAAGGCGCTCGACCGTCCGGTGAAGTGCGCGCTCACCCGCGAGCAGGTGTTCACGACGACGGCGAACCGGCCGGCCACGGTGCAGAAGATCGCACTGGGCGCGGACCGCGACGGCACGCTGATCGCGGTGCAGCACGACTCCTGGTCGGCCACGTCGATGAGCCGGTCCTTCGTGGAGCCGACGTCGCACGGCACCTCGCGCGAGTGGTACTCGACGCAGAACCTGTCGATCAGCCAGAAAATGGTGCCGCTGCACATCCCGCCGGGCACGTTCATGCGCGCACCCGGGGAGGCGTCGGGTTCGTTCGCGCTCGAAAGCGCGATCGACGAACTCGCGATCGCGCTGGAGATGGATCCGATCGAACTGCGGAAGCGCAACAGTTCGCTCGCTCCTCCCGGCGTCGATCTGCAGTGGTCGAGCAAGCACCTCGACGAGTGCTACGAGGTCGGGGCGCAGCGGTTCGGCTGGGCGAACCGGTCGCCGCGCGGGCACGTCGACGGGGACTGGCTCGTCGGCATGGGCACGGCCACCGCGATGTTCCCGGGGCTGCGCTTCCCGGCGACGGTCGAGATCGTGCTGAACGCGGACGGGACCGCGGACGTGTCCACCGGCGGGGCGGACCCGGGCACCGGGCTGCTCACCGTGCTGGCCACGATCGGGGCCGAATCCCTCGACATCGACCCGGAACGCGTCACCCCGCACCTGGGCGATTCCCGGTTCGCGCCGGGCGGCATGTCCGGCGGCTCGACCGCCACGGCGAGCACCGGCACCGCGATCATGCTCGCGGCCACCGAACTGCTCGACGAACTGGTGGCGCTCGCCGCCGAGCCGGGCGCGCCGTTCGAGGGCGAGGTCGTCACGTACGCCGAGGGGCTGCTGCACGGCAACAACGGCACCATGCCGTTCGGTGAACTGCTGCGCGCGATCGGCCGGGAATCCTTGTCCGCCAGGGGTTCCTCGGCTCCGGGCGAGGAGATGACGAAGCATTCGTTCAGCTCCTTCGGCGCACAGTTCTGCGAGGTCCGGGTGCACCGGCTGACCCGCGAGGTCCGGGTGTCGAGGATGCTGGGCGTCTTCGACGGCGGCCGGATCATCAACCCGACGCAGGCGCGGAGCCAGCTGTCCGGCGGCATGATCTGGGGCGTTTCGGCGGCCCTGCACGAGGGGCTGGAAACGGAGCCGAGCGGACGTCCGGCGAACGCGGACTTCGCGAGCTACCTGCTGCCGGTCAACGCCGACATCCCGGAGATCGACGTGCAGTTCGTCGAGTACCCGGACACGCTGCACAACGCGGTCGGAGCCCGTGGTGTCGGCGAGATCGGCGCGGTGGGCATGGCGGCCGCGGTGGCGAACGCGGTGTGCAACGCGACCGGCATCCGGGTGCGGAGCATTCCGATCATGATCGAGGATCTGCTGGTGGAGTGACCGAGGAGGGGGCGTCCGGGTGCGGGCGCCCCCTTCCGGCTTAACCGGCGGTTCGGACTCGGCGGTTTCGCGGCTCGTCGGGGAGTGCGCCGCAGCGCGGTTGCGCCTTTTCCGCGTTTCCCCTCGCGGATGTTCACCGCGGCTCAGCCAGGCAGTTGAGCCCCGTCCGGAAAGTCCGTGGACCGGCTCAGCTCCGCCCATTCCGAGATCTCCTTGTCGACCGCCGCGCGGCCGTTCGCGATGAGGCGGAGGGCGTCGGAGCCGAGGACCAGGTGCGCGGGCGGGTTCGGCACGTCGAGGATGTGCAGCACCGCCTCCGCGGCCTTCTGAGGATTGCCGAGTTGTTTGCCGCTGGCCGCGAGGCGGTGGTCGCGGATCGGGTTCATCACCTGGTCGTAGTCCGGCACCGAACGGTCGGTGCGGACCATCGACCGGCCCGCCCAGTCGGTGCGGAACGATCCCGGCGCGATCGCGGTGACGTGCACGCCGAACGGTGCGACTTCCTTGCCCACCGTTTCGAGAATGCCTTCGACGGCGTACTTGCTGCCTTGGTAGAACGACGTGCCCGGCACGGTGATCAGCCCGGCCATCGACGTCACGCCGAGGATGTGCCCGCGCCGCCGTTGCCGCAGGTACGGCAGCACCGCCTTCACCGTCGCGACGACGCCGAACACGTTCACCTCGAACTGCGCGCGCAGCTCAGCCATCGTCGACTCTTCGAAGACGCCCTCGTGGCCGTACCCGGCGTTGGCGATGGCGACGTCGATCGGCCCTACCTCGGCCTCGATCTCGTCGACGGTTCGGAACACCGCCTCGTCATCGGTGACGTCGAGGATGCGCGCGAGGGATTTCCCCGGCCGGAGCTGCTCGAACTCCTCGGCGTCGGCCTGCTTGCGGACGGTGCCGACGACGGTGTGGCCGGCTTCGAGCGCGGCCTCGGCGAACGCCCGGCCGAGCCCTGAGCTGGCGCCGGTGATCAGGAAGAGCTTGGTCATGCAGCAAACTCTACACCGCGTCGAGAAAAATCTGCACAGCGTCAAAAATAGTCGGCGTGATAGAACGTGCAGGTGGAAGAGCGAAGCACCCGCCGCCGGACGGCTCCGACCAAAGGAGACCTGCGCGAACGCGCGATTCTCGACGCGGCGGAGCAGCAGCTGAACGAGACGGGCGGGGCGTGCATGACCGTCGCCACGATCGCGCAGGAAGCCGGGATCACCCGGGGCGCGCTCTACTTCTACTTCGGGTCCAAGAACGAGGTGCTCGCCGCGCTGGTCGAGCGGACGGTGACCAAGCTGCGCGCCGAGGTCGCCGCGGTGGACGCGGCCGCCGCGGCTCCCGGCGACGCGGTCCGGCAAGGGCTCGAGCAGACCGCGCGGATGTGGCGCGAGCACGGCACGGTGATGCGCACGGCGGTCGAACTCTCCCCGTCAGTGCCGGCGATCGACCAGGCGTGGCGCTCCGCGGTGGTCGCGCTCGCCGACACCATGGCAGGCGTCGCCGAACGCTCCGGACTTCCGTCCGGGACCGCGGCGGAGGTCGCCGCGGCATTGGTCTGGATGACCGAACGCGTCTTCTATCAGGCGTTTATCGCGGACAGTTCGCTGGACGACGCGGCCGCGACGCTGACCCGGGTGTGGCTGGCGGCGCTCGGCATCCCGGCCTAGCGCCTGGCCGCTCGGCGGGCACATCGGAGACCGACGTGTACTAGCGGGTTGCGACGCCCTTCGAGGTCGTGCCCGCACGGACCAGGCGGGCGCGACATTGGGGCAACGATGGCTCTCCGCGGAACTTCGAGGCAACGTCATTCGGTGCTTCACGTCTTTGTGGGCAGAGATTCGCCAAAAGACACGGGGAGCACGAAATGGGATTCACCGCGATGAAGTCGATGAAGCTGGTCATGGTCGGCGGGGCGGTCGCTGCGACCGCGTTGCTTTCCGCGTGCAGCGGAAACAATGTCGACGGAAATGGTTCCGCGGCGAAGAGCGTTTCCGACGCGGCGGCCGTCAAGCAGAGCCCGCAGGGCGGTTCCGCAGGTGCGGCAGGCACCGCGGCCACGTCGAACGGCGATGTCAACTGCAGCAAGCACGGCGGGCAGGTCGGCCCGGCTGGCGGCAAGCAAATGGATCTGATCGCAGTGCAAAGCGCGAACGGAACCATTCCCGGCTGCACCGAAGCATTCAACGTGATGACGAAATACTACGAATTGGCGCCGTCGCAGGGCGAAGGCCCCGGCCACCGGGTCCTCGGCATTGAAGGGCACTGGGACTGCGCCTTGGGCGCGGAAGAGGAATTCGCCCAGGGCGTCGTCAACTGCGGCAAGGACGGCGGCACCGAGTTCATGATCAAGACCGCGCCGACCGGCGGCACCGGCGGCCAGCAGCCCGCCGCCCCGACGCGCCGCTTCCCGAACACGACGCAGACCGTGCAGTTCGCCGGGTTCGACCGTTCGGTGAACATGGCCCAGTTCCAGCTGGTCACCTGGAAGAAGGGCGGCCCGGACAACGGCCAGTTCGTCCCGGCCGACGCCAAGACCTACCGGCTCCCGGTGAGCAAGACCGCGCAGGTCTTCGGCGCGGCCGAACTGTGCCCGGGCGGCGAGGTCGCCCTCGACCCGCAGGGCCGCGGCACGAACCCGTGCACCGAGCAGGCTCTGATGGACGCGCTGACCGGCGCGAAGCCGCTGTACGCCGAGATCCACGTCGACAAGAACGACACCATCGACGTCGTCAAGGAGCTCTACCGCCCCTGAGCGGATCGCGAACCGGCGGCCGGGTGCGTCCTGGCCGCCGGTTCGCATTATGCGGTGAGTTTCCGTTGCCCGGCGTCGAAACTGCGCAACGCGGCGCCGACGGCCGCGGCGACGGTGATCTCGTAGACCTCGTCTTCCTGGTATTTCGTGGTCAGCTCGGCGAAATCGGCGTCGGTGAGCCGGTAAGACGCGTCGCGAACCTTTTCCGTGAACGGTTGCAACGGCGCAGGTAAACCGTCGCCGCTGGCCGCTGCTTTGCGCAATGCCGGGTCGGTTGACGCGGGTGCGGTGAACACGGAATACCGCAGGTTCTCCACCGGATCCTCGTGCTTGCCGCTCGGACCACCGGCGAGCAGAAACCCGGGGAACCGGTACCCGAATTTGTGCAAGGCACGGGTCGCGCTCTCCAGTTGCCCTTCGCGAAGCACGAAGCCGAACGCGTTCGCGAGCCGGTTGACGATGTTCCACACCAGATTCACCCGCAGCGCTTCGCGAATCGCCTCCGGCGGAAGATCCGGCAGCACGATCTGGTCCGGGTTCAGCGTGACGGTCTCCAGGAACGCCCGAACGGTGCGCACCTCGGGCCGCGCCGCTTCCAGTCGCGACGGGTCGATCTCGCCTTGTCCGGCGATCCGGATCAGCTCCGCGTGCGAGTCGATGCAGAACGGGCACTCGTGCAGCAACGCCGTCGACATGGCGAGGAATTCGCGTTCCCCGGCCGTCCAGAACGACGGGCCGCGCATCGCCGGAACGGTGACGTCCAGCAACGGCCGGGCGAAAAAGCCGGGCCGGTACAACAGCATCTTGACTGTGTCCGGCGGCTGTTTCGACGTGGCCGACATGAACATCTTGGCGCGCAAGCGATGCCCGTTGTCGAGAATGGACAGTCTCATCAGGACTCCAAGGTGGTCAAGCGGCTGGCGAGGAATCGCCGGTCGGCTGGATTGAGAGCGAGTTCGTGGGCGCGCCGGTACGCGGCCATCGCCTCGTCGGTACGGCCGAGCCGACACAGCAGATCGGCGCGCGCGGCGTGCATGAGGTGGTACCGGTCAAGGCCGTCGATACCGTCGATCAGCGCCAGGCCTTTTTCCGGGCTGGTGGCCATGGCGACCGCGACGGCGTGGTTCAACGCGATCACCGGAGACGGATTCGTTTCGTACAAACGTTGATAGAGCCCAGCGATCGCCGCCCAGTCGGTGTCCGCGGCGGAACGAGCCTGCGCGTGCTGGACGGCAATGGCGGCCTGCAACTGATACGGCCCGGGATTCTCGAAGCGCAGCGCCCGGTCCAGCAGACCGATCGCTTCGGCGATTTCGCCGTGGTCCCAACGGCTTCGGTTCTGGTCTTCGAGCAACACGACGTCGCCGTCGGGCGTGTAGCGGGCGGCGGTGCGCGAATCGTGCACGAGCAGCAGCGAAACCAGGCCGAGCGCCTCGGGTTCGTCCGGCATGAGCGTCGCGACCAGTTTCGCCAGCCGGATCGCTTCCTGTTGCAGCTCCCGGTGTTCCGGCGCGGTGTAGCCTTGGGTGAAGATCAAGTACAACACCGCCAAGACCCCGGACAACCGCTCCGGCAGCAGATGATCGGCCGGTACGGCGAGGCTGATCCCGGCGTCGCGGATCTTGCGTTTGGCCCGCACCAGCCGCTGCGCCAGCGTCGCCTCGCTGACCAGGAACGTCCGCGCGATCTGCGCCGCGGTCAGCCCGGCCACCGCCTGCAGGGTCAACGCGACGCGGGCCTCCTCGGCGAGCGCGGGGTGGCAGCAGGTGAAGACGAGACTGAGCCGTTCGTCGCCGATCGCGAGCAGGCTGTCCTCGGACCGATCCACCGTGACCTCCGGCTGTCCCCCGAGCTGAGCGAGCTTCTCCAGGCCGCGGCGGGCGCGCCGGAGCCGGTCGATCGCGCTGTTGCGGGCGGCGGTCAGCAGCCACGCCATGGGGTCGTCCGGCGGCTTGTCGCCCCAGCTGCGCAGGGCGAGCGCGCAGGCGTCCTGGAGCGCGTCCTCGGCGAGTTCGAAGTCGCCGAGGACGCGGACCAGCGCCGCGAGCATCCGGGCCCGGTGCTCGCGATAGACCTCCCGCAGCAGCGGCGACGTCATGCGTGGCCGGTCAGCCCGGGCACACTGGCGACCGGGCGCACCTCGACGGTGCCGACCGCGGCCATCGGGCACAGCGCGGCGAGTTCGAGGGCTTCGTCGAGATCGCGGCAGTCGAGGACGTAGACGCCGCCGAGATGCTCGTGGGTCTCCAGGAACGGCCCGTCGGTGATCAGCGTCTTCCCGTCGCGGACGCTGACCGTGGTGGCGGTGTGCTCGCCTTGCAGCGGATGCTCGGACACGAGCGCCCCGCGCCGGCGGCATTCGTCGGCGAACGCGTTCACCCTGGCCAGCGCGTCCGGGAAGGCCGGATCGCCGGGTTCCGGGCGGTCGCAGTTGTAGATCACCAGCAGGTACAGCATGTGTCCTCCGAGGGCCGGTCCGGCGAGTTCGCAATGGAAGACGAACGCGTCGACCGTAACTCGACAGCGCGTGCCGGGCTTCTCGGAAATTCCCGGAGAACGGAGAACGGCGGGCCCGGGGGAGCCCGCCGTTCTCGTGGGGAGGAGATCAGCCCTTCTGCCACAACGCTGGCGCGTTGGGCGGTTCCCAGCCCTGCTGGGCGGTGTGGCCCTGCAGGCACACGTAGCTGACCCCGTTGAACGTGACGCGCGTGCCGGCGGTATACGACTTGCCCGCGGTCCAGGACGTCCCGCCGGGCTGGCCGGTCGGCGACGTCGGACTCGTCGAGGGCCCGCCGGTCGGCGTCTGCTGGACGTTGAGCACGAAGTCGAACGCCGCCTCCTTGGCGTTGTTCGGGGCGTCGCGGACGGTCATGAGCAGCCGCGGGTCGAAGATCGTGTCGGTGTTGTTCCGCGGTTCGCCCGGGAAGTACAGCTGGGTCGTCAGGATCGGCTCCCCGGGGGCCTGCACCTTGACGTGGATGTGCCGCGTCCGGCCGGGGTAGAGGCCGGGCACGATCGTGGTCAGCTTGAACTCGCCGAGGTCGTTCGTGTACTGGTGCCCGCGGAAGGTGTACCCGACGTTGTCGTACGCGCCGTTCACGTCCGCCTGCCAGAAGTCCAGCAGTGCGCGGCTGACGGGCTGGCAGGACAGCCCGAACACGTAGCCGCTCACGGTGAGCCGCTGGCCCGGGGTGTTGGCGTCGACGAGCACGCTGCGCTCGGGGGAGTTCGGCTTGAAGTACGGGCCTTCGGTCTGGTCGATCGTCGGCTCGTCGCCGTCGTGGCAGTACGGGGTGGGCTCGACCTTCTGCCCGCCGGCGAAATTCGTGCGGGCCAAGGCGGGGCCGCCGACGAGTGCCACCGGCGCGGCGACTCCGGCGGCCAGCGCGGCCTTCAGCACTGCCTTGCGGCTGAACTTTCTGTCTTCGTCCATGCCTGCTCCTCGGTGGGGGCTCGGGATTCCCCTCGACGGTAGGGAGGAGATCAGCCCGCAGCGATGGACGGAGTCATGCAGTCGTGGTGAATCTTCGGGGCGGTGTCGCCGGTGCGGCGGAATCCGCCGGGGCTCAACCCCGTTTCGCGCCGAAAGAACCGACAAAAGTAGGCCGGGTCAGCGAATCCGACGCGGCTGGCCACCTGCCGCACGGACAGATTCGTCCGCAGCAGGAACCGTTTCGCCTCCTGGGTCCGCGCCTCGCGCACCAATTCCGCCGCGGTACGCCCGGTTGCCGCCTTGACGGCCTCGGTGAGATAGCCCGGAGTGACGCCGAGCCGTTCGGCGTGCGCGCGCACCGACCACAGTCCCAGCTCGGATTTTTCCGCCTGCTGCGCGAATTCCGCCGCTACCGCGCGGGCGCGGGCGGGTGCCGGCGCGGACGGAATCCCGGGAAGCCGCCCGGCGCGCACGATCAACACGTGCAGCAGCGCGCGCAGCACGGATTCGCCGTCCTCGCCGCCGCGGCGGAATTCCTCCTCGAGTTCGGCGATCAGCCGCGCGGTCCGGTCGTGTTCGGCCCGGTCCAGCCGCAGCCACGGCCGTTCGCGCAGCCTGCGCAGGGTTTCTCGGTCGGCCGGATGGTCGAACAGGAAATCGTCGGTGAACAACACGACCGATCCGGCGAGTTCGCTCGCCTCCCAGTGGTGCACCTGGCCCGGCGTGACGACGCCGAGGTGCGGCGGGCTCAGCTCCCACCGCGTCAGGTCGACCACGTGCGCGCCGGTCCCTCCGGTGACGAGCACGATTTCGTAAAACGTGTGCCGGTGCGGGAATTCCGCCCTCGACAACGGGCCCACCGCGTCGAAGGACCCGACCGCGAACGGCACCGCGTCCGGAGCGGGCACCTCGAGCCGGTGCAGCGGAAGTTCACCGGTTTTGACCGGTCGGCAGCACATTCCCGGAGGCACCGTCGTCCCTCGCATCAGTCCGTCCTTTTCGCCGGTTTCGGAACGAAAAGTCTAGACCAATTTCGGCTCTGATACTTCCGACGGAAGTATCAGTACTGTGCCGGATGGTTACTGATCCGACCACAGCCACGGCCTATGACTTCGCTGCGACGGTTGCGTGCCGCTGCGGGGGCGGCCTGCTTTTGGTCGGATCAGTAACTCGGTGGAGTGACGCTCACGAGGAAGCGCGCGGTGGTCCGGCCGTCGTTGCGGAAGCGGTGCGGGATGGTCGAATCGAAGTGGCAGCTGTCGCCGGTCTTGAGCACGTGCGTCTGCTCGCCGACCTGGACGGTCAGCCGTCCGGCGATCACCACCACGCATTCCTCGGAGGGATGCGAGCGCAGTTCGTCGGACGAGGCGCCGCCGGGTTCGAGCACGCCTTCGAGCACCTCGAGCTTCGCGCCGCCGGGGGAGGCGCGGGTGTAGGTGATCGCGTGGTGCGGCGAAGAGATCCGGTACCGGTCGTCGTGCCGGATCACCGCGACGGTTTCCTCGTCCGGCTCCTGGAACAGGCTGAACAGCGGGATGTCGAGCACCTCGGCGATGCGCCGCATGGTTTCCAGGCTGGGGTCGGTGACGCCCCGCTCGACCTGGCTGATCAACCCGGTCGACACGCCCGCCTGGTCGGCGAGCTGGCGCACGGTCAGCCCGCGCAGGGTGCGGAATTCGCGGATCCTCGTCACGGTCACCCGATCATTATCGTCAAACGGTGCTCCGGCGCAGGTCACTGGCCTCCGCGGGTCCCGCTGGGCGGTCCCCTGTCCCGACTTCGACCGCGGTTCGCGACGGCGGGCGGGTCACCAGGCTGACCGCCACGGTCACGATCAGGTTGACGACGAGCGCGGGCAATCCGACGACGGTGCCGGGCGGCATCGCGTGCGCGACGAGCGAACCGAGCGCGGGCACGCCGACGATCAGCCCGCCGCACAACGCACCCGCCGCCAGTCCGGGCGCGGTGACCCGGCGCCACAGCATCGAAAGGAACAGCGCGGGAGCGAGCTGGCCGACGGCGCTGTACACGTTCGTCATGATGCTCAACAGTTTTTCGTTGCTGTGCGCGACAAGAAGTACGGAAAGCGCAGTGAAAACGAGAACGCCGACGCGCATCGCAGTCAGCGACGAGGCCCATTTCTTCGACCGGGCCCCGAGCACGTTGCGGGTGAACAGGCTGCTGGCCGCGAGCACGAGCACCGCGGTCGGCACGAGCGCGACGAGAATGCCCGCGCCGCCGAGCAACCCGATGACCCATTCCGGATACTTCTCGCGCACGAAAATCAGCAGCGACGCGTTCGCCTGTTTGTCGGTCAGCTTCGGCAGCGCGAGCACCGCGGCGAGCGCGATCATCACGATCAGGACGTAGAACAGCGAATACAGCGGCTGGACGACTTGATTGCGGCGGATCGTCGCGACGTCCTTCGCGCTGTAGGACACCTGGAACATGT
Organism: Amycolatopsis sp. La24; assembly: GCF_029087445.1. NCBI lineage: Bacteria > Bacillati > Actinomycetota > Actinomycetes > Pseudonocardiales > Pseudonocardiaceae > Amycolatopsis > Amycolatopsis sp. La24. The sequence goes on from NZ_JARACH010000061.1 coordinate 19,824, forward strand.
GCGGCAGCGCGAACGAGCCCAACGGCGTCAGCAGTAGGAAGCTCATCCACCACCAGGTGTTCGTGGCGGTCGAACCGTGGAGTCCGGGCAGTGTCGCGCCGTTCGGGTGCGCTTGTTTCATCGCGTCGAACACACCGAGCGGACCGCTCACGCCGGCCGCGTCCGCCGCGCCGATCGCGACCACGAGCAGGATCGCGATCAGCAGGACGTCCTTGACGATCGCGGTGAACGCGGCGCTGCGCATCCCGCCGACCAGCACGAACCCGGCGACCAGCACCCCGCCGGCGACGACGTAGACGAGTGACGGGACCTCTCTGCCGAACAGGCTCGCCAGGATCAGGCTGAGCCCGGTCAACTGGACCTGGGCGTACAGCAGCAGCGCGACGATCCCGAAGACCGCGATCAGGCCGCCGAACCAGCGGGCTTCGAAGCGGGTGGTGAAGTAGTCGGCCATGGTGACCAGGCCGTGCTGTTTGCCCGCGCGCCAGATTTTCGGCACCACCCAGTAGCCGACCGCCGCGGTCAGCACGACCGTGCCGAGGACGTAGAACCCGGGCGCGCCGTTGCTGAACACGCCCTGCGACGCGCCGAGCAGCGCGAACGTCGTGAAGGTTTCGCCGACCAGCAGGAACCAGAACAGCCAGGTGCCGAACCGGCGTCCGCCGACGGACCACTCCTGCAGATTCATCGCCCGGCCGCGCGCGGCGGCGACGGTGCCCCAGACGATCGAGCCGACCGCGATCAGGAGAGCGAGTGCCAGTGCCATCGCGCTACACCCGGTCCAGATCGCCGCGGCGGCGGTCGATCGCGTAGACGAGACCGATCGCGCCCGAGCCGATCAGCACGCCCGCGGTCATCCACACCAGCAGGAACGGGATCGAGCCGAAGACGTAGTCGATCCGGTTGACCAGGGGGATCGCCGCGACGCACCACACGAACGGGACGACGAGCAGAAGCCAATGCCAGCGGCGGCGGTTGCCTGGTGCGGTTCGGGTCATGATCGCTCCTCAGCTACCCACGTCGATGTGTTCAGCCTGGATGAATGTGCATCAGTGTGAGCGATGAATTGTGTCGCGTCAATGACGACAATCGTGGCGGCGCGAGAGAGGGTTGCGCAGTGGAAGTGCTCGCTGTTCACTGTGGCTGACGGCAGTTCTCGCGGAGGTGACTCGTGGATCCCGACCGGTTCCGTGCCCAGTTCCCCAGTTTGGCCGACACCACGCACCTGGCTTCGTGCAGCCAGGGCGCGGTTTCCACGCAGGTCACCGCGGCATTGGGGGAGCTGGCGTATTCGCTGCGCGACCAGGGTGCGCCGTGGGGCCCGTGGATGACCGAAGTCGAGCGTTTGCGCACCGCCGCGGCGGGTTTTCTCCACGCGCAGCCGGACGAGATCGCGTTGGTGCCCTCTGCGTCGCACGCCGCTTTTCAGGCGGTCAACGCGGTCGACTTCGACGACGGCGGCGTGATTGTGTCGATGGCGTCGGAGTTTCCCAGCGTCGGGCAGGTGCTGCACGCGCGACGTCCGGCACGCGAGCAGATGCGGTGGGTCAGCCAGGACGCGATGCGTTCGCTCGGAGTGATCGAGGCGTACCGGGCTCAGATCGATTCGTCGACTCGGCTCGTGTCGATCCCGTTCGCCTTGTACACCAACGGTTCCCTGCAACCGGTGAACGAAATCGCCAAACACGCGCGAGCCGTCGGGGCCCGAGTTTTAGTCGATGCCTACCAAGCGGTCGGTGTCGTCCCCGTCGACGTCACACAACTGGACTGCGACTATCTGGTCACCGGCACCCTCAAGTATTTGCTTGGCCTGCCCGGAATCGCGGTGCTGTTCGCCCGCAGCGGCGTCGAAGACCACCAGCCGCCGCGGATGACCGGCTGGTTCGGCCGCGTCGACCCGTTCGACTTCGACCCCGCGCTCCTCGACGTCCCGACCAGCGCCCGCCGTTTCGAATCCGGCACCCCCGGAATCCCCGCCGCCTACGCCGCCCGCGCAGGAATCGAAGTCCTCAGCCACCTCGATCCCGCGGCGGCCTGGGCCCATGTCGAACGCCTGGTCGCGGATACCACCGAACGCCTTACCGCTGCTGGCGAAACCCTGAACGGACCGGCCCCCGACGCTCGCCCCGGTCCGCAAGTCGCTCTGGTCGACGCCGATCCCGTTGCCCTGGCGGATTTCCTCGCCGCGCGCCGCATCGTCACCGCGCCGCGCGGATCGAACCTGCGGATCTCCTTCCACTGCTACAACACCACCGACGACATCGACCGCCTGTGCACGGCGCTCGCGGAATACCGGAGGCAAGCATGATCCTCACCGCCGCGCGGCTCTTGACTGACGCGTCCGCCCCGCTGGTCCACGACGCCGCCGTCGCCGTCTCGGACGGTGTGATCACCTATGCCGGACCCCGGAATTCCGGTCCGGACGGCCCGGTGACCGACCTCGGCGACGTCACCCTGATGCCCGGATTGATCGACTGTCACGTCCACCTCTGCCAGGACCCGGGTTCCGGCGAAGTCAGCCTGGAAATGCCCAGCGATGACGACGTGCTGAGCCGCCGGATGATCGCCAACGCGCAGCGATTGCTCGACGCCGGAGTCACCACCGCCCGCGATCTTGGCGCACCCGGCACCCTGGGCACCCGCGTACGAGACCTGCTTGCCGCCGCCCCGAACGCCACCCCGCGAATCCTCGCCGCGAACGCCCCGATCACCGTCACCAACGGTCATGCCGCGTCCATGGGCGGCATCGCGGACGGCGTCGACCAGGTCCGCGCGAGGGTCAAACAGCACGCGGAGGACGGCGTCGACCTGATCAAAGTCATGACCACCGGCGGCTTCATGACCCCCGGCAGTCATCCGGCGCAAGCGCGCTACACCGTGGATGAGCTGACCGCGTTGGTGTCCGAAGCACACGACCGTTCCCTGCCGGTCACGACGCACGCGCTGGGCGTCGAAGGCATCGAGCGAGCCGTACTCGCCGGGGTCGACTGCATCGAACACTGCGGCTGGGTCACCCGTACCGGTACGGAATTCGATCCGCGTATCGCCGAGATGATCGTTTCCCGCGGAATCGCCGTGAGCCCGACCATGAATACCGCTTGCACCGCAGCGGACTACATGTGCCCTTGGGACGAACGCGACGCCGTGGTCGGCAACCTGCGCGCGCTGATCGCCTTAGGTGCCATCATCGTCGCCGGAACGGACGCCGGGATCCCGCTCGTGCACTTCGAACGCTACGCCGACTGCCTGGACACCTTCGCCGAAGCCGGAATGACTCCGCGCCAAGCGATCGCCAGTGCCACCTCCGTCGCCGCTCGCGTGTGCGGCCTGTCGGACGTGACCGGTCGATTGGCACCCGGCCTCCGCGCGGACGTGATCGCGGTGGACGGCGACCCGACCGAGTCGCTGGCTTCGCTGCATCACCCGCGTTTCGTCCTGGCGGACGGTCTTCGCCACGAAATCCGCAACACCGACCTGGGAACGGGCGATTCGGCCGCGCGGGAGCGCATCCGCCGAAACCTCGAGCAGGGGGCCGGACGATGACAGACTGAAGATCCGCTGACGGAAGGGATCCAATGCTGTTCGACTGGACGCCACAGGCGGTCGTCTTCGACTGCGACGGACTGCTGATGGACACCGAACCCTGCTGGTCGGTCGGCGAAACGGAGCTTTTCGCCCGCCGCGGACTCCCGTTCGGACCGGAGCAGAAGGCGCTGGTCATCGGCAAATCGCTCGCCGCGGCGGCCGACACCATGGCCGAGGTTTTCGGCGAACCGGGCAACGGTCCCGCGATCGCGGACGAGTTGCTGGCCATGGTGACCGACGTGGTGTCCGCGAAAGCCGAAGCGATGCCCGGTGCCCACGAACTGGTCGAACTGGCCGCCGCCGCGGTGCCGGTCGCGGTGGCCAGCAACTCGCCGCGCGCTCTCCTGGAAGCCGCGTTGAAGCGAGGCGGCTTCGAGTTCTCGATCAGCGTGGCTGCCGACGAGGTCGTCGCGCCGAAGCCAGCTCCGGAGATCTACCTGACGTCCTGCGCCCGGCTCGGCGTGGCTCCGGATTCGGCCCTCGCCTTTGAGGACTCGATGACCGGCCTTCGGTCCGCCCGCGCCGCCGGCGTGCCAGTGGTCGGGGTCCCGACGTTGTCCGGCACCGAGTTTCCCGCCGACGTCGTGGTCCCGTCCTTGCGCGACGCGGACCTCCTGGCCTGGATCCGGCGGTGGCGGTAACCACGCGTCCGCCCGCGTGAAGACCCGCCCGTCTCGTGATTGACTGGCCGGCATGGCCGTACTTCCGCATCCGCGTATTCGAGGTCCGCAGTGACCTCCGAACCGGCTGCGGCGACCCGTCCGCGCAATCGCAAGCAGCTCATCGTCGAAGCGGCGGGCCGCGCCTTCAGCGAGCGCGGCTACCACGCGGCGTCGATGGAGGAGATCGCCGCCGCCGTCGGGATCACCGCCGCGGCGCTGTACCGGCATTTCCCGAACAAGTACGCCCTCTTCACCGAGTGCGCCAACGTGATGGCAGACCGCCTCGTCGCCGCCCTCGACGCGGTGCCCGCTGACGCACCAGCCGCGGCCGTCCTTCGTCCGCTGGCCCAGGTCACGGTCGCCCACCGCGAGTCCGGCGGCCTGTACCGCTGGGAAGCCCGCTACCTCGACCGACCGGACCGGCGCGTGCTGAGCGCGAAATTCGCCAAGGTCGTCGCGCGCGTGACCGAGGTAGTGCAGCCGTCCCCGGACGCGGACCTCCGGGCCGTAGCCGCACTCGGCGCGATCGGCTCGATCACCATGCACCGCACGTCGATCGCCCACCATCGCGCCGAGAACTTGCTGACCGAATCCGCCCTCCGCCTCGCCACGTCGACGATCACGCCGACCGCGCCCTCGGTGGAGCTGCCCGCCCAGCCCGTCGCACGGACCCGCCGCGCGCAGATCCTCGCCGCCGCGGTGCCGTTGTTCGAGCGCGACGGATTCGCGACCGTCACGAACGCCCGCATCGCCGAAGCCGTGGGCATAGTGCCTTCCGCGCTGTACCGCCATTTCCCCAACAAAGCCGAAATCCTGGCGGCAGCCTGCCTGCAAGCCGCAGGACTCCTGTCTCAAGCCGTAGAACAAAACCTCCACGGCACCACCGGCGCGCAAGCTCTGCCCGTTCTGGCCGCGACGTACGTGGCGTACAGCTTCGAACACACCGCACTGACCAACGTCGCCGCCGCCGAACTGGGCGGCCTGCCCGCCGCGTTGCAACGCCCGCTGATCCTCGCCCAACGCGAGCACATCGCTGTCTGGGAACAACAACTCCGCCTGGCCCTGCCCGAGTTGGACGCGCACCAAGCCCGCGTGCTGGTGCACGCGGGCTTCGGCGCAGTAGTCGAAACCGGCCGGCGGCTGCGGTGGGAGGACACTCCCGGCCACCGCGCCGCCGCTACCGCTTTCCTGTTGAGCGCACTGGGTCTCTAGGCTCCCGGCCGATTCGCCGTCGGAAGCGTGATCGGCGTCTGCGTCGGCGAGGTCCCGTTGTTGAGGTACAGCATCGAAATGCCGCGCACGAACTGATCGAAGAGATAGAAACTGCCCGGCATGATCTTGGACGCCCCTTCCCGGAACGCCACATAGGCAGGCCATTCGATCCGCACCAACGCCGCCTGCGCGTAGTCGCGGGGGAGTCCGAGCCAATCGCCCATCTGGTCGTTGAGCAGATACCGCACCAGTTCGTTGACGAACCCGGAATCGAGCCCGAGCGTCGGATTCTCGATATACCCGAGCAACGTCTTCGCCAGGCTGACCCCTTCCTCGGTCGGCCCGAGCACCGGCCACAACATTTGCTGCGCCTGCGCTTCCGCGTCCGCCCACGTCTGCGGAATGAACTGCTCCTGGACGCCGAGCAGATGCAGCGCGACCTGCCATGCATGCAGATCAGCGTCCTGCTCCGCCGTCGACAACGCGATGTGCCACTTAAGCATGTTGCTGCGCGCGAAGGTCGCCACGGAATGGAACGTCCGCAGAATGTCCCCGTTGCTGATCGGCTTGGGCTGATCCGCGCCCGCCTGGTACTTCGCCGACGTCGGCAGCAAATTCCGCACCGCCGCGTGCACGAGGCGAGTCTTGTTGGCCGTAACGACAAAATGCCCGTCCGGCGCCCAAGCTTTGGAGTTGTGCAGGTCGTAGCCGAAGGTGAACGTCTTGGCCGCCCGCTGCTTCATGTCCGCGCCGCCGGCCGACCAGTAAACCGCCCGCGCCTCCCGCGGAATGACGGTGCTCATGATCCCGCTGCCGAGCGTCTCCGAGACGAACAGATAACTGCTCAACCGCGTATAAAGCTTCTCCGACGCGGCAAGCTTCGCCGGATCCGCCCACGACGGCAGCTTGTTGACCTGCTGCAGATACGCCACCAGATAGTCCGGCATGCCGGCGGGCAACGGCGCGTCGTTGTCGATCCAGCCCTCCCAGGCCTTGTTGACCGCCGCTACTTTGCCCTCGGCCAGCAACGCCTTGGCGACCGCGTCCGCGCTGTCGTCCCACACCTGGAACGGATCGGCCCCCGTCCCGCTCCCGGCGATGGACCCCTTGCTCGACCAAGCCCACGCGGTGCCGGTGGTGCCCGCCATCCCCGCGATGCCCAACGCCGCGCCGAGGGTCAGCACCTTCCTTCTGCTGAGATTCTCCATGTACTTGTCTGCCTCTCTGGTAGGCGTCGTTGCCATCCCATCACCGGCCAGGGGCTGCTCGCCGACCCCTGTCGACAGTCTCGGAAGAAGTGATTTCTCATTAACATAACGGCGCCGGACAGCTGGTGGCAAGAGGTGTCGCCGCTCCGGATCACCGACCGGTCGGGGACGCTCGCTGGCACCGGCATCAGCGGATGCGGTCCGGATCATGGGCGCGGATCGCGCGGGCAGGAACCCCGGACGTCGGTCCGGGGCCAGTCAGGACAGCCGGGGCGCTCGCCCGCGTGGGCTCAGCGCCGCCGCTTCTTGCGCGATTTGTTCGAAGACCGGGAAACCCCGGCCAGCGGATGCACCGTCGCGCGTCCGGGCCGCGGACGCGCGAACACTTCCCGAAGCTCCGCTAATCCCGTCGCGTCGGGATGGCCGCAGGCGAGCACGTTCGCGGTCAAGCTGCGGGCTTCGTCGGGCGGGAGCGTGGCGAGAGTGTCGGCGACCGCGTCGGGCCCGCCGGTTTCGAGCAGGTGAATGAAGTGCTCGGCCACGCCGCGCAGCGCTTCCTGCTCGCCGAGTTCCTCCATCGAGAACTCGCCGTCGTCGATGAGAAGCTGCTCGGCGATCGGCCCGAGCTGCCAGTCGTGGCACAGTTCCCGCAGCACTGCGGTGCGGTCGGGAAGAGCCTGGACGAGCACGTCGAGCATCGCTCGCGCGCGGGTGCGGAACGGGCTGCGGCGGACGGCGGCCAGCAGGAGCGGCAGCGCGAGTTCCCGCCCTCCGCGGACGGCCATCCATCCGGTCAACTCCGCTTTCGCGGCCTCCGGGGGGGGGTAGTGCTCGGAGAGCAAGCCGAGCAACCCGGCGGGTTCGGCGTCGGACAGCTCCCCGATCAGCGGGGCGTGGCGGCCTTCGGCGACCATGCGGGCGCGGACCGCCCGAGCCGCCAACGGAGTCAGGCTGACCAGGTCGGTGCTTTCACCGGAAAGCGCGGTCCGCAGGCGGGCATCGGTGTCCGGCGGAAACCCGGCGGGCCCGTCCGGGCCGAGATCGGCACGGAAAATCGGATCGGGCGCACCGGTCGTGAGCGTGACCGCGCCGAAGTCCGCGAGCGTGGCGAACACCCGGCGCAGATCGGCGCCGATTCCGTGACGCGTCTCCGGATCGTCCGGGTCCTCAAGCCAGACGGCTTCGAGGAAGGACAGCCAGACGGTTTCCTCGAGCCGGACCACCGGCATCGGTTCGGGAAAGCCGTAAAGAGTGTTGAGCACGTCCGGCAGCACGATGTCGATGATTTCGCCGAACAGCACGGTGTACTGCGGCACCCAGCGTCCTTGCACGACGAGTTCGGGGGAGGGCAGTGCGTCGAACGCCGCGATCCAGAGAGCGAGACTGTCCCGGAGCAGGCGCGCGTTCTTCGCGACGCGCACCAGCTTGCCCTTGACCGCCCGGACGACGCGGATCTCTTTCGCCAGCTCGACCAGTCCGGCCAGCACGGGCAGGTCGGCGCTGCTCTGGGTCCGGAAAACCCGGTCGCCGATCGTCGGATCGATCCGGTCGCCAGTGCCCAGCAGGTCCACCAGTTCGCGCGCATCGGCCAGTTTCAGCTGGCCGGTCGAGGTCAGCGCCCGGCCGTCGCCGACCCATTCGACCAGTGCGCGCAACCGGGCGACGACCGGTGTCCGCTCGGCTGCCTCCGCGAGCTCCGCGTCCGGCGGAAGCGACACCGGCAGCTGCGGCACCGCACGTTCAGGCTGGCCGCCGTCGAGGAGGTGCCGGGCGGCGATCTCTTCGAGAACTGCTTCGTCGAAGTCGACGTTCCCCGCACGAACTTCGTCGAGAAAGCGTTCCATGGCAGCGTTGTCCGTGGGATCGATGCCCTGCCGGAGCGCGTTCATGACCCAGAACTTGGCCACGCCGAAGTTCCGTTCGTCGGCCATCGCGGCGGCGAATCCGTAGCTGGCGTTCACCGCCGCGGCGTCGAGGTCGGTCAGCGGATCACCCGTGGGGTCGGCGAGTTCGTTCGCGTGCAGCCAGCGCAGGAACAGCCGCAGATCTTCCGGGACGCCGGCCGCGTCCTCGGGAGCGGCCGACAGCGTCCGAGGCGTGTAGGACAACAGGAATTCCGCGACCAGACCTGTCGTCCAGTAGCCCAGCCGACCGTCGATGCTGTGGTGCCGGAAGTTCAGCGCCGATTCCACTGTCAGCGGATCGACGTGCTCGTCATCGGCCGCGCAGCGCCGGACCAGCAGGGCCTTGGCCGCCTCGAACGCGTCGGCGTCCTCGGGTTCGAAATACATGCGCACGGTGGTTTACCGTCCTTGCCGGTCCGAAGCGGTCACGTTGGCAGAGTAGGGCGTGCCTGCCCGGGCCCGCGAAGCACCGTGGAACGCGTCTCCGGTCAGGCGCAACAACCCTCTGGTTTGGCCGCCTCGTCGGACGTGCAGCACGTGGCGAGCGCGGCACTGTCGGAGCCGTACGTCTGGGAATCCGCCTTGACGGTGTAGACCTCCCAAGGCTCCTGCCCGGGACCGTGCACCCACATCTTGTCCTGCACGGCGTAGCAGCAGGTCGTGTTGTCCTCGGTCAGTGTCTCCAGGCCTTCCCCGGTGAGCCGCTTGCTGGCCTCGTTGACCTCGTCGGTTGATTCGACCTCGACGCCGAGGTGGTCCAAGACGGTGTTCTGTCCCGGCTCGCCCTCCAGCAGCACGAGCTTGAGCGCGGGCTCCGCGACGGCGAAGTTGGCGTAACCCGGCCGGAGCTTGGCCGGTTCGACGCCGAACAGCTTTGAGTAGAAGTCGATCGAACCAGCCAGGTCACCGACCCGCAGGGCGAGCTGAACTCGAGACATCGGCACTCCTTGAATAGATGGTTGTCGAAACAGGATGGACCTAGATTGCTGTCTATCTAGAGATCTGTCAAGATAGACGTATGTCGAAGCAAATCCTGCTGGCGGCGATCAGCGCGTGCTGTACCCCGTTGGCGCGCGAACCGCTGTCCGAGGATCAGGCCGCGGAGCTGTCGAAGCTGTTCAAGGCGATGTCCGACCCGGTGCGGCTGCGGCTGCTGTCGCTGATCGCGTCCCACGCGGGCGGGGAAGCGTGCGTCTGCGACCTGACCGACGCGTTCGACCTGACCGGTCCCACGATCTCCCATCACCTGAAGGTGCTCCGCGAATCCGGCTTGATCACCGGGGAGCGGCGCGGCACCTGGGTCTACTACCGCGTCCACCCGGAGGTCCTGGCCCGGCTCTCGGCCGTGCTCGTCCCGAGCGACGCGGAGGCGCTGGCATGACGGCGGAAACCGGCGTCGTCGGCAAACTGTCCACTTTGGACCGCTTTCTCCCGGTGTGGATCGCCGCCGCGATGGTGCTCGGGCTGCTGGCCGGCCGGTGGATTCCGGGGTTGAACACCGTGTTGTCCGCGGTGGAGGTCGACGGGATCTCGCTGCCGATCGCGCTCGGGCTGCTCGTGATGATGTACCCGGTGCTGGCGAAAGTCCGCTACGACCGGCTCGGCAGCGTGACCGCGGACCGGCGGCTGCTGTGGCCGTCGCTGGTGCTGAACTGGCTGATCGGCCCGGCGCTGATGTTCGCGCTCGCCTGGCTGCTGCTGCCCGACCTGCCGGAATACCGGACCGGGCTGATCATCGTCGGCCTTGCCCGCTGCATCGCGATGGTGATCATCTGGAACGACCTCGCCTGCGGCGACCGGGAAGCCGCCGCCGTGCTGGTCGCGCTCAACTCGGTGTTCCAGGTCGTCATGTTCGGCGTCCTCGGCTGGTTCTACCTCGCCGTGCTGCCCGGATGGCTCGGCCTGCCGCAAGCCGATCTGAGCGTTTCCGCGTGGCAGATCGCCAAGAGCGTGCTGGTGTTCCTGGGCATCCCGCTGCTCGCCGGCTACCTTTCCCGGCGGCTTGGCGAGCGCGCGAAGGGCCGCACCTGGTACGAATCCCGGTTCCTGCCGAAGGTCGGCCCAGTCGCGTTGTACGGGCTGCTGTTCACCATCGTGGTCCTGTTCGCGTTGCAGGGAGACCAGATCACCAGCCGCCCGCTCGACGTCGCCCGGATCGCGCTGCCGCTGTTGGTCTACTTCGGACTCATGTGGGCGGGCTCCTACGCGCTCGGCAAGGCGGTCGGCCTGTCGTACGAGCGGACCACAACCCTGGCGTTCACCGCGGCGGGCAACAACTTCGAGCTCGCCATCGCGGTCGCGATCGCCACGTTCGGCGCCACGAGCGGGCAGGCGCTCGCCGGAGTGGTCGGGCCGCTCATCGAAGTCCCGGTCCTTGTCGCGCTGGTCTACGTGTCGCTCGCGCTTCGCCGCCGATTCGCGACCGCGGCGGTTGCGTCATGAGCGTCCCCGAAGTGCTCTTCGTGTGCGTCCACAACGCCGGGCGTTCGCAGATGGCGGCCGGGTTGCTGCACCATCACGCGCGCGGCAAGGTCGTCGTCCGGTCCGCCGGCTCCGCGCCGGCCGACACGGTCAACCCCGCCGTCGTCGCGGTCATGGCCGAGCTCGGCATCGACCTGTCCCGCGAATTCCCCAAACCCTTGACCGTCGAGGGCGTCCAGTCGGCGGACGTCGTCATCACCATGGGCTGCGGCGACGCCTGCCCGGTCTTCCCCGGCAAGCGTTACCTGGACTGGCAGCTCGACGACCCGGCAGGCCTCCCGGCCGAGCAGGTCCGCCCCATTCGCGACGAGATCGACCGCCGGGTCCGGGCACTGCTCGCCGAGCTAGCCAACTGAGCCCTTCATCGTCTATCGTCGATGGACGATGAAGGGGGTGCCGTGTTGGACCGAGCCGAGGCGGAGACCTACGCCGGATGGTTCCGCGCGCTCGCGGATCCGACGCGCGTCCAGATCCTGCACCTGATCGCCTCCGCGGATCGCCCGCTGTCGGTCGGCGAAATCGTCGAGCAGGTAAGCGTGAGCCAATCGACCGTCTCAGCGCATCTGAAGATCCTCACCGAAGCTCGGTTCGTCCTCGTGCAGCCGCACGGCACCGCGCGGTTGTACCGGGTGAACGAGCGGTGTTTGTCCTGCTTCCCCAGCGCGGCCGACGTCGTCATGGGCCGCGCCGCCGTCCCCTTCGCCGACATCGCTTGCGAGGTACCGAGATGAGTCCAGATCAGGACGCGGTCCGGGAACGCTACGCCAACGCCGCACGACGAGCGCTGGCCGGCGAAGCCACCGGAGAACTCGGCGCACTGCACTACGCCGGGGAAGACGTCCCCGAAACCGTGGCAGCCACCAGCCTCGGCTGCGGAAACCCCCTCGCCGTCGCCGACCTGCGCCCCGGCGAAACTGTCCTCGACCTCGGCTCCGGTGGTGGCCTGGATGTCCTGCTTTCCGCGCGGCGTGTTGGACCCGCCGGCCGCGCCATCGGCCTCGACATGACCGACGAAATGCTAGCTCTCGCCCGGCGACAGGCCGCGCAGGCGGAGGTCGCGAATGTCGAGTTCGTCAAGGGCACGATCGAAGCCATTCCCTTGCCTGACAACACTGTCGACGTCGTGATCTCCAACTGCGTCATCGCCCTGTCGCCGGACAAACCGGCTGTGTTCGCGGGAGTCGCACGCGTGCTGCGTCCTGGCGGCCGCCTCGGCGTGACCGACCTCCTCGCCGAGGAAACGCTGACCGCGGCGGAGCGCGCAGCCGCCGACGAGGAATGCCTCGGCGGAGCACTGACCGCGGACGATTACCGAGCCTTGCTCCACGCCGCGGGTCTCGTGGACGTGGACATCCGGCGTACGCACGAGGTCGGAAACAAGCTGTACTCGGCGATCATCCGCGCCAGCAAGCCTCACTGACGAAGCAGCGGTCCCACTCCCGGAACCCGCGTGATTTCGTCCGCGAGAAAGTCCCGCAAAAGCCGCACCCGCGTCAGCTCCGCCCGCTCCGGCACGACGAGCAGATTCACCGGCACCGGCGCGCAACCGTACTCAGGCAGCACCGCCCGCAGTGCTCCGTCGCGCAGAAGGTCGTCCACCAGCCACCGCGGCACGGGCGCGATTCCGCGTCCAGCAACGAGCGCTTCCCTAGCCGCGAGACCGTGATCGACTCGAAGCCGAGGCGTGAAGGTCGCGACGTGCTCCGTGCCCTGCTCGTCGATCAGCGTCAACTCGCCGCTCTTGGCGACGCTGGTCCGGCGAATCACGTCGTGCGACGAGAGATCTTCCGGCGACTCAGGCGTTCCGCGCCGCGCGAGATAATCGGGTGACGCGACCAGAATCTGATGCGCCATCCCGAGCGGACGCAGGCGCAGTTCGCTGTCCGGCTGCGGCCCGAGCTGAATCGCGATGTCCACGCCGTCGCGGATCAGGTCCGAGCGTTCGTCGGTGAGGACGAAGTCGACGCGAATGTCCGGATAGCGATCCTGGAAGCCGAAGATCAACCGGCTCAGGTGCATCACTCCGAAGAAGGCCGAACACGAGATCCGCACTTTCCCGGACGCGCCGGTCCTGGCGTCTTCGACCTCCTGTTGAGCCTGTTCGACCAGCCGGAGGATCTCCATGGCACGGGCGTAATAGCGGCGGCCCTCGTCGGTCAGCGAAATGCTCCTGGTGGTGCGGCTGAACACGGAGACCCCGAGCGCCTCCTCCAGGTCGCCGACATGCCGGGTGACGGTGGACTGCCCGACGCCGAGATCCCGGGCCACCGCGGAGAAACTGCCGCTTTCGGCGACCCGGACGAACGTGCGCATGCGGTCGAGCGTGACTTCTGGCTTATGCATCGCGTGGATGAATCCTCTCCGCCGACGAGGCTAAATGAATCGCCCGCCCGCGGCTACCGTCGAAATTCCGACGGAAAGAAGCGGAGAATGCCCATGGGACCCGTACGGGCTTGGCCGGACGGCAAGAAGGTCGCGGTGAAGATCTGCGTCGCGCTCGAGTCGTGGTCCGACGGCCACTGGCCGGTCTACGCGCCGATGGCCGCCGCCTGGCCGCTGCCCGGCGTGGAGTGCCGGCACAGCATGTCGTGGGCCGAATACGGGGCGACGACCGGAGTGTGGCGGCTGCTCGAAATCCTGGACCGGCACGACCTGCCTGCCACCTTCGGCGTCAGCGGCCTTCTCGCCGAGCGGCACCCCGAACCGGTGCTCGCCGCACACGCCGCCGGACACGAGATCGCCGCGCATTCCTACGCCCAGGGCGTCATTCCCGGACAGCTCGGCCCCGACGCCGAAGCGGAAAACATCAACCGCTGCACCGAAATCCTGCGAGACATCACCGCCTCCCGGCCCACCGGCTGGCTCAGCCCGCGCGCCACCGAATCCCGCCGCACTCCGGACCTGCTCGCCGCGTCCGGCTACGTCTGGTCCGGCGACCACAGCGACCAGGATTTGCCGTACGTCACGAACACGTCCGCGGGCCCCTTGGTCTACTTGATGCACAGCGACTTCACCGACGTACGCGGCGTCATGGCGGGCCCGCGCGCATACCGGGACATCCACGTCGACTTTCTCGATTACCTCCTCCGCCAGCCGACCCCAGGAATCCTCAACCTGACCGTCCACGCCCACGTCGGCGGACGCTCCCTGTTCGCCGACCAATTCGACCAGCTGCTCCAGGAAGTCGCCCTCCGCCGAGACGACCTCTGGATCGCCACCCACCACGAACTCGCCGAGCACGTGCTCGAGAAGGCCGCGTCATGACCCACACCCTCGTCATCGGCGGAACCGGAGCCATGGGCAGCCGCGTCGTCACCCGGCTCCTCGCCGATACCGACGACGAAGTCACCGTGCTCACCCGCGACCCAGATTCACGGCGCGCGACAGCCCTTTCCCACGACCGAGTGCGGTTATTCCGAGGCGACGCAAGCGATCCGCGAAGCATCGAGCGCGCGCTGAACGGCGTCTCCCGAGTCTTCTGCAACACCGATTTCTTCTCCACGCAAAGCCCGCTCGCCGAGTTCACGCAAGGCACGAGCATCCTCGAAGCAGCCCGACAACACGGCGTCGACCGATTCGTGTGGTCTTCGCTAGACAGTGCCGCGACGCTCACCGCCGGCCGCGTTCTCGTGCCGCACTACGAAGCCAAAGCCGCCGTCGCCGCACACATCCAGCTGCACCGATCCGAAGAAATGATGCGCCACGAACCGGACGGCTGGTATTCCGAGCACGTCTCGATCCTGGTGACCTCGCCGTACTTCGAGAACCTCCAGTCCCGCCTGTCCCCCGAGGGCGACGAGGCCGTGGTGTTCACCCTCCCGCTCGGCACCGGCCGGTACCCGATGATCGCCCTGTCCGACATCGCCTGGTTCGCAGTACACATGCTGGAACACTGGCAATCCTGGGGCGCACGCGATCTGGCCGTCTCCGCGGACAGCCTCACCGGCACCGAAATCGCCGCGACCTTCGAGCGAGTCACCGGAACCCCTGCCCGCTACCAGGATCTCCCGCTCGACACCCTGCGGATCGAGATCCCCGACGTCGGCCACGACTACGCCGGAATGTTCGGTTTCTTCCAGCAACACGACGTCGCCGCTCACGATCGTGATCTCGCCCTGTTGCGCCGCCTCCACCCCGGCCTGATGACCTTCGAAGACTGGCTGCACCGAACCGGCTGGGACGGCAGCCGCCGCGAGGTCCAGCAGTTCCGGCCTCGCCCTCGTGGCAGGCTCGCTCACTGCCCTGGACCTCGTGACTGACTCCGCCCGCCGTACCGCCCTCCATCGGAACACCGCTCGCTTCCGCGACCAGCTGACGGCTGCTGGCTTTTGCCTCTTGCCCGGCGGAACATCCCATCGTGCCAATGATGTTCGGCGACGCGGCCGAGGCCGTCCGCGTCGCGGAATGCGGGGACGAAGCAGAGTCAGCGCACGATGCGCAGGTGGCGCCCGGTGAGCTGGTCGAGCCGGCGATTGGCGTCCTCGGCGGAAAATGCGTGCGGGTCGAAGTCGCCGGGCGAAGCCAAACCGAGCCATCCGAGCATGTCCTCGTGCCCGTCGTCGCCCGGATCGGCCAGTATCGCCTTCAGCTCCTGGTAGCCGTACGGGCCGCCGCAGTCCTCCGGCGGACACGCCCCTTTGCCGACGGTGCAGATCGCACCGGTCGTTCCGGCTTCGGCAGGCAGGATTTCCTCCAGGGTGAGGTCGTGTTCCCAGCCGTCGCCGAAGTCGTAGGTGTAGCCCAGCCGGTCGCCTGCCTCGGTCAGCAGCTGGGACAGGCGCACCGCCCGCTCGTCCGCGTGGCCGAGATCCGGGTCGGGCATTCCGTACTCGGCATCGCCCGCGGAGAACACGTGCAGATGGCAGTTCTCCCAGCCCATCGCGGTCTGGATCACCTCGTGCACCTGGCCGAGGTCGAGATCGGCCGGCACCTCCAGGCGTCGCCACACCGGCGGGTGCGTCACGTCGCGCAGGGCGAGTTTGATCCGGTAACGGGCGTCAGGGCGCATCGCGGCGGCCGGTGGCGGCGCGCCCGTCCGGACGAGCGCGTCTGGTGGACTGTCGCGCCGTCTGGCCATCGGGGGGACCGGAAGCAACTTGACCAGCCGGTCGGCTGCCGGATGGCCAGTGCCGGCCAGCAGCGGCAGGATTTCCGCCAGTTCCGCTCCCACCTGGTCCTGGAACAGGCCGGACAGCGTGTGCGGGGACAGATCGGGTGCCAGCGTGTCCTGCAGGATGCCGAGTGCGTCCACGGCGGTCCAGGCCAGATCGTTCTCGGCAGGCTCCGTGCCGTCCTGCTCGGCGAGCCAGATCCGCGCGTAGGCGCCGAACCCTTCCCTGCCCGCCCACTCCCGCCAAGCCGGGGCCGCGTCCGGGCCGCATGTGCGAGCCAGCTCCAGCGCGGCGGGCCGCTGCGGCCCCGAGGAGGATTCGCCGGCCGCGATCAGTTCAGCCGCGGCCTCGGCCGGCGAACGGGCGGACAGCCAGGGCCGCGCCAGCAGCGCGGCCATCCGGTCCGGCAGCGCGACGACCGCATTCACCAGCGTGGCGGCATCGGCTCCGGCCGCGGGGGCGTTCCGGCGGAACAGGAAATCGGTGAACCAATGTCCCAGCGGGGTCAGTTCGGCGGTTTCGCCGTGCAGGACAGCGAGACCGAACTCGGCGAGGGCTTCGACGATCTCGCTGCCGTCTTCCGTCGTGCCTGCCAGGTCATCGTGCAGGCCGGCCGCCCGCTCGCAAGACGGGCAAGTACAGCCCGGTGCGACGTCGGCGGCGAGGACCCCCGCGATGTCCTCGCTCAGGTCGTCCAGCGAGATCGCGCCGTCCCGCTCGTACAGCACGGCCAACCCGTCCAGAACCTCCGGATCGGGCTCGCCCGCCTCACCGGCCAGCCCGAAACACTCCATCGTGCACCGGGTCCAGACGGTCAGCACCTCGTCCGCGGTCCCCTTGGCCCAGGTCTCCAGCGCGGCGCCTGCCGTCGCGCGACCACGTTCCACCTCGACGAATCCGGCCGCCGACGCGGCGAACCACGCCATCATCAGTTGCCCGATGTCCAGTGCGCTGCGGGGCTTGCGGGTCGTCAGTTCGATCCCGAGCAGGTCGCACGCCTCGACGGCGGCAGCGGGCCTGAGCACTCCGCGAGCGGTCAGCGGCCGACCGGGCCCGACCCATTCGGCCAGCTTCGCCGCCTCGGCGAGCGCGGGGCAGTTTCGCGCCGCCGACGCGAGCTCTTCGGGCGAGAAAATTGGCTCTCGTCCCTCCGCACGGGATTGCATGGAAGCACCCTAGGGGAGGCGGTCACCAGCGAAACGGCAGGCGCGGTCCCGTGAAACGCAAGCGGCCGGTCCCGCACGGGTGGCGGAACCGGCCGCTTGTTCGCGATGCCGGCCGGCAGACGGCCCGAGGTGGACCGACAGCAGGCGTTTACCAGGTCAAACCCGGTCTTGCATCACACGTCGTAGTACAGCGAGAACTCGTACGGGTGCGGACGAAGCCGCAGCGGGTCGATTTCGTTCTCGCGCTTGTACTGGATCCACGTCTCGATCACGTCGGGCGTGAAGACGCCGCCCTCGAGCAGGTAGTCGTGGTCCTGCTCCAGGGTGTCCAGCACGGTGCCCAGGTCGCCCGGGACCAGCTTGACGTTCTTGGCCTCCTCGGGCGGCAGCTCGTAGAGGTCCTTGTCGATCGGCTCCGGCGGTTCGATCTTGTTCTTGATGCCGTCGAGCCCGGCCATCATCATCGCGGAGAACGCGAGGTACGGGTTGCCCGACGAGTCCGGGCAGCGGAACTCGGCGCGCTTGGCCTTCGCGTTGTTGCCGGTGATCGGGATGCGGACGCACGCGGAGCGGTTGCGCTGCGAGTACACCAGCGAAACCGGGGCCTCGAAGCCCGGCACCAGGCGGTGGTAGGAGTTCACCGTCGGGTTGGTGAACGCCAGCAGGCTCGGCGCGTGCTTGAGCAGGCCGCCGATGTAGTGCCGCGCCGTGTCGGACAGGCCCGCGTAGCCGGACTCGTCGTGGAACAGCGGCTGGCCGTCCTTCCACAGCGACTGGTGGCAGTGCATGCCCGAGCCGTTGTCGCCGGCGAGCGGCTTCGGCATGAACGTCGCGGTCTTGCCCGCGGCGAACACGGTGTTCTTCACGATGTACTTGAACAGCTGCAGGTCATCGGCAGCGTGCAGCAGCGTGTTGAACTTGTAGTTGATCTCCGTCTGGCCGGCGGTGCCCACCTCGTGGTGCGCGCGCTCGATCTCGAAGCCGGAGTTCGTCAGCGTGCGGACGATGTCGTCGCGCAGGTCGGCGAAGTGGTCGACCGGCGGGACGGGGAAGTACCCGCCCTTGAACTTCGTCTTGTAGCCCTGGTTCCCGCCCTCGGTGTCGGCGCCGGTGTTCCACCAGCCCTCGACCGAGTCGATCTCGTGGAACGACAGGTGCTCGGCGTCCTCGAAGCGGACCGAGTCGAAGATGTAGAACTCCGCCTCGGGGCCGAAGAAGACGTTGTCGGCGACGCCGTACTCCGCGATGTACTGCTCGGCCTTGCGCGCGATGTTGCGCGGGTCGCGGCTGTAGGCCTCGCGGGTGAACGGGTCGTGCACGAAGAAGTTCAGCGAGAGCGTCTTCGCCTTGCGGAACGGGTCGATCCGCGCCGTCTCGGGGTCCGGCAGCAGCAGCATGTCGGACTCGTGGATCGACTGGAAGCCGCGCACCGAGGAGCCGTCGAAGGCGAGACCCTCTTCGTACGCCTCCAGGTCGAACGCCTTGGCCGGCACCGTGAAGTGCTGCATGACGCCCGGCAGGTCGCAGAACCTGACGTCGATCGACTCGACCTTCTCGTCGGCGATGAGGCGCTGAATGTCGTCTGGAGTAGTGGGCACCCTCGGTGACTCCTTCTCGTTCGTTACCGGCGGCTGTACTCTCTTCGGCTCACGCTAAGAGGGCGGTGTTGCCCGACCGTCACCCGAATGTTTCGCGGGTGTTAACGGGCCGCCGTCACTGCCCAGTCGACCAGGCCGGATGTGGTCCGCGCCACCGGCATACCCTGGACGGGTGGCGAGATGGACGGGTGAATGGCTGCCGGGCACGGGCGACGGCTCCACCGCGGCGGGCCCGCGCGAGGCCCCGAAATGGCGCGGCGAGTCGATGGGCCTGCCCGAATCGGGCGTCGGCGCGGTCGCGGGCGGCGGCCCGCGCTTCCTCGCGCTCGTGCTCGACCTGGTGCTCGCCTCCCTGATCACGGCCCTGTTCGTGCGCTACGACCTGCAGAACGCCGCCGCGATGCAGACGTTCAACCTCTGGGCGGGCGCGGTCTGGGCGGTCATTACGGTCATCCCGGTCACGTTCTTCGGCTTCACCCCCGGCATGGCGGCCCTCGGCATCCGGGTGGCGCGCCTGGACGGGGCGGCGATGGTCGGCGCGTGGCGCGCGCTGGTGCGGATGGTGCTCACGGTGCTGCTGCTCCCGCCGCTGGTGCGCAACGCCGACGGCCGCAACTGGCTCGACCGCGTCACCAACACCGTCGTCATCCGGATGCGCTGACCCCTGGACGCGAAGAACCCCCGGCCGCGGCGGACCGGGGGTTCTCGACTACCAAGCGTCAGCGACGGCGGATGGTGCGCTGCACGTTCCGCATCTTCGCGCCCGCGGGCATCGGGCCCTTCGGCATCGCGGCGCCGCGCGAGCCGAGCGCGGCCAGCTTCGCCTCGAGGGCGTCGATCTGGGCCGGCTTGAGGTTGCGCGGCAGCTTCGTCAGGTGCGACTGCAGCTTCTTGAGGGGGACCTGCTTCTCCTCGTGCCCGATCGTCACGTCGTAGATCGGGGTGTCGCCGACCAGCCGCGACACGCGCTTCTTCTCCTGCGCGAGCAGGCTCTTCACCCGGTGCGGCGCGCCTTCGGCCACGAGGATCACGCCGGGGTGGCCGAGCACGCGGTGGACGGCGTCGAGCTGGGTCGTCGCGGCGACGGTCGGCGTGACCTTCCACTTGCCGCGCATGTTCTCCAGCGCCCAGGCTCCCGCGCCGGGCTGGCCGTCGGCCTTGCCGTAGACCGTGCGCTGCACGCGCCTGCCGAAGATGATCACGGCGAGCAGGATGCCGAGCACGATGCCCAGCGGCAGCAGCGTCCACTGGATGCCGAAGATGAGCCCGATGCAAAACAGCACACCGGCGACGACCACGATCGAACCGGCCATCCAGGGGATGAGCATCGGGTCTTCGCGGCGCTGCATCTTGAACGCCTCGAACAGCTGCCCGCGCCGGGCCTTGCTCGCAGCGCGCTTTTCCCGCTTGGCCTGCTTGGCCGCTTCCTTGTCCTGCTTGCCCGCCATATGACCAGGATACGGCCGCGTGCCCGGCCGGGAATCCGTCGGCCCCCTCTGCGAGGATCGCGGGGTGGCCATCGCATCGTCTCCCCAGAGCCGGCAGAGCCGCGCGAGCCTGCTCGACGGGCTTGATCCCGAGCAGCGCGCCGCCGCGGCGGCCCCCCGCGGCCCGGTGTGCGTCCTCGCCGGCGCGGGCACCGGAAAGACCCGGACGATCACGCACCGCATCGCCCACCTGGTCCGATCGGGCCATGTCGCGGCCGGACAGGTACTGGCCGTCACCTTCACGACGCGAGCGGCGGGGGAGATGCGCACCCGGCTGCGCGGCCTCGGGGTCGACGCGGCGCAGGCGCTGACGTTCCACGCCGCCGCCCGCCGTCAGCTCCGCTACTTCTGGCCGCGCGTCGTCGGCGACCGGCCGTGGGACCTGATCGACAACAAGTTCCGGCTCGTCGCCCAGGCCGCCCAGCGCGTCCGGCTGAGCACCGAGACCGAGGTGCTGCGCGACCTGGCGAGCGAGATCGAGTGGAGCAAGGCGTCGCTCGTCTCGCCGGACGACTACCCGACGGTCGCCGCGCGGATGCAGCGCGACACCCCCGCGCCGGTCGCGCAGGTCGCCGAGGTCTACCGCTGGTACGAGGAGCTGAAGACGAACGCGCAGGTCCTCGACTTCGACGACCTGCTCCTGCAGACCACCGCGGTGCTGGAACGGCACGAGGCGGTCGCGACCGAGTTCCGCGACCGGTACCGCTGCTTCGTGGTCGACGAGTACCAGGACGTCACGCCGCTGCAGCAGCGGCTGCTCGACGCGTGGCTCGGCGGCCGCGACGACCTCACCGTCGTCGGCGACGCCAACCAGACCATCTACTCCTTCGGCGGCGCCTCGCCGAAGTCGCTGCTGGAGTTCACGCGGCGGTTCCCGGAGGCGACCGTCGTGCGTCTCGAACGCGACTACCGGTCCACGCCGCAGGTCGTCGCGCTCGCGAACCGCGTGATCGGCGCCGCGCGCGGACGTCCGGCCGGGTCGCGGCTGAAGCTCATCGGGCAGCGTCCGGAGGGGCCGGACCCGCGGTTCGCCGAGTACGAGGACGAGGCCGCCGAGGCCAGCGCGGTCGCGCGGCGGGTCCGCGAACTGCTCGACGCGGACGTGCCGGCGAGCGAGATCGCGATCCTGTTCCGGGTGAACGCGCAGTCCGAGGCGTATGAGCAGGCGCTCACCGAAGCCGGGATCCCATACCTGGTCCGCGGCGGCGAGCGGTTCTTCCAGCGCACCGAGGTACGGCAGGCGATGGCGGCGCTGCGCACGGCGTCGATGGAACCGACCTCGTTGGAGCTGGTCACCGCGGTGCGCTCGGTGCTCGCGCGGGTCGGGCTCACCGAGCAGCCGCCGTCGGGCGGAGCGGCGAAGGAGCGATGGGACGCGCTGCTCGCGCTGGTGGAGCTGGCCGAGGAGCTGGCGGCGGCGGTCGAGGACGCGGATTTGCCACGCTTCGTCGCGGAGCTCGAACAGCGCGCGGCGGCGCAGCACCCGCCGACCGTCGAGGGCGTCACGCTCGCCTCGCTACACGCGGCGAAGGGGCTCGAGTGGGACGCGGTGTTCCTCGTCGGGCTGTCCGAGGGCACGATGCCGATCTTGCACGCGGACGGCGACGACGCCGCGATCGAAGAGGAACGACGGCTGTTCTACGTCGGCGTCACGCGGGCTCGGGAGCACCTGTCGCTGTCGTGGTCGCTGTCGCGTGGGCAGGGCAGGGGACGCAACCGGCGCCGCTCGCGGTTCCTGTACGGGCTGATCCCGGAGGACCACCCGGCGGCGCGCATCGCCCGATCGCAGCAGACGGCGAAGCCTGGCTCGAACGTCGCCCGCTGCCGGCTGTGCGGCGGTCCGCTGGTGCAGACCATGGAGGTCAAGCTCGGCCGGTGCGGGAAGTGCCCGTCCACAGTGGATGAGGATCTGCTGGAGAAGCTGAAGACGTGGCGCGGGGAGCGTTCGCGGGAGCTGAAGGTCCCGGCGTTCGTCGTGTTCACTGACGCGACGCTGATGGCGATCGCCGAACAACGGCCGACCGACGACGGCGCGCTGGTGTCGATCTCCGGGATCGGCGCGACGAAGCTCGAGCGGTTCGGCGCCGAGGTGCTCGACGTGGTCCGGTCGTCGATGCGATCTTGACCGCGTCTTCGCGGTGATCGATGCGGCGAACCTGCAGCTCGGAGGCGATCTTCAGCTTTTCGGCAGAGATTTGGGAAAATAAGTTGCCCCGGTTGCGCCGGGGCGCATAACCTGCGTAGGCACCCGGGCGAGAGCCCGGTCTGGGGAAGAACACACGACGGCTGCCGCTTCGAGCGGCGCAGTCCGAGAGAGAAAGGCGGTGCCGGTGAAATGATCAGCAATCTGATGCAGACGAACCCTGGCACCGGTCTGTCTCTCTGCATGACCGTTGACGCCCCGCGCCAGGGCACCGGTGTGTCCACGTTCGCGCACATCGACGGAACGCGTCGTCACATCGACGGATTGCGTCGCATCGAGCGCAACGGGGCCCCGGTCGGCATCACTCTCGCGAGCGCCGCCGTTGTTGCCGCGTACCCGCAGGTTGATGTCGATCTGCCGACCATCAAGCAGTTCCGTGTTCCGTTGTCGATACGGGAGCGAAGTTTCTGACCTGACGTCAGGACTCAAGGCTCACGAAGGCCGCGGAACCGGTAACCGGATCCGCGGCCTTCGTGTTTTTTTGGCTGCACAACAAGAAGGAACAAGTTGTCCAGTTCGATCGCCCACCGCCACACCACCACCGCATCGCAAAGGAGCACGGAAATGTCATCCGCCATCGCCCTCGCCGAGGGCCCCTTAGCCGAAGGGTTCGACATCGGCGACCTGCTCGAAGGGGTCGCCGAGCCGGAACTCCCCTGCCGCTCGCGAGACGCGGACCTCTGGTTCGCCGAATCGCCCGCGGAACTCGAGCGGGCCAAGGCGTTCTGCGCCGCCTGCCCGGTCCGCGAGGCCTGCCTCGCGGGTGCCCTCGCCCGGCGTGAGCCGTGGGGTGTCTGGGGAGGGGAGATCTTCGAGCGCGGCGCGGTGATCGCACGCAAGCGGCCCCGTGGCCGTCCGCGCAAGAACGCCGCCCTCGAACCCGCCGCAGCAGCACGGAGCGCAGCCGCATGACCGTCGACCTCATCACCACGCGCGATTTCGAGGCCCGCACCGGAAAACCGGTCCGCGTTCAGCCGAAACCCAAGCAGAACAAGTCTCAGGAGACCACGAAGATGTTGCTTCACGAAGAACTGTCCCGAGCGCGAATACGCGACCTGATAACCGAACACGAAGCCCAACGCCCGTGGCGCCAAGCGCGAGCTGCGCGCCGCTGGTCGCGGGTAGCCCGCTGGGCGGCCAGCCGAGCGGAGCGTTACCAACCACCCAATTAATACGGACGGCCTGGTCAGGCAAGCCCGAGCTTCGGCCCGGCTCCTTGCCTGACCGGCCGCTTCGTGCCGGAGCCCCGTCTTCATGCGGGTGCCCCGGCGCGCCGCCATGTCCGGGAAGCCTGGTGCCCGCCTCCATTCGCGAGCTCCGGCATCCCGCCTTGTCCGGGAGCTCCGGTGTCCACTTCCGGGAGCCTCGGCGGCCCGCCTTCGTCCGGGTGCCCCGGTGTCCGCTTCCGGGAGCCCCGGTGGTCTGCCTTCGTCCGGGTGCCCGGGTGCCCGCTTCCGGGAGCCTCGGTGGTCTGCCTTCGTCCGGGTGCCCGGTGCCCGCCGCCAGGATTGCCTCCATTCCTGCCCGGCGGGCCCCAGTCGCCCGGACCCCGACCTCGCCGATTTCGGCTGCCCTGCCTCAGGCCGGGCAGCGCAGGTCCTTGTCGCCTGATCACCCAGCAGTTGGGTGATCAGGCGACCCGTGACGTGCGACCGGTTCCGCCGCGATCTCTTCGCTGAAACGAGCCTGGAAGGTCCGTCGGGGGACAGTCCAGGCTCGTTCTCGCGCGCGGACCGGTGTTCAATGACCCCGTGTCCGGACATACGCACGACCACATCGACTGGGCTGACCGGCTGGTTCTCCTCCGCGCAGCCGACACTCTCGACGCTCCCGCCCACGCCGCCATCGCCGCATGTCTGGTGGCAAAACTCCCCGCCAACCCGACGGTAATCGACCTCGGCTGCGGAGCCGGTGGGATGAGCACCCACTTCGCCCAAGCCCTGGCCACCCAAAGCGCCGGCACGATCATCCTGGTCGACGCGACACCTGAATTGCTCCACGAGGCCGAGCGCGCCGTACGTGCCGCCGCGCAGGCCAACCGCAGGGACGGCTCAACGCAGACGCGCAACGGCCGAGTGCCCGACGGCAGCGCTGCGCCCTCGAACGGCCATCTCACAGCAGCCGAGGACACCGCGCCGACCGTCGAGGTTCGCGCGATAGTCGCCGACCTGGCCGACGATGCCCTGCCCGATTTGCTGCCTGCCGCGGATCTCGTATGGGCATCGCGCGTCGTGCATCATCTTCCGGACCAGCAGGCCGCAATCGGCACGCTTACCGCGGTCGCGCGGGCTGGCGGCGTGGTCGCACTGGCTGAGGGTGGGTTGTCTTTTTCTTGCCTCCCTTGGGATCTAGGACTCGGACGGCCCGGCCTGGAGGACCGGTTGCAGGCCGCGCAGGCGGAATGGTTCGTCGGAATGCGCGAGGGCATCGACGGCGCAGTGCCGATGCCCTACGGCTGGCCGCTCGCGCTCGAATGCGCCGGACTCGCTGACGTCAGCTCCTTCAGCGCACTGGTGGACCACCCTGCACCTGGCCCGGACGGTCTCGCTGATTACGTGCACCACCACCTTTCCCGTCTCGCAACGCACGGTGCCGACCATCTCTCTGACGAAGACCGCGCGACGCTGGCGTCTCTGCTCGATCCGGACAGCGCCCACTACCTCGGCCATCGCCGCGACCTCTACCTGCTCGGTGCCCGCACCGTGCATTACGGACGCCGACCGTGACCGCGCCTGACCCCACGTGCTCGCGGTGCGGCCGAGTACGTTCCGCCGAAACCGATCCGCTCGCGACTCTGGCCTGGGTGAGCACCAAGGAAAACGGGCAACAGCGCTGGCTCTGTCCGGACTGCGCGCGCAACCACGTCCGGGACATCGAAGGCAAGCTGCCCGACGAGTACTGGTGACTGGACCGCGTGACGAGCGTTCGTGCCCGAGTCGCGCGTAACCATGTTCGGAGCGTTTAGGCAAGCCTCCTGCCGAGTACCGGTAATCGGCGTACGTGTTCGGGCGTCAGGTTCGGGTCATGCGGCATTTCCTGTCTTGTAGACGGCGCGCACTTTCGGGCGGGGCGTGCGTGCAGCGTGGCGGTAGGCGTTGAGGAGTTCTGTGCTCATCTCCTCTGGGGATTCCCGGAGTTGTCGTGGGGTGCACCGAAACAGCACTGTGCCGGTCGCGGCTAAAGCCAGGTGGCTGAAGTCTTCTGGGCCCGCGGCGGTGCGGTAGCGCCAGGCCAAGCCGATCTCGTCCCACCAAGCGTCTGCGGTGCCGAGGCGGCGGCCGCGGCGGTCGCAGACTGCGACGTTCCATTGCGGGGTAGGCAGCGGGGTTCGTTGGAGGACCCGGAGTGCTTGCCCGTGCGCGAAGGTTTCTTGGTCGTCGAGGTTGCGCAGGACATTGCGTACGGCAGCTGAACCGCGCTGGTTTCCGGTGTTCAGTTCGGTCGTCAACTCGGCGCGGTCGGCCAGGCCCCAATACAGCGGTAGCGACACCAGCCTGGCGATCTCGTCCGGATCGTTCTCTCGCCGGGCCAGGTCGAGGGCGGCGCGGGCGGCGCTTGCGTAGGGCAGGCCGTCGATCTGGATTGCTTTGGGCATTCGTGCGGTGCGGTAGGTGATGACGCTCGGTTCGTTGGCCGGCCTTCGGTTGTGTGGCACCAAAAGATGGATTTCCGGAGTCCGCGGATGGCTGATTCCGTGTGCGCACAACGCATCCGTGCCGGTGATGATGGTTCCACGTCCGTACCGGGCGACGGCTGCGTGCAGGAGTTCCTCGCGGCTCGGAGGTTTGTCGTGCACGAGATATACGCCGGAATACACCTGTCGCCACGGCCCGCCCGGGCCGGAGAGCTGTGCGGCTCTTCGGTCGGAAATTCCGGCGACGCGCAGGTGCCGTCTGTGGAGTACGCCGTGGGAAACCAGATCGCCGAAAGCGAGGGAGTCAGTGCTTGTTGTAGTCGTCATACATCGAGAATGACGCCTTGATCAACTCCGCGAAACCACCCTGCGCAATCTGTGGACAACTCGGTGTTGTCGCCCTGCCTTGTGGATAACTCAGGCGGCGAATCCCGGCTGCCACCGTTCCACGATGCCGCGAGCGGGGATCTCGGCGTCGAGCTGGCAGAGGATGCCCGTCGAGCCGGCGGTGACCCGGTGGATCATCAGGTATTCCGGCGGCAGGTTCAGCGAGCGGCCGACGTGGAAGTCGTTGCCGCGCGAGTCGCCGACGCGGCCCGCCTGTCGCTGCATCCAGCGGCGCGTGAAGTGGAACGTCGGCTCGGCCAGCGGCTCGGTGAACGGCGCGAGATAGGCCAGGACCTCGTCCGCTTCCAGCGACGAATCCGCCCGCACGAAACGGTTCTCGCGCAGCAGCCGCATCAGTTCGTCGGAGTGGCCGTCCAGGGCGAGCCGCGTGATTTCGCCCAGGTGGCGCGGAATTCCGTGCGGCAGTTTCGCGACGCCGCCGAAGTCGATCACGCACAGCCTGCCGTCGCTGGTGAGCATGAAGTTGCCGGGGTGCGGGTCGGAATGCAGCAGATGTGCCCGCGCCGGCGACGAGTAATGGAACTCCGCGAGCAGCCGCCCGGCCAGGTTGCGGGTGGCCGGGTCGCCGTCCGAGATGATCTTGGCCAGCGGCGTGCCGGTGGCCCACTCGCTGACCACGACCTTCGGCGCGCTCGCCACGACGCGCGGGATCAGGAATTCGGGGTCGCCCTCGAACGCCTTCGCGAACGCGCGCTGGTTGTCGGCTTCGGCGAGGTAGTCGAGCTCCTCGTCCATTCGCTCGGCCAGCTCCGTGAGCAGCGGCTTCACGTCGGTGCCTGGGATGAAAGCCTGGAACAGCCTGCTGAAGCGCTGCAGCTGACGCAGGTCGCTACGCAGCGCCTCGTCCGCGCCCGGGTACTGGACCTTGACCGCGACCTCGCGACCGTCGTGCCAGGTCGCGCGGTGCACCTGGCCGATGCTCGCCGCGGCGGCGGGCTCGTCGTCGAAGTGCGAGAACCGGCCGACCCACGACCTGCCCAGCTGCTCGGCGAGCACGCGGTGGGTCTGCCTGGCTGGCATCGGCGGAGCGGCCGACTGCAGCTTCGTGAGCGCTTCCCGGTACGGCTGCGCCATGTCGTCCGGCACCGCGGCCTCGAACACGCTCAGCGCCTGCCCGAACTTCATCGCGCCGCCCTTGAGCGTGCCCAGCACCTCGAACAGCTGCTCAGCGGCCTTGGCCGAGAGCGTCGCGCTAACCTGCTCAGCGCTCTGCCCCGCCAGCCGCTTGCCCCAGCCGCCCACCGCTCGTCCGGCGATGCCGAGCGGAAGGCTCGCCAGCTTCGCGGTACGGGCAGCGCCGCGGCGCGGCATGGCGGAATCGCGGTCTCCGGCGCGGTCGCGAAAGTCGGTCACTCTGCGATTCTGCCTTGGCAAGCACGACGCTCGCAGCCCGCTGACGGCACCCAGGTGTGTCCTACGTCTCTTGCAGCACCTCCTCGGAAGCCTCCTCCGCCGCTTCGAGAGCGTCCTCGACGGGAACTGGCGCACCGCAGCCGCAGTCCGGGTGCGGTTCCCAGATCCGGCGGTGGAGTTTTCCGTCGAAGTTGTCGATCTCGAGCGTGGCGTTCCAGGCCGGCGGCGGGGTTTCGCTCGGCGACAGCAGCCGCATCGCTTGAGCGACGGCGAGCGAGGCGCACGCCTGCACAGCACCGAGATCAGCCCTGGGTATCCGGCCGACCAGTTGCGTCGCGATCCTCGGCCACGACAGATCCGCGTCGGTCCGATGCAGGTCACAGCAGCGGAGGCAGGCGCTGCGGCCAGGAACCACGAGCGGCCCGACGATGCCCGTGCCCTCGCACACCCGGACTGGCAGGTGCGCGGTGCCCGAATCGACCAGCTCGGCTACCTCCTCCGGTGGCGGGACGAGGGTGTCGGTGAGCAGCACGAGGTCGGGGAGGCGGCGCTGGTTGCGAGCGGTGGTGACGTCGGGCGCGACCCGGGCGACGACGTTCCGTATCGCGCGTTGCCTGGGTTGGCCCAGCTCTGCGGGGGTGAACCCGGAACCGAGATCGGCCTCGGAGACCGTGCCGGACGCACGGATGTCGAGGTGCCCGACTCCGGACGTCGCGAGCAGCGCGGCGACTGCCACGGCGATGCGTCCGCTGCCGTGGACCGCGATGAGGCTCTGCCAGCGACGATCCGTGAGAGCTGGCTGGTAGTGCCGGGCACGCAGCGACCACAAGCCCGTCTCGACCCGTTTCGCCTCCTTCTTCGCCGCTTCGGTGACCAACCCGAGCGCGGACAGCTGTTTCAGCAGCAGATGGAACTGGTCCCGGTGTTCGCCTACAGCGAGCAGGACGTCCTCGAGCCCACGCCGTCCGTCGAGCCTGCGGACGCTGTCGACGATCGCCGGGGGCAGGCCGTTGGCGATGATGCCGTGGCGGCGGTCGAGGCCGAACTGGATCTCGTTGTCGTCGCGTTCGAGCACGTGGAGGCCCGGAAGCAACGTCGGGTACGCCGGGAGGAGCACGTCCGGCGGCGGAACACTGGACAGGGTCATGCGGTCAGCTTGGCAGCTCCGGAACGCCACTCGTGGGTGAGAAGCTGAGTTGTCCACAGGGAAATCTAGTTGTGGACAAGTCAGGGCTGTGACCTTTCGGCGCTCCAAGTTGTCGGTGCTGAGCCTTACCGTTGTCGAGTGGTCGAAGCACGGATGTCCTCCCTGAGAGGCAGGGGCGAGAAGGCCCCGTCGGACACTTCTCAACACAAGGTCGAGGTGCGGCGCAGCCAGCGCAGGCACCGGACGGTCACCGCGTACTGGAATGACGACACCCTGGTCGTCCTCATCCCGGCACGGATGACGCGCGAAGAAGAGAAACACTGGGTCGCGGAGATGGAGCGCAGGCTGCTGCGCCCGGGAGGACGGAAGACGGCGCCGCCTAAGACGTCGGACGCGGCGCTGCTGGCGCGCTGCGCGGTGCTCGGGGCGAAGTACCTGGACGGGAAGGCGTTGCCGGCGAGCGTCCGGTGGGTGCCGCCGATGCGCACGAGGTGGGCGTCGTGCACGCCGGTGGACGCCACCATCCGGGTCAGCGAACGGCTCCAGAAGGTGCCGCAATGGGTGCTGGACTACGTGCTGGTCCACGAGCTGGCGCACCTGCGGGAGCCAGGGCATGACCCGGCTTTCTGGGCGCTGGTCAACCGGTATCCGAAGACGGAACGGGCGATGGGGTACCTGGAGGGGCTTTCGGCGGCGGCTGGGTGGGGGATTTCGGAGGAGGACTGAGTCGGTGGCTGGCGTGGCTGGGGCTTGGAGGGGTGGTGCGTGGCTGAGGGCGTCGGCGGAGGGCTTGCCACCAGGTATGGGGGAGTGACCCGCGACCAGGTGTGGGGGGAGTGAGGGGTAGGAGGGCGGCTGGGTGAGTAGTTCGTGGCCGCTGGACTGGCTTGATTGACGGTGGCGGCTGCGTGAGGAGATGGGTCGGCGGAGCAGGTGATGAGGGGGCGGCGGAACGGGCGACGAGATGAGTCGGCGGGACAGGTGACGAACGGCGGGGCAGGTACCGAGGCGGTGCGGCGGGACGGGTGACGAGCCGGGTCGACGAACCGCCACCGCACCCGCCGCGGCGGCGAGGCGGTGCGGCGGAAGCGTCGCGGAGTTCGTCGTGTGGCGGCGTGCCGGGGCTCGTGATCACGCGGTGGGGCGGAACCCGTGGTGAGAGGCGGAGGTCGCGGCAAGAGCGGAGCGCTGGCGGGACAAACGCAGCGCGGACCGTCTCAACTGAGTAAGACGGTCCGCGCTTAACGGCAGTGTGGCCGGGGCGTAAGGCGACCCCAGACGGGAAGCCTTAGGAAGGCGAGTTCCCCTCGTCCTTCTTGCCTTCGTCCTTCGGAGTCTCGCTGCCCTCGTCGGAGGAACCGGCGTCCTTGGCCTCGCCAGCCTCGCGGGCCTCCCGTTCCGCCTTCTCCGTGCGTTCCAGTTCCGCGATCGGGTCCAGGTCAGCGGCGAGAGACGGCGGTTCGGACATCCGGTCGGCGAAGTCCAGGGGCTCGTCCAGGTCGTCGGCGGTCGGCATGAGGTCGGGGTGCGACCAGAGGCCGTCGCGCTTTTCGAGGCCGTGGCGGTCTCCCACGAGCTTCCACAGGGACGACGCGGCGCGCATCCGGCGTGGGCGCAGTTCGAGACCCACCAAGGTGGCGAAGGTCTGCTCGGCCGGGCCGCCGGTCGCGCGGCGGCGGCGCAGGGTTTCGCGCAGGGCCTCGGCTCCCGGGAGACGGTCGCCGATGGCCTCGGCCACCACTACGTCCACCCAGCCTTCCACCAGGGCCAGCAGGGTTTCCAGGCGCTTCAGGGCCGCCTGCTGCTCCGGCGTGGTTTGCGGTTCCAGCAGGCCGGAGGACATCGCTTCTTCGATGCTCGCCGGGTTCGCCGGGTCGATGCTTCCGGCCAGCGACTCGAGTGCGGAGGTGTCGACAGTAATCCCGCGGGCGAACTCCTCGACCGTCGCCAGCAGGCGCTGCCGCAGCCACGGGATGTGCGCGAACAGGCGCTGGTGCGCGGCCTCGCGCGCGGCCAGGAACACCAGTACCTCGCTGGCGGGCAGCTCCAAGCCTTCAGTGAACTTCTCGATGTTCGCCGGGAGCAGCGCCGACGTGGTGGCCTCGCCGAGCGGCAGGCCGACCTCGGTCGAGGTGAGCACTTCCTGCGCGAGCTGCGCCAGCGCGTTGCCGAGCTGGGAGCCGAAGGCCATTCCGCCCATCTGGCCCATCATCGACAGCAGCGGGCCCGCCGCCTGCTTGGCTTCCTCGGGCAGCGCCTGCATCCACGCGCCGGACACCTGCTGCGCCACCGGATCGCACAGTCGCTGCCAGGTCGGCAGCGTCTTCTCGACCCAGGTGCGCGCGGACCACGAGACGGTCGACGTCGCGCCCGCGGGGAGGATCGTCGCCGCGTCGAGCCACAGTTCCGCCAGGTGCGCGGCGTCGCGCACGGCAGTGGCGGAGTCGCCGCCTTCGGACGTGAAGCCGATCTTGGCGTCGTCCCGCCCGCTCAGGTTCTGGAGTGCGATCTGCTTCGCCAGGTCGTAGTTGACCGGCCCGCTCGACGAGCCCGCCTGGCTCAGCATCTGGCCCAGCTGGCTCAGCATCTGCCCGAGCTGGTTGAACGCCTCGGCTCCGCCGGGCTGGCCCGGGTTCGAGGGGTCGTTGTCGCCTCGCTTGTCGGGATCGGGCGGTCCGAAGCCGAACGGGGGATTGCTCATAGCTCCACCGTACGCGGGTGCGACCCGGCTCAGCGCGTCAACCGTGGCCTTCACCGGGAAGCGAACACAGTCACCGTACGCTGTCGCTCGTGACAAAACCGGACGAGGACACCGCGAACCAGTCCCGCCGCGCCGAGCCGTCGCGCGCGCCGGGCCGCAGCGACCGGCGGATGACCCGCCGCGGATGGACGATGCTGGTCAGCGGCGTGCTGTTCCTGGTGTTCGTCGTGGCCGGGTTCCTGGTCCAGGTGCCGTATGTCGCGATCAGCCCCGGGCCCACCTACGACACCCTCGGCCGCGACGCCGCGGGCAACCCGGTGATCCAGGTCAAGGGGCAGCAGACCTACGGCACCAGCGGCGAACTGCGGATGACCACCGTCTCGCTCAACGACGGCATCAACCTCTTCACCGCGCTCGGCCTCTGGGCCAGCGGCCGCTACGCGCTCGCGCCGCGCGAGGAGTACTACAAGCCGGGCGAGACGAACGAGCAGGTCAAGCAGGAGAACATCCAGCAGCTGCAGAACTCGCAGAGCAACGCCCAGGTCGCCGCGCTGCGCCACCTCGGCTACCCGGTGCAGGTCGTCGCGAAGCAGATCGTGTCCGGCAGCCCGGCCGACCACATCCTCGCCCCCGGCGACAAGCTCGTCGCGGTCAACGGCAAGCAGGTGCGCGAGGCGGGCGAGGTCGCCGCCTCCATCGTCAACACCAAGCCGGGGGACACCGTCCAGGTCACCTTCCAGCACCTCGGCCAGCCGGAACGCACCGTGCCGGTCACGCTCGCCCACCGCGACGACCGCACCCAGGGCTTCCTCGGCCTGACCGCCGTCGACCGCGCGGTCGCGCCGTTCTCCGTCGACATCTCGCTGCAGGACGTCGGCGGCCCGTCGGCCGGGCTGATGTTCACCCTCGCGATCATCGACCGGCTCACCCCGCCCGGGAAACCGGGCAGCGACCTCGCGGGCGGCAGGCACATCGCGGGCACCGGCGAGATCAGCGAGACCGGCCAGGTCGGTCCGATCGGCGGCATCTCGTTCAAGGTCGTCGGCGCGAAGGAAGCGGGCGCGACCGATTTCCTCGTCCCCGAGCACAACTGCGCCGAGGCCAAATCGGCCGCGCCGGAAGGCCTCAACCTCATCAAGGTGTCCAACCTCGACGACGCGCTCAAGCAACTGGACAACCTGAAAGCCGGTCGCCCGACCGCGCACTGCTGAACCAAGCGACACGGAAAAGGGCCCGTTGAAGGATCAACGGGCCCTTTGTCGTCGGGAAGGATCAGGGCTGCAGGGTCGTCTTCAGCGCTTCGACCAGGTTCGGCGCGAGGTCCGGGCTTTCCACCAGTTCGTCGACCGCGTTCTCGTCCTCGTTGCCCGGCTGGACGCCGCGAAGCCGCATCACGCAGGCCGCGTCGCCTTCGCGCAGGACCGCGGCCACCAGACGGGCCTCGGTGCGGCGCGGGTGGTCCGCGGCGGCGCGGCGGAGGCTTTCGGCGTCCGCTTCGGCGATGCCTTCGAGTTCCGCCTCCACGTCCGGGGGCAGCACGATGATCTCCTGCGCCAGCGCGCAGCCGACCACGATCTCCGGCCACGCGATGCGGCCGAGCGATTCGGCGAGATCGCCGTCCGGCAGCGCCTCCTGGGCCACCGGCGTCAGCGGGTTCGCCCGGTCGAGCTGACCGGCCAGTTCGGGCTGTTCGTCCAGCAGCGCCGCGGTGGGCACCAGCGCGAACAACTGCGGCGGCTGGTTCCAGCCGGCGGCGGCGACGAACTCTTCGACTTCCCGGGCCAGCCCGGCGACAGGGTGGGCGGCAGACGGCTCACTCGGTGGCATGGCGACCATCGTGTCAGGCGTCCCCGCGACGCGCCGCGCGTGCCCGGTTTGGGCGGTCCCGGGAACTCGCGGCACCATCCGTAGAGTTAGAGGTCACGGGGGACACCGCTGTCCCCGGAGAACGTGTTCACGAAGACAGGAGCATTGCCGTGGCGACTCGGCCCCCGGTGAGCCTGAAGCTGTCCCGGCGCAGCCGGATCCTTCTCATCATCGCCGCGGTGATCGTGCTGGCCCTGCTGGCCGGCGTCCGGTTGCTCGACACTTACGTGGACTGGCTGTGGTTCGGCGAAGTGCAGGCGCGGTCGGTGTTCACCACGCAGGTGGTCACCCGCATCGTGCTCTTCCTCGCGGTAGGGCTGCTGGTCGGCGGCGCGCTGGCGGTCAGCCTGCTCATCGCCTACCGCACGCGCCCGGTGTTCGTGCCGGTGTCCGGTCGCGACGATCCGCTGTCGCGCTACCGCTCGGTGATCGTCAGCCGGATCCGGCTGTTCGGCATCGGCATCCCGGTGCTCACCGGCGTCATCTCGGGAGCCTCGGCGAGCGGGGACTGGCAGACGATCCAGCTGTTCCTCAACGGCACCTCGTTCGGGCAGAAGGACCCCGAGTTCGGCATCGACCTCGGCTTCTACGCCTTCTCCCTGCCGTTCGTGAACTGGCTGCTCGGCTGGCTGTTCGTCACCGTCGTCGTCTCGTTCTTCGGCGCGCTGATCGCGCACTACATCTTCGGCGGCATCCGGCTCGCCGGCCGCGGCGGCCAGCTGGCCGGGCCGACGCGCGCGCAGCTCGCCATCACCGTCGGGCTTTTCGTGCTGCTGAAGGCGGTCGAGTACTTCTTCGACCGGTACAACCTGCTGCTGTCCGACCGGAACATGCCGCTGTTCAACGGCGCCACCTACACCGACCTCAACGCGGTGCTCCCGGCGAAGCTGATCCTGCTGTGCATTTCGGTGATCTGCGCGATCGCCTTCTTCGCGGGCGCGTTCCTGCGGAATCTGCAGCTGCCGGCGATTTCGCTGGTGCTGCTGATCCTGTCCGGCGTGCTGGTCGGCGTCGCCTGGCCGGCGATTCTCGACCAGTTCTCGGTCAAGCCGAACGCGAACGAGAAGGAAGCGACGTCGATCCAGCGCAACATGGACGCGACGCGCGCGGCGTACGGCCTCACCAACGTGAAATACGAGCAGTACCCGGGCAAGACCGAAACCACCGCGGACGCGGTGAAGGCCGACACCGGCACGGTGTCCAACATCCGGCTGCTCGACCCGAACATCCTCAGCGACACCTTCACCCAGCGCGTCGGCCGCGAGAACTTCTACGGCTTCCCGTCCAAGCTGGACATCGACCGGTACACCATCGGCGGCACCACGCAGGACTACATCGTGGCCGCCAAGGAAATGAAGACCGACGGGCTCACCGGGAACCAGAACAACTGGATCAACAAGCACATGGTCTACACGCACGGCAACGGCTTCGTGGCCGCGCCGGCGAACACGATCGACCGTGCGGTGAAGGATTCGAACTCCGACGGCGGCTACCCGATCGCCACCACGAGCGACACGAGCAACCCCACCGGCGCGGGCTCGGTCAACGGCCAGCCGGGCATCAAGGTCGACCAGCCGCGGATCTACTACGGCGAGCTCACCAACCAGTCCGACTACGCGATCGTCGGCGGCACGCCGGGCAAGGCCCCCGGCGAGTACGACACCGACGCCCAGCGCGGCTACCTCTACCAGGGCAAGGGCGGCGTCTCGCTCGACAACTGGTTCAACCGGCTGATGTTCGCCGCCGAGTACCGCGAACCGAAGATCCTCTTCTCCGACGCCATCGGCGACGGCTCGAAGATCATGTACAACCGCGAACCGCGCGACCGCGTCGCGAAGGTGGCCCCGTGGCTCACCCTCGACGGCGATCCGTACCCCGCGGTGGTCAACGGCCGCATCCAGTGGATCGTCGACGGCTACACCACGCTCGACAACTACCCGTACGCCCAGCAGACGCAACTCGGCGAAGCGACCAACGACTCGCTCAACGGCGTCACCAAACAGGCGAACAACTCGATCAACTACATCCGCAACTCAGTGAAGGCGACCGTCGACGCGTTCGACGGCACCGTCAACCTGTACTCGATCGACGACAACGAACCCGTCCTCAAGGCGTGGGAGAAGGTCTTCCCCGGCACGGTCAAGCCGAGCTCCGAGATCTCGCCGGAACTGCGCTCGCACTTCCGCTACCCCGAGGACCTGTTCAAGATCCAGCGCGAACTGCTCGCCCGCTACCACGTCGACAGCCCGCAGGAGTTCTACGCGCAGCAGGCGTTCTGGAGCGTCCCGCAGGACCCGACCGAGGACGGCAGCTCCACCACGGCCGGCGCGAACGTCGCCAACCAGCCCGGGTACTACGTCCTCGCCAACGCGGCGGGCGAAGGCAGGCCGACGTTCCAGCTGACCAGCGCGCTCACCGGTCTGCAACGGCAATACCTTTCCGCCTGGATGTCCATCTCGTCCGATCCGGAGGACTACGGCACCATCCGCGTCCTGCGACTACCCCCGGCCAGCGGTGCCAACCAGGTCGACGGACCCGTCCAGGTGCAAAACCGGTTCCAGAGCGACCCGCGCGTCGCCCAAGACCGGACATTGCTGAACAACCCCAACGTCATTCCCATTTACGGCAACCTGATCACGCTGCCGGTCGCGGACGGATTCCTGTACGTCGAACCCGTCTACATCCGCCAGCGAAACCAGCTGAGCTACCCGCAGCTGGCGCGCGTGCTCGTCTCCTACGGAGCCAAGATCGGCTTCGCGTCCACCCTCAACGAGGCACTCGACCAAGTCTTCGGCAAGGGCACCGGCGCGGCAGCCACCACCCCGAAGGAAGGCGACCCCGGCACCACGACGACCCCGCCGACGTCCAGCACCGCCGCGCCGCCGCCCAGCACCGGCGGCAGCAACCCGGCCATGGACAAGGCCGTCGCCGACATCCAGGCCGCGCTCGCCAAGCTCAAGGCAGCACAGCAATCCGGCAACTTCGCTGACCAAGGCGCGGCACTCTCCGCGCTCGACGCGGCGACCAAGGAGTACAACTCCGCCAAACCGACCACCCCGCCGCCGTCCAACGGGCCGACCTCCCAGCCCGGCGGGTGACCTCGGTTACGTAATAGGCACCTGCTTTGCGCCCCCTCGAAACCAGGGCGTAAGGTAGGTCCTACGACGCGGGGTGGAGCAGCTCGGTAGCTCGCTGGGCTCATAACCCAGAGGTCGCAGGTTCAAATCCTGTCCCCGCTACAGAGATGGGAGACCCGTCTTCGCAAAAAGCGCGAAGGCGGGTCTCTTTCGTCATTGCTCTGGGGGTCGAACCCCCAGACCCCCGCCAGGGGGCACGCCCCCTGGACCCCCGCGTGGGGTTGCGTTGGCTAAGTGGCTTGCGGTTGGTGTGTGTGGTGCTCGGGGGCCTGCGAAAAGGCACCGATTGCCGTCGGAAGCACCACGACTTCCTCGTTACGTGTTGGCTGTGTGGAATATTCCAATGCTCCCAACGGTTTTTGACTCTCTACACCGGACGCGAGTAGAGGTCTAAACCTGTCGAGTTCTGGGGGCGGCTGGTTTGCGGTCTGGGTTTTGGTCTTTGGGTGAGGTTGATCTGGCAGGGGCGGCGCGGGGTGGGGTGTTTTTGCTGGTGAGGGGGTTTTGTGGGGGTGGTGTCGGAGGG
>NZ_JARACH010000062.1:0-56984 GCF_029087445.1 Amycolatopsis sp. La24
CCTCCCCGCCGCACGCCACATCGCGACCTCGTCGCACCCCACCTCGCCTCCGCACCGCATCCCCGCCGCACCCCCTCGCTTCCCCGCCGAGCCCCACCGCACGTCCTCGCCGGGCCCCACCTCACACCGCCGAACCCCCTCGCATCCCAGCCGCGCCGCACCTCGCGTCGGGCGCCTGCCGCGGCCGAAACCCGGACATCACCTCTCCCGCACCATCCAGCCCTGCCGAACCCGCAGGTCCACGCACTGAACCGCACCGCAAACCCCCGCCTCACCGCTTCCTGTTACTACCAGTTCTGAATTAAAAAATGGCAACTGCTCCTTGCTGATATCTCAACGCACACTTACTGTGATCCCAGTCGCTCGCTGAACGAAGGAGATCGCAGTGCCTCGCAGTCACGATCCTCAACCGGCCGGCTGGCGGGTCGGCGCCGACATCGGCGGTACGTTCACCGACGTCATCGCGCTGGGCCCGGCAGGCGAGGTCGTCCCGATGAAGGTGCCGTCGACCCCGCCCGAGTACGGCGAGGGCGTGGTGACGGCGACGACGGCGGTGCTGTCGGCCGCCGGGACGGAGGCGGAGTCAGTCGTCGCGATGCTGCACGGCACCACGGTGGCCACCAACGCGATTCTGTCGATGAGCGGAGTCCGGACCGCGGTGGTCACCACCCGCGGCTTCCGCGACGTGCTGGAGATCGGGCGGCTGCGGCGTCCGTCGCTCTACGACCTGTCCTGGTCGAAGCCGGAACCGTTGGCGCGCCGGAGGAATCGCTACGAGCTCGACCAGCGCATCACCGCCGACGGGCAGCTCTCCCCCTCGGCCGACGCGGACGAGGTCCGTGCGCTGGCCGGGCGATTGCGCGCGGACG
Source organism: Amycolatopsis sp. La24 (assembly GCF_029087445.1). NCBI lineage: Bacteria > Bacillati > Actinomycetota > Actinomycetes > Pseudonocardiales > Pseudonocardiaceae > Amycolatopsis > Amycolatopsis sp. La24. The sequence continues at coordinate 870 of NZ_JARACH010000062.1, forward strand.
GCATCGAAGCAGTCGCCGTGTGCCTGCTCAATTCCTACATCCGGCCGGACGAGGAACGGCGGGTCGCCGAGTTGCTGCGTGCCGAACTGCCCGAGGTCTACGTCACCGCATCAGTCGACGTATCCCCTCAGCCGCACGAATTCGAACGCACCAGCACCGCGGCCGTCAACGCTTACGTCGGCCCGGCGGTGCACGGTTACCTCACCCGGCTGGAAGCGGGACTGCGCGCCGAGAACGTCCGTGCGCCACTGCTGGTCATGCAGTCCAGCGGGGGCCTGCTCGATGCCGCTTCGGTCGTGCGACGGCCGGTGCAGATCATCGAGTCCGGCCCTGCCGCCGGGGTCACCGCCGTGCAGAAGCTCGGGCAGCTGATCGGACTGTCCACAGTGGTCGCCTTCGACATGGGCGGCACCACGGCGAAGGCCTCGCTGATCGAGCACGGGGAACCGTTCGTCTCGGCGGACTACGAGGTCGGCGGCGGGATGAACGTGGCGCGCGGGCTCAGTTCCGGGGCGGGCTACCCGGTGCGGGCGCCGTCGATCGACATCGCCGAGGTCGGGTCCGGCGGCGGCAGCATCATCTCCGTCGACTCCGCGGGTGCGCTCCACGTCGGACCGGCGAGCGCCGGGTCCCGGCCGGGGCCGGCCTGCTACGGCCAGGGCGGCGAACTGCCGACCCTGACGGATGCCAACGTCACGCTCGGATATCTCAGCCCGCAGTCCCTGGCAGGCGGGCGCGTCGCGATCCATCCGGACCTCGCCGAAAAAGCACTGTCCACAGTGGCCGAACAGCTCGGCGAAGACATCCCAGGGGCCGCACGCGGGGCATATCAGGTAGCCGTCTCTAGTATGACAACCGCGGTCAAAGCGGTCACCAGCGAACGCGGCAGGGATCCGCGCGAAGCCACGATGGTCGCGTTCGGCGGCGCCGGCCCGCTGTACGCCGCCGCGCTGGCCCGCGAACTGGGCATCGACACTGTGCTCGTGCCGGTGCACCCCGGACTCTTCAGCAGCCTCGGCCTGCTCGTCGCCGACACCGAACGACACGAGCTCTCCCCGTACCGCGCCGAATTCGCTGAGATACCAGCGCTCGCCGAGGAATTCGCGCGACTGTCCGAAAAGGTCCGCGAGGAACTCGGCGAGGACGCGATCGTGGACCGCCTGCTGGACATGCGCTACCGCGGACAGCGCTTCGAACTACGCATCCGTGTTCCCGACGGCGAGCTCACCGAGGACCTGCTCGCCGAGACCCGCGCCCGGTTCCACGCCGAACACAAGCGCACCTACGGCCGAGCTGGCACCGACGACCTGGTCGAGCCGGTGAACCTCCGGGTGCGCGGAAGGCAGCCCACTCCGGTGTCCATTTCGGACGTACTGGCTCTCCCGGAGTCCGAGAGCACGACACCATCGACCCGGGAATGTCGTTTCGCTGAAACAGTTTCCGCTCCAGTCATCACCCGCGCCGCGCTCGGTGCCGCCCCGGCGCCCGGACCGATGATCATCGAGGACATGGACGCCACCACCCTCGTCCCGCCCGGTGCGCAGGCGCACCGCGACCGGTTCAACAACATCGTGATCACCTGGAGTGCCGCATGATCCGCGACGCCGTGACGTTCGAGGTCTTCCGCAACGCCGTCACCGGGATCGCCGACGAAATGGCGATCACCGTCCTGCGCACCGCGCATTCGCAGCTCGTCGCGTCCAGCATGGACTTCTCCGCCGCGCTGTGCGACGCCCGCGGCCGGGTGATCGCCCAGGCGAACACGCTTCCGGTGCACCTCGGGTCCATTCCGGACGCGATGGAAGCGATCCTCGCCGAGTTCGGCGATTCGGTGGCGCCCGGCGACCTTTACCTGCTCAACGACCCGTCGCTCGGCGGCATGCACCTGCCGGACATCTTCGCGGTTTCCCCGGTGTTCGGCGGGGAAACGCTGCTCGGGTTCGCGGTCACCGTCGTCAACCACACCGACGTCGGCGGCTGGGCGGCCGGGTCGATGGCAGTCCAGTCCACTAATATCTTTGCCGAGGGAATTCAGATCCCACCCTCGCGGCTGATCGACGCGGGCACCACGAACGAAACCTTTCTGCGCGTGCTGCTGCGCAATGTCCGCGAACCGGAACTCCTGCGCGGCGACCTGGAATCCCAGCTGGCCGCCTGCCACACCGGAGCCGAAGGACTGCGCGCCCTCGCCGCTCGCCACGGCGTCGAACGGCTCTCCGAGCTGATCGACGAACTGCTCGACTACTCCGAAACCCTCCTGCGCGCCGCACTCGCCGAAGCCGTTCCCGGCACGTACGAGTTCACCGATCACATCGACGACGACGGACTCGGCTCCGGGCCGATCCCGATCCGCGTCAAGGCGACCCTGTCGGAGTCCGGAATCGAACTCGACTTCACCGGTTCCTCGCCGCAGGTCGGCTCCGCGCTCAACGCGACCGAATCGTTCACCCGCTCCGCCGCCTACGCCGCGCTGCAAGGCGTCCTCGCCTCCGACATCCCGGCGAACAGCGGCTTCTACCGGCCGTTCAGTTTCGTCATCCCGCCAGCGTCCATCCTCAATGGACAGCGCCCGGCCGCTCGCGGGGCACGCGGACTGGTCGGCTTCCGGATCATCGACGCGGTGCTCGGCGCGCTCGCACCGGTGTTCCCGGACCGGGTGCCCGCCGCGGGCGAGGGAGGTCCGGACGGCATCGCGATCGGGCTCGTCGGCCCGGACGGCGAATCCATGGTGCTGTGGGACCCGCTCGCCGGCGCGTGGGGCGCCCGGCCCGACCGCGACGGCGTCGACGGGATCAGCTCGCTGGGCGCGAACCTGACCAACACCCCGGTCGAGGAACTCGAACGCTCCGGCCATCTCCGCATCGACGGCTACGGCTACCTGCCCGACAGCGGCGGCGCGGGCCGCTGGCGCGGCGGCCTCGCGACGTTCCGCGACATGACGCTGCTGGCTCCCGAGGCCAGCGTGCAGATCCGGTCCGACCGGCGGAAGTTCCTGCCGTACGGGCTGTCCGGCGGTGCGCCGGGGACTCCGTCGCTCAACGTCCTCGACCAAGGCGGTCCGGGCGAACGCGTGCTGGAGTCCAAACCGCATTTCGCCATGACCGCCGGAACCCGGCACCGGCACGTGACCGCAGGCGGGGGCGGTCACGGACACCCGTTCGGCCGTGAGCCGGAACGGGTGCTCGAAGACGTCCTGGACGGCAAGGTCACCCGCGAGGGAGCCGAACGGGACTACGGCGTCGTAATCGACGACGGGGGGATCGACCTGGCCGCCACCGCCTCCGCACGCGGCAAGGCGCGCTGACGCACCACCACTCCCATTCCCCGACAGATCGGACTTCGCCATGAGTTCCCATGTCGCCGCCGGCCGGAGCACCGTCGCTCCGCGCACCTGGCGGAAAGCGGGCATCCGGATCATCCCGCTGGTCGGCCTCGCCTACGTGGCGAGCTACATCGACCGCGCCAACGTCGGCTACCTCGCCGCCCCGATGTCCCGCGACCTGCACTTGAGCACCGGCCAGATCGGGCTCGCCGCCGGACTGTTCTTCATCGGCTACATCCTGGTCGAGGTGCCGAGCAACCTGGCGCTGCGGCGGTTCGGCGCGCGCAAATGGATCGCGCGCATCATGATCACCTGGGGCCTGGTCACCGCGGCCACCTCGGCGGTGAACTCGGCCGCGACGCTGTATCTGGCCCGGCTGCTGCTCGGGTTCGCCGAGGCCGGGCTCGCCGCCGGGATCCTGCTCTACCTGACGTTGTGGTTCCCGCGCCGCCAGCGTTCCTGGGCGTTGTCGGCGTTCTTCCTGATGACACCGGTGTCCTCGATCATCGGCTCGCCGCTGGCCGCCGCGCTGCTCGAATGGGGCCAGCAACTGTTCGGCATCGCGGGCTGGCGCTCGCTGTTCCTGGTCGAGGGCCTGCTGACGGTGGTGGTCAGCATCCTGGTCTTCGTCTTCCTTCCCGACCGCCCCGCGACCGCGCGCTGGCTCGACGACGACGAGAAGGCAGCGATCGAGGCGACGCTCGCCGCGGAAGCCGAGGAACACCGGGCCCACGGCGCGCTTTCCGGCCTGCGCGAGGCACTGACCAGCCGCCGGGTCTGGATCATGGCCGTGACCTGGTTCGCCATCGCGTTCGGGCTCTACCCGCTCCAGTTCTTCCTGCCGACGATGCTGCGGTCCATCACGCACAGCATCGGCGGCGCGGGAGATGTCAGCAGCGTGCTGTTGTCCGCGATTCCGTACGCGGTGGCATTGCTGGCGCTGCTGGTATGGGCTCGTTTCGCCGCCCGGCGTACTGCAGTGACGGCCACTGCCATACCAATGGCGCTCGGTATTGTCGGCCTGCTGCTGGCGACGTTGACCAGCAGCGGCACGCTGTTCGTCATCGCGGTCTGCCTGAGCGTCTCCGGGATTCTCACCGCGATGCCGCAGTTCTGGCGGATCCCGGCGATCGGGCTGACCGGCGCGGCCGCCGCGTCCGGGATCGCGCTGATCAACTCGGTCAGCAATCTCAGCGGGTTCATCGGGCCGTACTTCACCGGCGCGGTCGCGTCGGCGACCGGCAGTTTCACCTATGCGCTGCTGGCGATCGCGATCATCATGACGGCAGGACTGACCGCCCTGCTCACCACGGGGCGGCGGATGGAACGACTGGACGGGAACCTTTCATGACCACTGCACTGATCGTCGGCGACATCCAGCGGGGCATCACGGACGGCTACCCGTTCGCCCGCCAGGTCGTGGCACCGCTCACCGGGCTGCTGCCGCGCGCCCGGAAAGCCGGGGCGCTCGTCGTCTTCGTGCACTTCGCCATGCGGGACAACGGGACCGACCTGCCCGACGGCGCGCTCTACCGGTCGTTCTTCGACGCCGGCGACGCGTTCCACGAAGGCTCGCCGGGCACCGAACTGGCGTTGCCGGTGTCCGAAGAGGACGTCGTCGTCCTGAAACGCCGCGCCAGTGCGTTCGCGGGCACGGACCTCGATCTCGTGCTCCGCGCTCGGGGCGTCCGTGACCTGGCGGTCGCCGGGGTGGCGACCAGCGCGATGGTCACCGCCACGTGCTACGACGCGGCGGATCGCGGTTACCCGGTGACCGTGCTGCGCGACGGATGCGCCGACAGCGATCCGGCCGTCAACGACTTTTTGCTGGACAAGGTCTTTCCCAGCCGAGGATTCGAGGTCGTGTCCTGCGCCGAATGGATCGGAGACACTGCGTGAACACGGCGTTGCTGGACCGGCTCCGCACCGAACTCGATGGCCGCCCGCCTCGGCACGACCTAGTGGTCTCCGGTGCGCAGGGACCGACGTTGAGCTTGGACGGCCAGACCCTGGTCAATCTCGCTTCGAACGACTATCTCGGCCTCGCCGGATCCCCGGAAGTCCTTGCCGCGGCCCGGGAAGCGATGCGCGATCAAGGACTCGGCGTGGCCGCGGGCCGAGTGCTCTGCGGCACTCGGAGTGTCCACAGTGCACTCGAGACGGCCATCGCCGAACTGGTCGGCACCGAGGACGCCGTGTTGTACGGCTCGTGCTTCGACGCGAACCTCGGTGTCTTCGCCGCCCTGCTCGGCCCGGACGACGTGATCTTCAGCGACGCGCTCAACCATGCCAGCCTGATCGACGGCATCCGGCTGTCGCAGGCCCAGCGGCGCGTCTACGCCCACTCGGATCTCAACGAGCTGGAGCGATATCTCACCGAGAGCACGGAGGCACGGCACCGGCTGATCGTGACCGACGGCGTGTTCAGCATGGACGGCGACCTCGCCGCGCTCCCCCGGCTCGCCGAGCTGGCGCGGCGGTACGACGCGGTGCTGCTGGTCGACGATTCGCACGCGACCGGGGTGCTCGGCGGCGGCACTGCCGAGCACTTCGGCCTTGCCGGTGAGGTCGACCTCGTCACCGGAACACTCGGCAAGGCACTCGGCGGCGCGGCCGGAGGCTTCGTCGCCGGGCCGCGCGCGGTCACCGAAACCCTGCGCCAGGTTTCGCGACCATACGTCTTCACCAACGCGATGGCACCTCCGCTCGCGGCCGCCGCACTGACCGCGATCCGGCTCGCCACTCACCGCCTAGAACTGCGAGAACGCCTGGCCGCCAACACTTCCTGGCTGCGCAGCGCCTTGCGGGATCTCGGGTACGAGGTGCTGCCCGGCGAACATCCGATCGTCCCGGTGATGCTGCGAGGCGGAACGCTCGCCGTTGATATGGCAGCGGCACTGCGACGGGAAGGCGTCCTGGTCTTCGCGCTCTCGCACCCGGTCGTCCCGGCGGGTGAAGAGCGGATCCGCGTGCAGGTCTCGGCCTCGCACACGCGGGAGCACCTCGAACAGGCGGCCGCGGCTTTCGGCCGGGTCCGCGGTCTGCTGGCGGCCGCATGACCGCCGTCGAGGATCTCCGCGCTCCTACCAGCACGGACAGCCGGGAACTCGCCGGACGGGTCGCGATCGTGACCGGCGGCGCGAGCGGCATGGGTCTGGCCACAGTGCACGCGCTGGCGAGCCGGGGCGCGACCGTCACGGTGTTCGACCCCGCCGCGCCAGCCGCCGAGGAACTGGCGGCGACGCTGGCGGTTCCGGCGGAGCGGATCCGGTCGATCGCGGTGGACGTCACGGATGCCGCTCGGGTCGGCCGTGCGTTCGACGCGGTGCTGGCCGAACAAACCCGGCTCGACATCCTCGTCAACGCGGCGGGTATCGCGCCACCGACAGCGTTTGAAGATATCACCGAGGCCGAGTGGAATCGGGTGCTCGCGGTCAGCGTGCACGGCACCTTCCTGTGCTGCCAGCGCGCGCTGCCCGCGATGCGAGCCGGCGGCTGGGGCCGGATCGTCAATTTCTCTTCTACCGCGGGAAAAACGATCAGCACCGCGGGCGGCGCGCACTACACGACGGCCAAGCACGGCGTCCTCGGCCTCACCCGGCACCTCGCGAAGAACTTCGGGCCGGACGGGATCACGGTCAACGCCGTCTGTCCCGGCCTGATCGACACCCCGATGGTCCGCGGCCTGCTTTCCGCCGCCGCGCTCGGCGACGCCACCCGCTCGTTCCCGGTGCCGCGCGCCGGGATGCCCTGGGAGGTCGCGGAACTCGTCGCGTTCCTCGCGTCCGACCGAGCGGCCTACATTACCGGCGCCGCGATCGACATCAACGGCGGCGACCTCATCGTCTGAGCTTCACCTCGGCGAAAACCCTTGCCAGATCACAGCACCGGGGCCCGGTGCTGCCCGAAACCCTGACCAGAAGGCGAGTTCCCTCGTGCACCCCACCATCCGACACCGCATCGGCGGCCGGGAAACCACCGGTCATTCGACCCCGGACCGCGCCGGTGTGGAACCCGGCGACCGGCGAGCGCCAAGCCGACGTCCTGCTCGCCGAGCCGGCCGACGTCAACGCCGCGGTGCGAGCCGCGCGCATCGCGGCGCCGGACTGGGCCGACACCTCGGTCATGCGCCGGGCGCGGCTCATGTTCGCGTTCCGCACGCTGGTCGAAAGCCGCCTCGACGACCTGGCACGGATCGTTTCCGCCGAACACGGCAAGGTTTTCGAGGACGCGAAGGGCGAACTCGTCCGCGGCCTGGAGGTGATCGATTTCGCCTGCGGAATCCCGCAGCTGCTCAAAGGCGAGTACTCCGACCAGGTCTCGACCGGCGTCGACCTGTTTTCCTTCCGGCAGCCGCTCGGCGTGTGCGCGGGCATCACGCCCTTCAATTTCCCCGCCATGGTCCCGATGTGGATGCATCCGATCGCCATCGCGACCGGCAATACGTTCGTGCTCAAACCGTCCGAACGCGACCCTTCCGCGGCCAACTTCGTCGCCGAACTCTACGCCGAGGCCGGTTTGCCCGACGGCGTCTTCAACGTCGTGCACGGCGACAAGGTCGCGGTGGACGCGTTGCTGGACCATCCGGACGTCGCCGCGGTGTCGTTCGTCGGCTCGACCCCGATCGCGCGGTACGTGCACGAGCGCGCGACCGCGAACGGCAAGCGCGTGCAGGCACTCGGCGGCGCGAAGAACCACGCCGTCGTCCTGCCCGACGCCGATCTCGAAAACGCGGCCGAGCACCTGGTTTCCGCCGCGTACGGATCTGCGGGCCAGCGGTGCATGGCGATTTCCGTGGCCGTCGCGGTCGGTGACGTGGCCGAGCCGCTGGTCAAGCTGATCGGCGAAAAGGCCCGTGCGATCAAGGTCGGTCCTGGGCTGGCACCAGGGTCTGAGATGGGACCTGTCGTGTCGCCGGAAGCACTCGAGCGCGTCCGGGGCTACCTCGACGCCGGGGTCGCGGCGGGTGCCGAACTCGTCGTCGACGGGAGAGATATCACCGTCGAGGACAGCGGATTCTTCGTCGGGCCAACGCTTTTCGACGGCGTCACCCCCGAGATGAGCGTCTACCGCGACGAGATCTTCGGCCCGGTGCTCGTGGTCGTGCGCGTCGATTCGCTGACCGAGGCGATCGACCTGATCAACGCGAGCGACTGGGCCAACGGCACCGCGATTTTCACCGGCAGCGGCCGGGCGGCGCGGCAGTTCCAGCGGTCGGTGCAGGTCGGGATGATCGGCGTGAACGTCCCGATCCCGGTGCCGATGGCGTTCTACTCGTTCGGCGGCTGGAAACAGTCCCTGTTCGGCGCGCACCACATGCACGGCCCCGAGGGCGTCGCCTTCTACACCCGCGCCAAGGCGGTGACCAGCCGCTGGCCGGAGGCGCCAGAGGAGGCGAGCCTGCACTTCCCGACCGCGGTCTGAGCGGTGCGGTCCGGGGAGACCGTGCTCCCCGGACCGCACCGGTCAATTCAGCGGTATTTCGATGTTCGCCCTGCTGACCGAAGTGCTCTTGGTCAGCACTTGGAGCACGTCACGGCGCACCCGCTCGCACCGGGCCCGCATCGAGAAGCGCGCACCCTCCGCGTCGCGGTCGCGCAGGCTCTCGAAAATCGCGTGCAGTTCACCCGGCGGGCTCGCGACGTCCGGAGCGATCATCAACACCATCCGCAGCACCCGTTCCAGTTCGTCGAGGACGTCGACGAGCGATTTGACGAGCCGGCTGTTGCCGCTGAAGTGGGCCATGATGGCCTCGAATTCGATCCCGACCGGCAGCCAGTCGTCGAGCGCCGTCTCGCCCGGGACGTAGTCCGACGCGATTTTCGACAGCACTTCGAGCCGCTCGATCGCGGGCACCGAGATGCCGTTGCGGGCCGCTTCGGCAGCCGCCTCGGCGGCCAGCAGCGTACGCAGGCCGCACAGATCGTCGGTGTCCTGCAACGTGATCGAGCTGACGAGGTAGCCCGCGCGCGGAAGCGCGCTGACCAGACCGTCTCGGCGCAGCCGGGCCAGCGCCTCGCGCACCGGCGTCTTGCTGATCTGCCACTGCTGCGCGAGCGAGGTCTCGGTGAAACTGCTGCCGGGACGCAGCGTCAGATCGATGATCTGCCGGCGGATCGCCCGGTACGCCTGACTGGTCCGGTCGAGGCCGGATTCGTCCTGGCCGACCAGCAGCAGCGCGGGGATGTGCGGCGTGCCGGTGAGAACGTCGTGGATGTCGGACACCCACTCAGAATACCAGTATTGCTGGTTGATATGGCACGGGTACATCTTCAGAGACCTCCAGAGATATCTACCGTTGATACTGATATCTCAATGTGCGAAGCTGGTCGTATGCCGCGAAGCAGTTCGACCTCCTGGACTCTCCCCGCCTCTCGCGATGTCCCGGCGCTGGGCGCGCTGAGCGCTCGCGACCGGGCCCGCCGCACCGGCGTCCGGATGCTCCCGCTCGTGGGAGCCCCGGTCCTGCCGATGCCCGAACACGTCCGCGAGGCCGTCCGGCTGGCGATGGACAAACCCGACCCGCGCGACAGCCGGGGCCTTCCCGAACTCCGGTCGGCCATCGCCGCGGAACTCGGTCCCGGCATCGATCCCGAACGAAGGCTGCTGGTGACACACGGCGCGCAGCACGGGCTTTCCCTTGTGCTGCGCACCGTCCTCGAGCCGGGCGACGAGGTGATCGTGCCGACCCCGGCGTACTTCTTCGACGGGGCGATCCGCGAATCCGGCGCCGTGCCCGCGTACGTCCCCTCCCGAGAGGACTGGACCTTCGATCTCGACCGCATGGCCGCCGCGGTCACCCCGCGCAGCCGCGCCATTCTCCTGTGCAATCCGGTCAATCCCACCGGCTACCTCCCCGATGCCGCAACCATCGCCGCGGTGGTCGGCCTCGCCGCCCGCCACGGCCTTGTCGTGATCTCCGACGATTCGTGGCGGCACTTCGCCTATGACCGGAACGAACACCATCCGATCGAGGGAGCGGCCGGGGAATGGCCGCACCTGATCACCGTCACCAGCCTCAGCAAGTACTACGCGCTGACGACCTGGCGGATCGGCTACGTGCTGGCCCCGCCGGAAATCGTCGACGCGATGGAACGCCGTCTGCAATGGGAAGCCGTCTGCTGCGGCGCGGTCGCACAGCACGCGGCGGCCGCCGCCCTCACTGGACCGCGCGAGTGGCTCGACCGCGAACTCGTGACGTACCAGCGGAAGCGCGACCTCGTGTGCGAGGGCATCGCGGCCAGCGGGCTCCCCGCACCAGTGCGCCCCGGCGGCGGCGCGTTCCTGCTCGCCGATTGCGGCCGGCTCGGCGCTATCCCGGAAGACATCGACCGAGCCTTGCTGCGCAACGGAGTCACCGCGATCCGCGGCGCCGACCTGCACGCTCCGGACACACACGTCCGGCTCACCTTCGGCGCGCCGGAACCCGTGCTGGAGGAGCTGGTCAGCGCGCTGAAACGAGCCCTGCTGGAGTCTTAGCCGCACCGGTTTCGCGGCGTCCCCGAAGTCCGCTACTCTCGGTGTGGCATCTATCACCGTGTCAACACGCGGGAGGTACGCGTCGTGACCGACGCCGTCAACGCACCGCCGGGGGTCAACCCGAACCAGTCGAGCGCCGCCCGCGTGTACGACTATCTGCTGGGCGGGAAAGACAATTACGAGATCGACCGGCAGGTCGCCAGGGAAGCCGCCCGGGTGATGCCGGACATCGCGGAAACCGCGCGGGTCAACCGGCACCTGATGACCCGGATCTGCCGGTTCCTCGCCTACCACGCGGGCATCCGCCAGTACATCGACTGCGGTTCCGGCATGCCGACCGCGGAGAACGTGCACCAGATCGTCCAGCGCGCGGACCCGCAGACGAAGGTCGTCTACGTCGACTACGACCCGGTGGTGGCCAGCCACGGGCGGGCGCTGCTCGACGAGAACGAATTCACCGAATACATCCAGGCGGATTTCTTCGACCCGCCGAGCATTCTCGACCACCCGACGGTCACCGAGCACCTCGACTGGAACCAGCCGATCGCGGTGCTGTTCCTGCTCGCCCTGCACCACCAGACCGGCGACCGCGAGCTTCCGGGCAAGGTGACGAAGGAATTCATCGACCGGCTCCCGTCCGGTTCGTACGTGGCGATCTCGCACCTGCTCGACCCGCACGACGGGTCCGAGGACGACGAAGCGGTGCAGGGCATCATCGAATCGGTCCACAACGGGTCGATGAAGGACGTCTCGTCCCGCACCCGCGCCGAGATCAAGGACCTGTTCCACGACATGGAGCTGATCCCGAGCGGACCGAACAAGGCCGCGGAAATCGTGCCGGTGGTCGAATGGTGGCCGGACGGCCCGCTGCTGGGCGAGCCAACCGTCGCACAGCGGATCGTGGCGGTCGGGGTCGCGCGGAAACCCTGAGATCTTACGACTGCGGGCCGGTGGTCCGGCCGGGCTGAACGCTCGGCTGGACCACCGGCCCTCTTGTCACAGGGAAACCCGTTACCGCACAACAGGTTACGACGCGACCAGCACCGGTTCCGCTGCCTTCGCAGCCGCCGGGGAACGCCGCAGCGCGACCATTCCCACCACCGCGAACACCACCACGATCGCCGCGCCGATCCCGGCGACCGTGTGCAGTCCCGAGCTGAACGCGTCGCGTGCCGTGGCCAGCAACTGCTCGCCGGTCGCACCGGGCATCGTCGCCGACGCCTCCATCGCACCGGCCATGCTGTCGGTCGCCTGGGCAGCCGCCGCGGCGGGCACGTGGGCCGGGACCGCGATCTGGTCGCGGTACACCGCCGTCGCGACGCTGCCGAACACCGCGATCCCCATGGCAATCCCGAATTCCGCACTGGTCTCCGACATCGCCGAAGCCGCGCCGGCCCGCTGCGGCGGGACCGAGCCGACCACCATTTCGGTGCACAGCACGCCCTGCGGCCCCATGCCGAAGCTGGCGACCGACATGCCCAGCACCACGAAAGCCACCCCGCCTGCCCCATTGGCGAGCGTGAACAACAGGATTCCGCCCGCCGCGACCAGCATTCCGAAGCCCAGCACGAATTCCGGCCGGAACCGGCGCGCCAGCCGCGGCGCGATCATCGACCCGGCGACCACCGCGAGCGCCTGCGGAACCAGCAGCAGCCCGGCGTCGACCGTGCTCAGCCCGGCGACCATCTGCAGATACTGGCTGACCAGCATGAACACCCCGCCCATGGTGACCGCGCCGACCAGCATGATCGCCACGGCGGCACTGAACGCGCGCACCTGGAACAACTGCAGGTCCAGCAGCGGATGCTCGAGCCGCTGCTGCCGCCGGACGAACACCGCGCCGACCGCGAGCCCCGCGGCGAGCACAACGATTTCGGTCAGGGACAAGCCGTTCTTGGCGATTTCCTTGAGCGCGTATATGACCGGCAGGATCGCGGCGAGCGACAGGGCGACGCTGGCGAGATCGAGGCGTCCGGCGTCGGCGTCGCGGTATTCGGGAAGCAGCTTCGGCGCGGTCGCGAGCAGCAGGACCATCACCGGCACGCCCATCAGGAACACCGAACCCCAGCGGAAATGCTCCAGCAGGAAGCCACCCGCGACCGGGCCGACCACCATGCCGCCCATGAAACAGCTCATCCACACCGCGATCGCGGTGCCGCGCTGTTTGGGGTTCGGGAACATGTTGCTGATCAACGCGAGCGTCGACGGCATGAGCGTCGCCCCGGCGATTCCGAGCACGGCCCGCGCCGCGATCAGCATCTCCGGAGTGGTCGAGAACGCCGCCGCGACCGACGCGAGCCCGAACGCGCCGCCGCCGATCATCAGCAGCTTCCGCCTGCCGATCCGGTCGCCGAGCGTGCCCATCGTGACGAGGAATCCGGCGATCATGAAGCCGTAGATGTCGATGATCCACAGCAATTGCGTGCTGGAAGGCCGCAGATCCGCGGCGAGGTGCGGAACCGCGAGGTGCAGCACGCTCATGTCCAGCGACAACAGCACGGTCGGCAAGGCCAGTACTGCCAGGCCCAGCCACTCGCGTCGTCCGGCGCTCATTTCTGTCTCCCCTGCGTGTCTTTCCAGTCGTCTCACTGAAGCGACGATCGGGGTGCACGCGGATCGACATCACCGGGAAAACTTCTTCGGACGGCGGGGAGGCGGCTGCTCGAACACTGTCTGCGGAGGCTCCCCGGATCAGGCCACCGCGTAGTCCCCCAGCGCAGGTTCCAGCAGGTCGAACGCCCGCGCCGCCTCCGCCGCGACCGTCTCCGCGACCTCGTCGGCGGGCCGTCCGGCCAGCGTCAGCTCCTCGATCCGCTGGAACAGGCTGTGGTGCACGGCCCCCAGCACCGCGGCTGCCGTGCGGACGGTGATGTCCGTCCGGGGGCTGCCGACTGCGTCGGCCAGTGCCTGGGCCAGCGTCCGTTCCCGCTGTTCGTGCAGGCCGCGCAGGCAGGCGGACAGCGTCGGGCTCTCGGCGATCATCCGGCTGAACTCCAGCCCGGCGAACCCGACGACCGGGTCCCTCGTCGCGACCGCCGCCTCGAACGCCCGCCGCAGCGCCGCGAGCGCCGACTCCCCCGGTTCGCGCGCCCACACCGCCGCCGCCAGGGTCGCGACGAACTCGTCCTGATGGTCGAGGACCAGGTCTTCCTTGCGGGCGAAGTAGTTGGTCACCGTCTTCTTCGCGACCCGCGCGGCCGCCGCGACCTGCGCGATCGTCGTCTCCTCGAAGCCCTGCTCCAGGAACAGCCGCGTCGCGTGGTCGGAGATCAGCTGGCGCGTCTCCTGCTTCTTGGCTTCCCGCAGGCCCACATCCATCGAAAACTTACCTCCGACGTAAATTTACCTTGACACCCATGGGGACTCGGCATACTTTTACTACCGACGTAAATATAGCCCGAAGGAGAACCACTTGTCGATCGCTGCCCTCCCGTCGCTCGCGGACCAGGCAGACCACCTCATCGCGCTGGGAGTGCCCGAGATCGCCCAGCTTTCCGCCGACGACCTGCGTGCTTTCGCCGCGGAGCACCACGCCGCGGCCGGTGCGCTGCTGGCGGTCCACCAGGACCGGGCACCCGCGTCGGCGCTCTCGCCGCTGCTCCGGCGCGAAGGAAAGGCCGGATTCGTCGTCACGGACATGCCGGACGTCGACCAGTTCGCGCCGCGTGACATCGACCTGCCCGACGCGCCGCTGTACCTCGTCACCGGCCTCGACCGCGGCGACGAGATGGCCAACTGGAGCCCCGAGGAAGCCCTGCCCGCGATCACCAAGGCTGGGCGCAGTCCGCTGCTGCTCACCGAGGGGATTCACTGGGTGCTCCAGCAGCCGTCGGCGCTCGAGCGCAACCATTGCTTCATGACCATCGGCTCCCGGCTGCGCAAGGAGAACGGCAAGTTCGACGCCCGCACGCCGGCACTGTGGATCAGCAACGGCATCGGCCGCGACGGCAGCGAACGCCGCAACGCCCCCAAGGTCGGCTGGTGCTGGTGGGGCAACCGGCACACGTGGCTGGGTTTCGGGTCTGCTGCTGCGCGTTGCTGAATCCGTTGTTCGTTGCCCGTTGCCCGTTGCCGAGCCTTCCGCTGAACCCGCCGCTGTTCGCTGCTAAGCCCTCCGCCGAGCCTGTCACTGTCCGCCGCCGAACTCACCGTCCGCCGCTGAACCCACCGCTGTTCGCCGCTGAACCCGCCGACCTCCGCCGAGCCTGTCAACGCCCACGCCTAACCCGACGCCCACCGCCGAGCCCCTCACCGTCCGGCGCCGAACCCGTCACCGCGCGCTGCCGAACCTGCCGCCGTCCGCCATTGAATCCCGCCGTTGCTCGCCGCTAAGCCAGCCCACCGCCAAACCAGCCATCGCTCGCTGCTGAACCCGCCACCCCTGCCGAGCCCGCCGTTGAACCCGCCGCTGAGCCTGTCACCGCGAGGAGAAAACCCATTTCCCCCGATCCGAACGTCCTGCACCCGATGCCCGAGCAGCCGCGAGTGGTGCTGCTGAAACCGCTGGTCACGTCGCCGCTGATTGACGTCGGCGAGTTCTCCTACTACGACGACCCGGACGAGCCGACCGCCTTCGAGACTCGCAACGTGCTGTACCACTACGGGCCGGAGAAGCTCGTGATCGGCAAGTACTGCGCGCTCGGCGAGGGCGTGCGGTTCATCATGAACGGCGCGAACCACCGGATGGACGGGCCGTCGACGTTCCCGTTCCCGATCATGAGCGGCGACTGGGCCGAGCACTTCGACGCCATCACCGGCCTGCCCGGCCGCGGCGACACGGTGCTGGGCAACGACGTCTGGCTCGGCTACCGGGCGATGGTCATGCCGGGCGTCCGCATCGGGCACGGCGCGATCGTCGCGTCCGGGGCGGTCGTGGTCGACGACGTGCCCGACTACGGCATCGTCGGCGGCAACCCGGCCAAGCTGATCCGCCGCCGGTATCGCGACGAGGACGTCGAACGCCTCCTGGCGATCGCGTGGTGGGACTGGCCGTTGGACCACCTCACCAAGCACGTCCGCACGGTCATGTCCGGCAGCGTCGACGACCTGGCGAGGGCCGCCGCCGAACTCGCGTAACTCGGTAACGTGGCAGGCGTGCCGAGTGAGATACCTGAGGAAGTCCGCCGGAGCACCACACTGTTTCTGTCCACAGTGGACCGAGCCGCACCCGGGCTGGTGACCGGTTTTTACCTGGTCGGTTCGGTCTGCTTCGGCGACTTCCACGCCCGCGGCGCCGGGCGCGGACGGCTGAACACGGCCAGCGACATCGATTTCGTCGCGGTCACTGATCGACGTCCGGATCGGGTTGAGATCTCAGCGCTGGCGCAGGCTCATGCCACGACAGTCACCCGGTTTCCGAAACCGCATTTCGACGGCTCCGTGCTCACCTGGGCCGATCTCGCTGCCGGACCCGACAACTGCCCGGACGTTCCGTGCGCGCAGGAAAGCCGTTTCACCGAGGCGGGACGAGACGGTCTCAACCCGGTGACGTTCTGCGAACTCGCCAGGCGCGGGATCGCGCTGCGCGGACCGGAGCCGTCCGATGTGGACGTGTGGGCGGATCAGGATGCCTTGCGCGCGTTCACTGTCGACAACCTGAGCAGCTACTGGCGGCCGTGGTGGGAGAAGAACCGGCGCACCAGTGCGTTGTCGCTCGCGCTCGGGATGAGCCCGCTGTTCCCGGTGTGGGCGGTGCTCGGGGTGAGCCGTCTGCACCATCTCGTCGCCACCGGGGAGCTGACTTCCAAAACTGGCGCAGGACGTTATGCAGCAAGGCAATTCGACCCTCGCTGGCAGCGCATCATCGCCGAGAGCTTGAGCCTGCGCACCGGCGGCGCGGAAGGTCGGCGCAGCTATCGGAATCCCCTGGCCCGGCGACGCGACACGCTCGCGTTCCTGGACGCCACCATCGACGACGCACTCACCCTGGCCTAGCGCACGAATCGGGCCAGCAATGGCCGGATTTACTTCCTTGCGGCACCGTTCGAGTCCACTTAGCCTCGTCTCAAGCTAGTACAGAACCTGTTACGTGCTAGCACAATCTGGGGAGAGGGCTGATGACGAGCGAGCAGGACCGCGGCGGGGTGGCGACGGACGCGGAATCGGCGGCGAAGCTGCTGCACGGTGTCGTAGATCAGCTGGTCGAGGGGTGGCGCACGCGGCCGGAGCACCCGGCGAGCCCGGTGACCGCCGACGCCACGGAGATCCGCGCCTGGCTCGACAAGTACCCGCTCGAGAAGCCGGAAGACCTTGAGCAGGCCGTCCCGGAGGTGCTCGCCGCGCTCGATCGCTGGACCGTGCACACCGATCATCCGGGGTATTTCGGGCTGTTCAACCCGTCCGCGACCTGGGCAGCAGTCACCGGAGATCTCATCACCGCGGCGGTGAATCCGCAGCTCGCTGCGTGGAGCCACGCACCGTTCGCGGTCGAGGCGGAACAGCGGTGCATCGACCTGTTCTCCGCGCGGCTCGGCCTCCCGGCCACCGCGGGCGGCCACTTCACGAGCGGCGGCGCGGAGGCCAACGCGACCGCGGTGCTGACCGCGCTCACCCACGCGTTTCCCGAGTACAGCACCGGCGGCTTGCGTGCCCTCGACGCCGCGCCAGTGTTCTACGCCGGTGCGGATTCGCATCTGGCCTGGCTGAAAATCGCCCACGCCGCCGGTCTCGGCCGCGACGCGTGCCGACTGGTGCCGTCCGACGCAAGCGGCCGGATGGATGTCGCCGCGCTCGAAGCCTTGCTCGCCGAAGACCGGCGGGACGGCAAGGCGCCGTTCCTCATCGTCGCCACGGCCGGGACCACCGGGGCCGGAATGATCGACCCGCTGCCGCGCATCGCCGATCTCGCACACGACGCCGGTCTGCGGTTCCATGTAGACGCGGCCTGGGGCGGAGCCGTCTGCCTGTCGGATCGGCTGCGCGGCGTGCTGACCGGCATCGAACGCGCGGACACGATCACCGTCGACGCGCACAAGTGGCTGTCAGTGCCGATGGGCGCAGGGATGTTCTTCACCCGCGACCGAGCCGAGCTGAGTTCGTCGTTCACCGTGTCGACCTCGTATATGCCGGGCCAAGTGGACGACACTGCAGACCCGTACACGACGAGCAATCAATGGTCGCGGCGGTTCATCGGACTGAAGCTGTGGCTGAGTCTGCTGGCATACGGAGTTTCCGGCTACGGCGCCCAGATCGAACACGACGCGGCGTTCGGGCAGGAATTGCGGGATCAGCTCACGGGCGCGGGTTGGCTCGCCATCAACGACACGCCGCTGCCGATCGTCTGCGTGACGCGCGCGGACGCACCCGCCGATCCGACGGAATCCTGGCAGTGGCACAGCGACCTCGCGGACCGGGTCAACGCCACCGGCTCCGCGTGGTTGAGCCCAGTCCGCGTCGCGGGACGACCGGCGTTGCGGGTGTGCGTCATCAGCTGGCGCACGCGAACCGAGGACATCGTGCGGCTGCGCGAGCTTCTGGACCGGGTCTGAGCGCGGTCGGCGCCACCGTGCTGAAGGAGGCCGAAGGAAACCCCTCCAGGACTACGCCGATCCGGCCAGGCATCCCTTTGCCTGGCTGGTCGCCGAGCAGCTAGACCGAGCAACCGCGCCCACCGGACAGCGCCGCCTCCTCGATCGGGTCAGTCACCCGTCTGCACTAGCACGATCCCGTGGTCACCGTGCTGCGGTTGACCTTCAAGCTGCTTGAACCCCGATGATGGGCGGGTGCCCGACCTGCTGACCATCGGAGCGTTCGCCCGTCGCTGCGGCCTCACCGCCAGCGCGCTGCGCTTCTACGCCGATTCCGGACTCGTGCGCCCGATCCGGGTCGACGAGGAATCCGGCTACCGCTACTACTCCCCCGGCCAAGTCTCGGCCGCGCTGCTTGTCCGGCAGTTGCGGGAGATCGGGCTGCCACTGGAGCGAGTCAGCGCGGTCCTCGCCGCCGACCCGGCCGAAGCGTCGCGGATCATCGACGACCACGTCGCCGGGTTGGTATCTCAGGTACACCAGGCCCGGAAAACCGCCGCGGCGGTAAAGGCCACGCTGGGCACCCCGGCCCCGGTGCCGTCGGTCCGGCTCACCGGCCCGGTGTTCACCGCCGCCGTCGAGCAGGTGCTGACCGCGACGACGCAGGACCTCCCCGTGCTGAATGGCGTGCACCTCGAGGTCTCCCCAGAGGCGATCGTGCTCGCGGCCACCGACCGGTACCGCCTCTCGACCCGCACCCTCGTCCCAGCCGAACCAAGCACCTCCACCTGGACCGCGACCGTCGACGCCGACGACCTGCGGCTAGCAATGCCGTGGACGCGCCGGCAACACGAACTCCACCTGAGCCTCCACGCCGACGAGATCTCCTTCCAGGGCGACGCCGTACGAACGTGCCGCACGCTCGCCGACGACTTCCCCGACTACCGCCTGATGCTCGCGTCATTGCCAGAAGTCCTTACGCGGGCAGTGATATCTCGCAACGCGCTCGTGGCATGTCTAGAGCGCCAATATGCCCCGCAGATCCAACTGGACCTCTCCGCCACGGCTGTCACAGTCGGCACCGAAGCAATCCCCGCGGACGTCACCGGCCCGCCGATTTCGCTCTCGTTCGCCGTGAGCACGCTGCACCCGGCGATCAGCACCGCCGTCGGCCCGGACGTGATGCTGGACGTCGCGGGCTCGCACCTGCCAGTCGTCGTGCGCTCCGCCGACGACGGCGACCTGACCACCCTTGCCATGCCAGTGAAAGGAACTGCCGAATGACGGACACGATGGCCGAGATCACCGCCGCGGTGACGCAAGGCCGAGCGGGCGCGCCGGATGCCGCGCGAGCGCGTCTGCAGGAACTGTGGGACGAACTCGGCCCGGGCGGCGATCCGTTCTACCGCTGCGTTCTCGCGCACTACCAAGCAGATCTGTTCGCTGACCCGGCAGAGGCACTGGTCTGGGATGTCAGAGCCCTGGACGCCGCCGCGACGGTCACCGACGAGCACGTCCAAGCCCACGACGCTGGGCTCCGGATCGCGGGCTTCTACCCGTCACTGCACCTGAACTTGGCCGACAACTTCCGCCGCCTGGGCTCGTTCTCCGCAGCGGCGGAACAGCTCGCCGCAGCGCGAGCATGTCAGGACGCGCTGGCAGACGACGGATACGGCGCGATGCTCCGACAGGCGATCGACGGCGTCGCGGAAGCGATTGAGCGCCGGTCCACCGAACGACGCGCTACGGCACCGGGGGTCGGATAGGCGGGACAAGGCTCGGCGGATGGGGTCCGGGCGGTTGCCGCGCTGGGGGACGCCGCAACCGCCCGGACGTTTAGTGGAGGTCGCAGACCAGTACGCCCCACGATGGCGTCCATCCGGTCTGACCGGGCCGCCGAATATTCTGCTGTGTCACTGAACACGATGACCGAGAGTTTTCCGTTACCACGCTGCGGAAGTCGTGGCCGCTGGCGGTTTCGCTGCAGCAGTCGCCGGATGGTGATCTTGCGGGATTGGATGGGTTTGGCGGAGCACGCGGCAGTAGATGCGGTGGGTGCGACCGCCAAGGTTGCGGTCCAAGCTCGCAGGTCGTCTCCTTCTGCTGGAATCGTCAGCCCGCGAAGAGGGTTTGCGAAGCGACGGTGTGCTTGCGCAGCGCGAGCGGATCGACAGCGACGCCGCCGCCCGGTCCGTCTGGAATGGACAGGCAACCGTCTTCTAGCTCGAACGGCGCGGTGAGATCGGTGGCATAGTAACGGCTCGACGCTGAGATATCATTCGGCAGCACAAAGCCCGGCAGTGCGGCTAGGGCGAGGTTCCGCGCGCGGCCGATGCCGGTTTCCAGCATTCCGCCGCACCACACCGGGATTCCGTGTGCGGCACACACGTCGTGGATTCGTCGTGCTTCGAGGTATCCGCCGACGCGGCTGGGTTTGATGTTGATGATCCGGCACGCGCCCAACCGGATCGCGAACGCGGCGTCGCGGGCGGAGCAGATCGACTCGTCCAGGCAAATCGGGGTGCGCAGGAGTTTCGCGAGTTCGACGTGCCCGCCGAGGTCGTCCGCGGCGAGTGGTTGTTCTAGCTGGACCAGGCTGAACTCGTCCAGCCGGCGCAGATGGTCGGCGTCGGACAGGGAGTAGGCGGTGTTCGCGTCGGCCTGTAGCAGCAGGTCTGGGCCGAACTCGGCGCGGACGGCGCGGACTGGTTCTAGGTCCCAGCCGGGTTCGATCTTCAGCTTGATCCGGACGTATCCCTCGGCCAGATAACCGGCGACGGTGTCGATCAATTCCGGCACGGTGTCGGTGATTCCGACGGAAACTCCGGCCGGGATCCGGTCGCGCACGCCACCAAGGTAGGTCGACAACGGCATCGCGTAGGCACGGCATTCCGCGTCGAGGATGGCGGTTTCGAGCAGGGCTTTCGCCAGCGGGTTTCCCTTGACCGGAGCCATCGCGCCCGCGACCCGGGATGCGGTCAGCTGCGGCAAGGCGGTGACGCGCGGGACGAGATGATCGCGCAGGATCCGTTCGGCTCCGGCGGCGAACTCCGGGCTGTACACCGGTTCCGGGTCGCCGCCGAATTCTGCCCAGCCCTCGCTGACGTCGGTCACCACATGTAACAGAAGGGTGTTGCGTTCGGTGTCCACCGAGCACGAAGTCCGGAATGGACGGACGAGCGGGAGGCTGACTTCGATCAGGTCGATTCGTTCGATTTTCACGCCCGCTCCCCTTCGGTCAGGTGGTACCACCCGGACCGGCTGAACCCGGTGGCTGTGTAGCCGTCGGCGAACAACGGGACGAGCATGTCGCGGATCGCGTAGCGCCACTCCGCGCCGAGGCGCGCGTTCAACCGGCGGAGGCTCACGATGTCGGACGGGACCCGGCACCAATAGCCGGAACCGTCGCGGACCAGGAACGGTTCGCCGTCGGGGGCGCGGCGTGAGTCGACGTCCACAGTGGTCAAGTCCGGACCCGTAAGCTGGGCTGGATTCGGGTCCCGCAGCGGCCACACCACGGTGAAGCGGTCGGTTTCGTCCGCGCCGTTGACGCCGTCCTCGATCTGGCCGTAGAAGTCCACTGTGTACTCGGTTCCACGCGCGCCGAGTTTCGCCAGGTTGAAATGCGCGTTGCGGCTCACCAGCGGATCGAAGGTCCAGACCATGGTTTCCGCACCCTGATCCAGCGCCCACACCCGCTGCGCCTGCTTCAGCGCGAAGCCCACTCCGCGGTCGCTCGCGCGCGCGGCGGCGATCAGCGAGTAGACCGCGCGGGTCACCGGCGGACAGAAAATCAGCCCGGAGGCGGCGACAATGCCGTCGTCGTCCGCCGCGTAATGCACCGCGCCGCCCGCGTGGACGACGGCGCGCAGGGCGTCCGCGCCGAACGGGGCGTGGGATTCCGGCGTCTGCCAGACCTGGGCGAGGAACCGCGACACCGCTTCGAGCGTCCGGACGTCGTCGGCGAGCCGGATCCGGACGCCCGCCCGGTTCGCGGCGCGCAGGGCGGTCGAGACGGCTGTGTCCTGGGCCGGAGGGAGTACGGTCGCTGGTGCGCCTGGTGGAACGTGCATGCTGACAGCCTCGCGGCCGGATCGTCCGGGTGCGTGCAGTGCTGGTCCAGAGATTCCGCGGATGTTTTGTGCGTCTGGCTAAAGAGGTGACGATGCTCGATCCGGTGGCGCCCGATCTCGGGCAGGTCCTCGCCGCGCTCGGCGCTTCACTGCTGCGGCCGGTCACCCCGCTGCCGGACCGGCCGGTGCCGGTGTCCGGCGTGCTCATCCACGAGCGCCGCGGCGGTGTGCCGCCGGGGCAGGACACGATCCTGCTCGCGGTCGGGGCGGATCCGGCCGAGGCGAAAGATCTCATCAACGCGGCGGTGGGATACGCGGCGCTGGTGGTGAAAAGCTTCGGCGAACCCCTCACCGAGCTTTCGGACGCCGCGCAGGACGCCGGGGTGGTGCTGCTCGCCGCCGACGAGGCCGTGCCGTGGCACCATCTCGAAGCGATGATCTCCTCGGCGCTCGCGCCCGCCGTGCGCACGCCCGGCGCACCCGCGGCCGGCGATCTGTTCGCGCTGGCCAACGCGATCGCCGGGATGGTCGGCGGGGCGACCACGATCGAGGACCTCCACCGGCGGATCCTGGCGTATTCGACGCTACCCGGCCAGCCGATCGACGACGGCCGCCGCCAGGGCATCCTCGGCCTGCAGGTGCCGGAGGGGCCGGTGTTCTACGACGACCAGTACCGCGAACTCGCGCGGACACGGCGGACCTGCCGGTTCCCGTCGCTGCCGGGCGGGCTGCCCCGGCTCGGCGTCGCGGTGCGGGCGGGCAGCGAGATGCTCGGGTCGATCTGGGTGGTCGACGCCGAGAACAGCCTGGACGAGACCGCCGAGCAAGCCCTGTTCGACGCCGCCGAGATCGCCGCGCTGCACCTGCTGGCCGCGCGCACCGCGGTCGACGTGGTCCGTCGGCGGCGCGCTGACCTGCTGCAACGCCTGCTCGCCGACCCGAGCAGCGTCACCGCCGTCGCGCCGCAGCTCGGTTTGGACCCGGACGCGCCCGTCGCGGTCGCCGCGTTCACCGTCGCCGATCCAGAAGACGTCCTGGCCGCCCACGCGGCAACGCGGCTGGCCGATTTGGTGAGCCTGCACTGCGAGGCGCACTACGGCAGGCACGGCTGCGCGCTGATCGACGGGACGGTCTACGCGCTGCTCCCCAAGGGCCCCGCACACCGCGAATTGGTCGCCGACATCGCCCGCCGAGCCCACGGCGCGCTGCGGATGCCGGTGCAGGCCGGGCTCGGGTCGCCGGTCCCCGGGCTCCGGTCGATCGCTTCCTCGCGGGCCGACGCGGACCTCGTCCTGCGGACGCTGGCGGAACAACGCACCGCGCCGGAACCGTGCCAGGTGGCGGCCATTGAGGAGGTGTGGGCCGGGGCGACGTTGTTCGTGCTGGCGCAGTTGCTTGCCGGTGACGCGTCTTTGCCGCGGCGTTTGGGCCCGGCGGTGCGGGCGCACGACGTCGAGCACGGGACCACTTACGCGCCCACGATCCTCGCTTACCTCGACACGAACGGCGACATCGCGGCCGCGTCGGCGCGGTTGTCGGTGCACCCGAACACGATCCGGTACCGGCTTTCGCGGGCGGAGGAGATCTTCGGGTTCGATCTGGCGGATCCGGACGAGCGGCTGGTGCTGTGGCTGCGGTTGCGGCTCGGGGACCAGCTCGGCTGGTGAACGACTTCTCGGCGTTCACCGACGGCGGACGGCTCGGGTCGCGGCGATGAGGTGGACGGCGGTCTCCTGCCACGGCCCGGTTCCGGCTGGATCGCGGCAGCCCTGGACGAGAACCCAGAGATTCGGGCCGGGCATTGTGGCGGTCGTCAAAGCAGCGCCCGAGCGGTCGGCGTCGGCCGCGGATCACCAATGATGACCTGGCGTCGTCTTCACCGTCTTCATCGCGAACTGCGAATTCGTCCTCGCCACGCCCGGCATCCGGGTCAACTCCGTCATATACAGCTGCTCATACGCTGCCATATCAGGCACCGCGATCTGCATCAGATAGTCCGGCGCACCGAACATCCGGCGGCACGACACCACGTCGTCCAGCCCCAGAGCGGTGTTCTCGAAAGCCTCGATGACCTCGCTGCGCTGATCCGCCATCTCGACATGCAGCAGCACTCCGAGTCCGCGGCCGAGCGCGGCTGGGTCGACTGACGCGTGGTACCCGGTGATCACCCCGGCCGCTTCGAGGGCGCGGACCCGGCGGAGGCACGGTGACGGGGACAGTCCGACACGGTCGGCGAGTTCGTTGTTCGGTAGCCGGCCGTCGGCCATCAGCTGGCGGACGATTGCGTGATCAGTCTTATCCATGGCACAGGATGCTAATCAGGCTGCCAGAAAACGCAATATTCAGCATCGGCTGCCCTGCCGTCCGCACTACCGTCGATTCCGGCACTCGATCTCCCGGAAGGCAGCACCGTGCACCCTCTCGTCCTCTCCCCCGCGGAACGCGCGCAAGCCGCCGACGCACTGGCCCGGTTCGTCGACAGCTACGAGGAATCCCTGCCCACGAGGCCGATCCTGCCGGACGTCGACCGCGACACGCTGGCGAAGCTTCTTGCCGAGCCGTTTCCCGCGGAAGGCATTGGCGTGGAAGGGTTTTTCGCCGACCTCCGCGACCGCATCGTGCCCAACTCGACCACCATCGCGCACCCGCGGTTCCTCGCGTACGTGCAGGGGCCGCCCAACGGGATCGCGCCGTACGCGGACGCGATTTCCGCAGTGCTCAACCAAAACTGCAACTTCTGGCAACTCTCCCCCGCGGCGAGCGTTGTCGAACGGTCGGTGGTGCAGTGGCTCGCCGGTCTTTTCCACCTCGGCCCCAGCGCGGGCGGCATTCTCACCAACGGCGGTTCCGGCGCGACCAAGGACGCGATCACCACCGCCCTCACCGACCGCCGGCCGGATTTCCGTGAGCGCGGCTTGCAATCCGGTGCTCCGCCGCTGGTGTTGTACACCTCGGAGGAGGCACACCGGTGCGTGGACAAGGCCGCTGCCACTCTCGGCATCGGACTGGGCCACGTCCGGCACATCCCGACTGACGACGAATTCCGCCTGCGAGTCGACCTCCTCGCCGACGCGATCGCCGCGGACCGGGCCGCTGGGCTCGAGCCGTTCTGCGTCGTCGCCACCGCTGGCACGGTCACCAGCGGCTCGATTGATCCGATCGGACCCATCGCTGACCTGTGCGAGCGAGAAAACCTTTGGCTGCACGTGGATGGCGCGTACGGCGCGCTGTTCGTCCTCGCTGACTCCGCGCGGGAGACGTTCGCCCCGCTGTCCCGCGCGGATTCCATCGCGCTGGATCCGCACAAGATGCTGTTCACGCCGCTCGAAGCCGGGGCGTTGGTGGTGAAAGACGCTGCGAAACTGCGGGCGGCCTTCGCGTTCTCGTCGTCGTATCTCACCGTCGCCGAGGACGACCTGATGCTCGACTTCATGGACTACGGCCCGCAGCTTTCCCGTAGTTTCAAGGCATTGAAGGTGTGGGCCGCGCTGCGGACGTTCGGCGTGGACGCCTTCCGCGAAGCCGCCGAACGCTGCCTGCGGCTGGCCGCGCGACTCGGGGAACGCGTCGCCGCCGAACCCGGCTTGGATCTGCTGAACCCGGTCGCGCTGACCGCCGTCTGCGTGCGTATCGATGGCCGTCGCGACGAGGAATACCCGGAACTGCTAGCCCAACTCGCCAACGAAGGCACTGCGCTGCTGGGTCCGGCACGGTTGCGCGGGCAGACCGCGATCCGTGCGTGCGTCGCGAACTATCGCACCACCGAAGCCGACATCGACCGCATCGCCGACCGGCTGGCCGAGCTCGCCGGAAAGCCGTGACGAGCGTGGAATGCGCGGAACGGTCCCGAAACCTGCGAACCACGGTCCTGGTGCGGACACCAGCGGCGAACCTAACGTCGCTGCTGTGTCGAAAATAGCTCAACCGGAACGGATCGACGGCCAGGTCGTCGCGATCACCGGGGCCACCTCCGGAATCGGTTTCTTCGCCGCCGCGCAACTCGCCGAACTGGGCGCGCGCGTGCTGGTGCTCGGGCGATCGGAATCCCGGGGCCGCGCGGCGGTTTCCGCGCTGCCCGACCCACGGCTGCACGAGTTTGTCCCGCTGGATCTCGCCGACCGCACGTCGATCGGCCGGGCCGGCGACCGGCTCGGCGCCTTGCCGCGGCTGGACGCGCTCGTGCTGAACGCGGGTGTCGTCGCCGGAGCGTTCGGTCCGGGACCAGCGCACCGGATCGGGGCGTTCGGGGTGGAGGAAATCGTCGGGATCAACCATCTCGCGCACGCGGAACTGCTGCGCCGCGCGCTGCCCGCGGTCCGGCGAGTGGTCAGTCTCGGGAGCGCGCTGACCCGCAAGATCCCCTTCGACCGCGAGAATTGGCTGTCCGAAAGGGATTACCGGGCGCGGGTCGCGTACGCGATGTCCAAGCACGCGGTGGAGATCCTCGGCTTCGAATCCCAGCGACGGCTGGCTGAGATCTCAGCGCAGTCGATTGTGGTCCACCCCGGCTCGGCGATCGACGCGCTCACGCCGGGACGGCCCGGTGCGCGGGTGCTGCGTGCGGCGGCCCGCGGGATCGTGCTGGGGAAGGATCAGGCGGCTCGACCGGTCGTGGCCGCGGTCGCTTCGCCGGGCCTGCGCGGCGGCGAGTACCTCGGTCCGCATCGCAGCGCCGCCGCGGAGGTGCAGCAGCCGGTGCCGACGAGCCGGGATCCGGAGCTGGGCGCGTGGCTGTGGACGGAGACCGAACGGCTGCTCGGCGCGCGATTCACGACCGAGCCCCGTCACCCGATCGGGTAGAAAATCGCCCGTTAACCGCCCGCTAGCCTTGAACCGTGGACGACGCGGCGGTTCTGGACACCTTGGCCCGGCGGCTGGCGCGGATCGGCGAACGCCGGAACCTCAACGTCCCCGCGCTGCTGCACCGCCTCGGGATCCGGCCGGACCGCACCGGCGTCACCCGCAGGCAGGTCTCGGAACTCACCCGCGAGCTGTGGCTCCAGACCGACGACGAACTCTTCGCGCTCGGCCCGCGAGCCCCGCGCGGACTGTTCCGGCTGGTGATCCGATCGGTCGCCCCCGCGCCCGACCTGCGCACCGCGCTGCGTCGCCTGGAGGAAGCCGCCGAGGTCCTGCCCGGGATGCCCGCGGTGGCGGTTCGGGCGGCAGATCCGCTGGTCGAGGTGGACATCGACGTCCGAGGGCTCAACGACCCGGAGCACGTCGCGGCGGAACTGGTCGCCATCGTCGTCCACCGGCTGCTGAGCTGGCTCACCGGACAGCGCATCGCCCTGCGCGAACTTCGGCTGCCGTGGCCGGAACCGGACCACGCGCCGCACTACGAGGCGGTTTTCGGCCGCCATCCGCGGTTCGACGCGGACTCGCTGGTCCTCGTCTTCGACCGCGGGCTCCTGTCCGCCCCGGTGATCCGCGGCGAAGCCGAACTGGCCGCGTTCCTGGACGACCAGCCGGACGTCTGGCTCGCCACCCGCGACTACGGCTCGGCCCACGCGGACCAGGTCCGCGCCGTGGTCGAGCAGGGCATTACCGCGCCGGACGACATCGCCGGGCGGCTCGGGATCAGCGCCCAGCACTTGCGGCGGTTGTTGCGCACAGAGAAAACGTCCATCAGCGAAATCCGGGACGCGGTCCGCCGGGACGCCGCGATAGCCAGTCTCGGCCGCGGCGACGAACCCATCGAGAAATTGGCGCAGCGACTGGGTTTCTCCGAAGCCAGCGCCTTCCGGCGAGCGTTTCGCCGGTGGACCGGGCGATCGCCCGGAGACTTCCGCTAACCCGGCACCTTCAACGCCCGCATCCGCGCGTACAACGTCGTCCGCGAAATCCCGAGCGTGCTCGCCGCCCGCACCTTGTTCCCGCCGGCCGACCGCAACGCCGCGACGATCGCGTTCCGTTCCGCCCGTTCGATCGGAGCCAGCTCGTGCCCCGAAGCGTCCGCCACCAGCGCGGGCGGCAAATCCCCCGGGCCGATCGCGCCCACCGACCGTTTGCGGATCGCCTGGCTCAGCACGCCGCGCAGTTCAGGCAGATTCCCCGGCCAGTCGTACGAGCCGAGGATACGCAGCGCGCCCGGCGTGATGTTGTGCGTGCGCGCGGCCCCGAGTTCGGCCAGCATCCGGGCCGCGACCTCGGGAAAGTCCGGCCGGTGCGCCAGCGGCAGCAGCTCGACGTTCTCCCCGCACGACGCGATCAGCGCCCGCTCCGGACCGGTCAGCCCCTCGCGCGGGCCGGTCGTCAGCACGAGGTGCGGGCCGACGCCGCGGGCGGCATGCCTCGCGACGAGGTCGACCAGTTCAGCGGGCAAGAGATCCGCACCGTCCACGCAAATGCTGCCGGAGCCGGTCTCGACGGCGGCGGTGAACCTCGCGGCCCAGGCTGCGGATCCGCCGAGCACGGCTTCCGAGCCGGTCAACGTGGTGCACGGTTCCTCGGGCACGCGCAGCCGGGCTTCAGTGGTGCGGCCGGTCCCGGGCGGGCCCGAGATGTGCACGTGCCCGGCCACCGGACCGGGCGCGACAGCACCACGGCGGCGCGTCCGCCGGGCCTCGGCCGGGCTCAGCGGGCGGATCTCGACCAGCATCCCGCCCCGGGCGCCGGGCACCGGTTCGGCCCGGACCCGCGCGCGCTGGCCGGAGCGCAGTTCAGTCTCCATTTCGGACGGTCCGGCCGCCTCGCCCGCCAGGTTCCACAGCAGCGCGACGTCCGCGCCTTCCAGCAGGTCCGCGGCGGCTTGGTTGCACAGCAACAGGTCCGGGCCGATCGCGACCACCGGCCGGGTCGGGCGGGACGCCGACTGGAACGCGGCGAGCAGCGACCGCTCCGACACCCGGCTGCCTTCCAGCAGCTGCCGTTCGATCTCCTCCACCGCCTTCGCGACCAGCGGCGCGAGCAGCGGATTCGCCTCGGCGGCCAGCAGCGTGATGTCGAGCGCGCCCTCCAGCCTGCGCGTGACCGGGTGGAAAATCGGGTGCCCGTAACAGCTGAACCCGCGCAGCGCCTCGGCGTAGTGCTCCTCCCCGTGCACCACGATGCTCGACCGGGTTTCCAGCGCGGTGCCCGGGCCGGTGGTCCCGACCTCGTCCTCCAGCAGGCAGGTGCCGACGCCGATGCCCAGCTGGTCCAGGCAGTCTTCGACGGCGCGGTCGGCGCTCCAGCGGTGCACGAGCCTGCCGTCGTGGTCTACGAGCACAGTGGACATCGCGGTCCCGGCGAGACGCTCGTCGAGGTCCTCCAGCACCGGCGCCGCCGCCGACAGGAGCCTGCTGGCCGGGTCGACCTCGTCGAACCGCAGGTCGAGCAGCGCGGTTTCGGGGCGCACACCGGCGAGCGAGGCGCGCCGCCAGGACTGGGCGATCGGTTCCCGCAGCACCACGCTGCGCGAGGACGTCATCGAGCTCACGCGATCTCCACCTTCGTTGGTGACGCGCAGCAGGATAACCATCGCTCTCCGCTGACGCTGTACAGAACTTGAACACTCAAGCCCCGATTCACCCGGCAAGGTGGTCCATCACCACCACCCGCGTGCACGTGTTGCCATCCGGCACGCGGTCCTTACCTCGAAAGGGGAATCAGCGTGACTCTCAGTCACTCCGAGCCGGACACCGGGAAGGAGCGCCCGGGCGTTTCCCGGCGCGGTTTCCTCGGGTACGTCGTCGCGGCCGGGACCCTCGTCGTGGCCGCGGACGTCGGGCTCGCCTCCTCCGCGTCCGCCGCCGTGCCCTCCGCTCCGCAGCCGCCCGAGCTGTACGACCTCAACGACGCGCTCACCGACGCGGCGCTCCCGACGTCGCAGCTCATCACCGTCACCATCAACAAGGACGGCAGCGCTTCCTTCGAGATCCCGCGCGCCGAGGTCGGCCAGGGCATCACCACCTCGACCGCGATGATCATCGCCGAGGAACTGGACCTCCCGGTCGAGAAGGTGCACGTCACGCTCGCGCCGGCGCGTCCGGAACTGCTGTTCAACCAGCTCACCGGCGGGTCGAACACCACGGTCTCGACCTACACGCCGATCCGCGTCGCCGCCGCGATCGCCAAGCAGCAACTGCTCGAAGCGGCGGCCATCCTGCTCGGCGGGACCGCGGAACGGTTCATCGTCAAGGGCGGCGTCGTCACCGCGCCGAACGGCAAGACCGCGACGTACGGCGAACTGGCGACGAAGGCCGCGTCCAGCACCACCAAGCAGGTGCAGCTGGACCCGAGCAAGCTCAAGGGCTCCAGCGAGTTCAAGGTGCTCGGCAAGCCGCAGAACCGCCTCGACGCCCACGACATCGTGACCGGCAAGAAGCAGTTCGCGATGGACCTGGACATCCCCGGCGCGCTGCCGACGATGATCTGCCGTCCGCCGACGCTCAACGGCACGCCGAAGGCCGTCCGCAACAAGGCCGACGTGCTGAAGCTGCCCGGCGTCACCGACATCGCGATCATCCCGACCGGCGTCGCGGTCCGCGCGGAGACATTCGGCCAGTGCATCGACGGCGTGCGCGCCCTGCAGGTCGACTGGGGCCCCGGCAGCGTCGAGGGCCAGAACGACGAATCCGTGCTCGCCAACCTGCGCCGCGCCGAGCTTCCGCTGGCGGTGCCGAAGGTTCCGGTGCTGGCCAAGACGGTCGAGGCGGATTTCGAGTTCATGTTCCGCTCGAGCGCCGCGCTGGAGCCGTACTGCGCGGTCGCCGACGTCCGCGACGGCAGCGCCGAGATCTGGGCCGGGCTGAAGTCGCCGATCGTGGCGCAGGGCGAGGTCGCGCAGGCGATCGGATTGCCGCAGGGCAAGGTGAAGGTCCACGTCGTCACCGGCGGCGGTTCCTTCGGCCACAAGCTGTTCGGCAACCACGCCGTCGAAGCGGCGCAGGCGTCGAAGGCGTTCGGCAAGCCGGTGCGGCTGATGTGGCACCGCGCCGACGAGCCGCGGCAAGGCAGGCTGCACCCGATGGCGACGTCGCGGATCCGGGCGACCGTGCTCGCCGGGAACGTGCTCACCTTCGAGCAGCGGCACACCTCGGTCGAAACGTCGTTCCGGCACGGGCTCGGCGAAATGCTCACCTCGGTCGCGACGAAACTCCCGACCGGACTGGGCAACCTCGGCGTCGCCGAGGCGGTTTTCGTGCTGAGCCAGGAAATGCCGTACAACTTCGGCGTCGTCGACCAGACGCTCACCGAAACCGACCAGCGGTTCAACACCGGGTCGATGCGCAACGTCTACTCGCCCGACGTCGGCTGCGCCAACGAGCTGGTCGTGGACATGCTCGCCAAGGCGATGGGCAAGGACCCGTACGACTTCCGGATGGAGTTCCTCAAGAACGACAAGGTGAAGGGCGTGCTGCGCAAGGTCGCCGAGGTCGGCGGCTGGGGCAAGAAGATGGCTCCGGGCACCGCGCAGGGCATCGCGATCCACAAGGAATACAAGGGCGCGAGCGCCTGCCTGGTGGAAATCGACTGCCGCCCGGAGACGGTGAACCGCAAGGTCCGCGACGGCGTGACCGGTCCGCGCGTGACGAAGGCGGTCATCGCCCTCGACGCCGGGCTCGTGCTCAATCCGCGCGGCATCGAGGCGCAGATCATGGGCGGTTTCGCCGACGGGCTCGCGCTCGCGCTGACCAGCAGTGTCCACCTGAAGGACGGGCACTTCCTGGAAGCCAGCTGGGACAACTACTTCTACACCCGGCAGTGGAACATCCCGCAGGACTTCACCGCGATCGCGATGCCGTCCAACGGGGAGCAGCCGGGCGGCGCCGGCGAGGCGGGCGTCGCCTGCTCCGTCGCGGCCGTCGCGTGCGCGTACGCCCGCGCGACCGGGAAGGTCCCGAAGCGGTTCCCGATCAACCACGACGACCCGATCGCCTTCGAGGTCAAGTCGTTCGTCCCGCCCGTTCCCGAATCGCCGACCGACGGCCTGAGCCACACCTACTGAGGAGCACGATGAGCAAGCACACCTTCATCCTCAACGGGAAGCCGGTGTCCGTCGACGTCGACGACAATGTGCGGCTCCTGTGGGTCCTGCGCGACGTGCTCGGCGTCCGCGGCCCGAAGTACGGCTGCGGCATCAACGTGTGCAAGGCCTGCACGTCGCACTTCAACGGCAAGGCGTTCAACCCGTGTTCGGTGCGGGTGGCCGACATCAAGGCCACGGACGAGATCACCACGATCGAGGGCCTGCCGGACACCGTGAAGGCCGACCTGCACCCGATGCAGGAAGCCTGGCTGGAGAACGACGTCGCGCAGTGCGGCTACTGCCAGCCCGGCCAGATCATGGCGGCGGTCGCGAAGGTCAAGGAGGCCAAGGCGAAGGGCCGCGAGATCAACGACGCCGACCTGGACGAGATCCGCAACGTCTGCCGCTGCGGCACGTACTCGCGGATCCGCGAGGCGATCAAGGCCGGCGCCGCGAAGATGTGACCGGGTTCGCTTGCCCCGCAGCCGATTCCGGCTGCGGGGCAAGCTTTCCCGTCTGTACCAACACTCCGCCGCCGAGCAGCACCGCCACTCCGATCAGCTGCACCGGACCCAAGGCCTGGCCCAGCAGCAGCCACGCGAGCAGGGCGGCGGCCAAAGGTTCGGCCAGCGCCAGGACTCCGGCCAGGGCGACCGGCAAACTGCTCAACGCGTGCAGCCCGGCCAGGTACGGCAGCACCGTGCCGAAGACTGCCAGAATCAGCAGGGCCAGCCAGACTGGGATCGTCGCGCCGCCCAGCGATACCGGATTCGCGGCGATCGCTAGCGTCCACAATGGACTTACCGCGAGGGTCGCCACCGCCCCGATCGCCAGTCCCGCGGCGGTCATTCCGAGCGGATCGTGCCGCCGCGCACCGCGTTCGCCGAGCAGGAAGTATCCGGCGGAGCAGACCGCCGACGCCAATCCTGCTGCGACGCCGAGGAAATCCAGCTGCGTCCCGGGTCCGAGACCGGCGATCAGCACCAGCCCGGCGATCGCCAGCGCGATGCCCAGCCACACCGCCGCGGGCAGCCGCGTCCGCCGGACGACGCGCACCCACAGTGCGACCAGCACCGGCGACAGGTTCACCAGCACCATCGCCACCGCGACCGGAATCCGGGACACGGCAACGAAAAAGAACAGTTGCACGCCCGCGACGCCGAGCAGTCCGTAGCCGAGCGGCAGCCACAGTTCAGCACGCCGGAACCGCAGCGCCCGCGGCCGCAGCAGCGCGACGCCGGGTGCCAGCAGAACCGCGGCGAGACCGATCCGCACGGCGGTGACCGCGGCCGGGCTCCAGCCCGCGTCCAGCACCGCCTTGGCGAGCGGACCGGAACTCGCGAACAGCGCCCAGGAGACCAGGCTCAGCCCGGTCGCCCGCGCGGTACCGCCCTGGTCGGCCATCTCCGCATTCTGCGACCCGGCACGACGGCCGGGCCACCGGTTTTCCGCAGCCCCCGTCTCGGCAGCGCCCTCACGGACCTCTCGCGCAGCGGGCTGGCCGGGTGCGACGCGGGTCACATCCAGGGTTGTCACATCCGGCGGACGGCCGGCATCTCATGGGCATCCGCTACACACCACTGGAGGATCTGATGAGCGCACGGTTCGACCTGATGAACAACGACCTCGGCAAGTCGCTCGGCAAGCGGTTCGCGGGACTGGCGATGCTGCTGAACAACACGGCGCTGCCGAAGGCGACGCAGGAGCTGGTTTCGTTGCGGGCCAGCCAGATCAACGGCTGCGGCTTCTGCGTCGACATGCACACCAAGGACGCCACCGCGGCCGGCGAGACCGCGGAACGGCTCCACCTGGTCGCCGTCTGGCGCGAGGCGACCGTGTTCACCCCCGCCGAGCGGGCCGCGCTCGCGCTGGCCGAGGAAGGCACCCGGATCGCGGACGGCGGCGGCGTTTCCGACGAAACGTGGGCGCAGGCTCGCGAACACTACGACGACGACCAGCTCGCCGCGTTGATATGTCTGATCGGGCTGATCAACGCGGCCAACCGGATGAACGTCATCGTCCGCATGCCAGCCGGGCTGTACCAGCCGGGGCAGTTCGCGACGGTCAGCTGACACGAGCGCGGGCCGCTGCCGGGCATACGACGACGACCAGCTCGCCGCGTTGGTATGTCTGATCGGGCTGATCAACGCGGCCAACCGGATGAACGTCATCGTCCGCATGCCGGCCGGGCTGTACCAGCCGGGGCAGTTCGCGACGGTCAGCTGACACGAGCGCGGGCCGCCGCCGGGCATACGACGACGACCAGCTCGCCGCGTTGGTATGTCTGATCGGGCTGATCAACGCGGCCAACCGGATGAACGTCATCGTCCGCATGCCGGCGGGCCTGTACCAGCCGGGACAGTTCGCGACGCTCAGCTGACGCGATCGCGGGCCGCCGCCGGGCAACGGTGGGACCCGGCGGCGGCCCGTTCCAGCACGGGGCTACCCGTGCGCTTACTCGATGCGGGCGATCGGCGCGCCCTGCTTCACCACCTCGCCCTCCCCCACCAGGAACCGCACCACGCCGGTCGCGGGGGCCGGGACCTCCGCGTCGACCTTGTCCACCGCGACCTCCGCGATCAGCTCGCCCTCGCGGACGGTCGCGCCGTCCGCCGCGAACCAGGTGGCGAGGACTCCCTCGCCGTCCGGGTCGTTCTCGGACAGGACGGGGAACGCGACGTCGGTCATGCGCCCACCAGGTTGAGGACGGCTTGGCGGATCCGCGCCGGCGTCGGCAGCACCGCGTACTCCAGCGGACGCGCGTACGGAATCGGCACGTCCGGCACCGCTACGCGCGCGGCCGGGGCGCGCAGCAGGCTGGGGTCCCGCTCCACCACGCGGGCGATCACCTCGCCGGACAGGCCGAACGACAGGTAGTCCTCGTCGACCACGAGCAACCGGCCGGTTTTGCCGACCGAATCGAGGATCGTGTCGGTGTCCAGCGGCACCAGGCTGCGCAGGTCAACGACCTCGCAGTCGACGCCCTGTCCGGCGAGATCGTCGGCGACGTCGAGGGCGTGGTGCACCGACAGTGACAGCGTCACGACGGTGACGTCGCTGCCCGGGCGCACGACGTTCGCCTTGCCGATCGGGACCTCGTGGTCGCCTTCCGGCACCGGGCCGATCGACCGGCGGTTCTTCGCCATCCACGGCAAGCCCATGACTCCCTTGTGGAACAGGTACACCACCGGGTTGTCGTCGCGGATCGCGGAGGTCATCAATCCCTTGGCGTCAGCGGGATTGCTCGGCACGACGACCTTCATCCCCGGCAGATGCGCGAACGTTCCCCACAGGCACTGGGAATGCTGCGCCCCGTCCGAGTACCCGCCGCCGACCGCCGCGGTCAGCACCATCGGCACGGACACGTGGCCGCCGGACTCGTAATGGATTTTCGCCATGTGGTTGTAAATCTGGTCCATGCAGACGCCGAAGAAGTCGACGAACATCAGCTCGACCACCGGCCGCAGGCCCTCGACCGCCGCTCCGATCGCGGTGCCGATGAAGGCGGTCTCGGAAATCGGCGTGTCGAGCACCCGGCGCGGGCCGAACCGGTCGAGCAATCCGGTGGTGGAACTGAAGATCCCGCCGTAGGACCCGACGTCCTCGCCGAGCACGAACACCCGCTCGTCGCGGTCCATTTCCTGGGCGATGGCCTCGACCATGGCCTTCGCGGTGCTGAGTTTCCGCCCGGCGGGCGCGGAGGGTTCGGTGAGCGTCATTGCTGCTTCTCCTCGCTGTGTCGTCAGGCTCGCGCGAAAACGAAATCCAGCGCGGTGGCGGGATCCGGTTCGGGGCTCTCTTTGGCGAACGCGATCGCCGCTTCGACCCGCTCGCTGGCCGCGGTTCTGCATTCCGCGACCTTCGCGTCGTCGAGATCGCCGTCGGCGCGCAGCTGGTTCTCGTAGGTGGGCAACGGATCCCGGCCCGGCACACCGTCCAAATCGGACCGATATCCTTGCGCGTCGCCCTCGAAATGCCCCCACAGCCGCAACGTGTGCACCTCGATCAGACTCGGCCCTCCCCCGGCCCGAGCCCGCGCGACCGCCTTGCCCGCCGCTTCGTGGACCGCCTCGACCGAGTTGTCCTCGACGCGCACGCCCGGAATCCCGTACCCAGCGGCGCGGTCCGCGTTCGACGTGACGCAGGTGGACGCGCTGCGCGGTACCGAGATGCCCCAGTCGTTGTCCTCCACCAGGAAGATCACCGGGAGCTGCCACAACGCCGCGAGGTTGAGCGATTCGTGGAACGCCCCTTGGTTAGCCGCGCCCTCGCCGGTGACCGCGACGGCGACCCGGTCGGTCCCGCGCCGCTGGAACGCGAGCGCCTGCCCGAGCGCGGGCGGGTAGCCCTCGGCGATGATGCCGGAGCAGGAGAAATGCACGGCGGGGTCGAACAGATGCATGTGCCCGCCGCGTCCCCTGCCCAGTCCAGTTGTCCTGCCAAAGATCTCAGCGGTCATCCGGTTCAGGTCGACGCCGTGCGCGATGGCGAAATGGTGCGGCCGGTGCGTCGCGGTGACCGCGTCGTCGCCGGTGAGATGCGCACAGACGCCCGCCGCCACCGGTTCCTGCCCCGCGGACAGGTGCATCTCGCCGGGGACCAGGCCGGCCCCGATGTCGAAGACGGGTTTCTTGTCGGCGTGGTACTCGCGGAGGATGGCCTCCTCGTAGGTGCGGATCAGGACCATCGTGCGGTACAGGTCGAGCCTGTCCTGCGCTTCCATGGGACCTCCCGTTCGCTCTGGAGGCCACTTTCGCCGGGCGCGGACCGCCGGACAACGGGCGGGATTTCAGATGGTGATAACCGGCGGGTTCAGGGTGTGACGGCGAGGGCGCGAGACACCCGTTGGGCTGCCCGACGCAACGACTGCAACGGCGCCGAGCCCAGGCGGCGCGCAGGCAACGAGATCGCCACCGCGCCCAACGCGCCCGGCGTGCGGACCGTCGTCGCCAGGCATGCCGTGCCCAGCAGATACTCCTCACGATCGTTGAACACATCCCCGCTCTGCGACAGCCGCTGCTCCAGCACCCGGCTGTCGGTGATGGTGTGCGGGGTGAGGTCCGCCAGCTGATGCCGTGACAGGTAGTCGCGGCGGCCTTCGCTGTCGAGGCCGGACAGGATGCACTTGCCGAACGCCGTCGCGTGGGCCGATTCGTGCACGCCGACCCACAGGTCGACCGACGGGGCGGTCGGGCCGTCGGCGATGTCGATGAGTTTGATGTCGCCGTCGGAGTACAGCGAGAGGTACGCCGCGCCGTGCACCTCGTCTCGCAGGGCTCGCAGCACCGGGCGGATCTTCGGCAGCAGCGCGTGCAGCGACGTGTGCTGGCGCAGTTCGCTCACCTGGCTGCCGAGGGCGTAACCGTCGTCGAGTTTGCACAGGTATCCCTCGTGGACGAGGGTGCGCAGCAGGTGATACGTCGTGGGCAGCGGCAGCCCGACCGTCCGCGCGAGCGCCTTGGCGGGCACCGGCCGCTCGCTCGCGCCGACCGCGTCGAGCAGGTGCAGGGCGCGCTGCACGGATCCGATCAAGGTCGGCTCGGCCGCCATCCCCTCACCTCCGCGTCGCTGCGGACTCCAGCATGCGCTACCGCTCTGACCTGGGCAAGAGCAGTTCCACCGGACGGATCACGGGCTTCCGCAGAAGGTCCGCTCCGCCTCGAACGGGTCCGGCGGGACAGTCACCGCGGTCCGGTGCACGGCTCCGGTGAGGTTGGCCCAGAACCGGCCCGGCGACATCGGTTCGCGGGTGGACCGCTGGATCTCCGCCAGGTCTCCGCAGCTCAGGGCGTGCCGGGCGGCGGCGACCTGGTCGGCGGTGATGTCGGCGCGCAGGGCGAAGTTGCCCGGGCTGAGGACGGGGGCCGCCGGGTCCGCGTAATCCGCCAGCAGCCAGGCGTTGCTCAGCGGTTTCGAGTGCCCAGGTTTCACCGTCGGAAACTCGAACCGCGCGCCGATCGGGTTGGCGAGGCCCCAGAAGTCGACGACGCCGACGTCCACCGGCGACATGACCCCGACTGTCCCCAGATACACCCCGATGATCATGGACTTCGACGGGACGTCCGCGCGCAGTGGTGTCGTCAGGATCTGCTGCCGCGGGCCTTCGTAGGTCAGGGTGCGCGGACTGACGGCGTCGTTGAGATATTTCATCCTCGGGGTGAAATCCGCCGACTCGGTGGGATACGACTGGCCGGTCCACGCGTGGTAGTAGCCGCGCTCGTCGTCGATGAGCTTGCCGTCTTGCGGGACGAACTGGCCGATGCCGGCGCAGAGAACCGCCCACGCCAGCAGGACGGCGCCGAGCACACGCGTCTTCTTCGTCGCCGGGAGCACCAGCACCGGCAGCATCAGCAGGAAGAAGATCGGCAGCGCCATGCGCGCGTGCATGTAGTCGCCGCCGACCTTCAGCAGATATCCCAGCGACAGCACACCGGCGACCACCGGGGTGAGGGTGACGATCCGATCGGTGCTTTGCCGCCGTAGGACCCCGGCGAGCAGGACCGTGCAGAGCACCAGCGGCAACCACAGAAGGTACGGGTTCACGAAATCGCCGACGTACCCGAATCCGCGGCCCCAGAAGGATTCGCTCGCGTTTTTGGTGAGCGCGGGCATCGGCACGAGGATGCCGTAGAAACCCATGCGGAAGATCTCGTACCCGACCGGCAGCGCTCCGGCAACCGCGACCGCGGCGCAGACGACCCGCCAGTTCGGTTTGGTCACCAGCCACAGTGCGACCAGGAATACCGCTGCCACCAGCGTCTGTTCTGGACGGACGAGCGGGCCCAATCCCATCACGAACGCCGCGGTGACAACGTGTTTGGCCGAGGTGCTGCCTCGGAAGCGGACCAGCAGCCACCAGCAGAGCGCCATCCAGAACGTGTTCAGTCCGGTCTCCAGCCCGGACGTCGCGTACTGCCACACCGGCCGCACCCCCAGCAGCACGAGGACGCCGCACGGCACCATCGCCGCGACGCGCCCACCGTGCAACCGGATCGTCGCGCTGACCGCGAAGCCGAACCCGGCGGCAGTGAGCAGGAGGCCGAGTATCCAGGACAGCGTCGAGGTGTCCGACTGGCCGAACACGAATCCGGCGAACGCCAGCAGCCATTGCCACAGCGTGCTCGTGGAAGCTTCGGCGCGTTCGCCAAGATTGTAGACCGGACCGTTCCCGGCGAGGATCTGCTCGACGATTCTGGTGAAGATCAGGGCGTCGTCGCAGATCCAGCGGGTGACGTAGCCGAGAATGGCGATCAAGAGGACGGATCCGACTATTATCCAGCTGTTTCTTCGTCTGTTCTTAAGCGTGGAATCGGGCTGATTCAAGGCGCGCGGAAGCGCCCTTGGCATGGTGTTCAATTAAAACTCCTTGCGGAAAGAGCGCTATGCGGTTTGCCGCCGGTAATCAACGATTCCGGTCGCGGTCAACGCTGCGATGCCCGCGCCCACCAGGAAGACCTGCACGAGAACCAGCGGCTCGAAGGCGTCCGCGGCCATGGTTGAGAGGAGGACAAGCGGCTGAATCAACACCAGCGAACAGCACACGGCGAGCGAGAACGACCACGCAGGCGTGCGTCGCCGTAAGGCGAAATAAGCGAGAATTACAAGCGCGGCCGCCCACGTGAACCAGGAAAGCCCGCGCAGGTCCGACTCGACGAAGGAACCGAAGTAAAAAGCGGCAGCCACGACGCCGGTCAAGGCGATCCACCATTTTCGCGCGGACGGCAGCGGTGCGCCGAGGTGGAATCCGGCGATCAGGAGCAGCAGCGGCAGCCATTGCGGGATGAAATAGCCGAGCAGATCAGGACTGAAACTGAACGAATACTGGTACAGGAACGCGGCGAATCCGGCGACCAGCACGACCCCGGCGACGCAACGCGCGGCTCGGCGGCGTCCGGCGAAAAGGAGCGCGAGAGGGACGACCGCGGCGGCGACCAGAGCGACATCCTGCCCCAACTGCTGGGCCGACGAGGCAGCGTAAAGCGACAGAGTCACCTCGCCGGTCGAGGAATACAGACCGGTCGCTCGCGGGTAGCCGAGCGCGTCGCACAAGTCGTGACCGAGGGAGAAAGCACCCTTCATTACTCCCCAGAGGAGTCCGAGCAGGGCTACCAGCCGGACAGTGTCGCCGAATGCGACCACACGAGCCGGGGCTGAGCCAGCAGCCAGCCGAGCGCGCAGGCCCAACCCCAGCATCGCGAGCAGTTCGCGCCCTTCCGCGAGACGACCGGCTTCCCGCGCGTCCAGCAGGGTGCCGACCATCTCGTCCTCGCGGTCGGCGCGGTACCAGCGGGGAAGAATCCGCACCATCCGGCGGTATCGCAGCTCCGGCGCGGTCATCCCGCGACCTCCGCAAACAACTGCCCGGCCGACCGAGGAGCGCTCATGCCCCACCCCCGAGCGCCCAGCCCCGCGCACGCAACACCGACTCGGCAGCGGCGGCGTTCGCGGCCAGCCGCCGGGTCTGCTCGGCCAAAGTGCGGCCCCCGAGGTCGGTCAGCCGGTAGTACCGGCGGAGCCGCCCCTGGTGGATCTCCTCCTTGTCCCGCTCCGCCCATCCGTCCGCGACCAGCCGGTCCAGCACGCCGTACAACGTGCCGACCCGCAGCCGGACCCGGCTTTCGGACAGCTTTTCGACGGCCTGGACGATGCCGTAGCCGTGCTTCGGCTCATCGGCGAGCGCGGTGAGGATCAGGAAGACCTGCTCCGACATGCCTCGTTCGGTCACCCGTCCATATATATCACGTCGCGATACATACTGGTGGCCGAAGCAAGGAACCTACTCGTCAGCGACCGCGGTCCCCTCCAGCTCGACCAGCAGCGTCGGGATCGCCAGCCGCGTCACGCCGAGCATCGTGGTCGACGGGGCGGCGCCGGCCGCGGCCAGACGGCCGGCGAGGACGCCGTAGTGCTGGAAAAGCAGGTCGACGTCGGTCGTGTAGACGTTGAGCCGGACCAGGTTCTCCAGCGACATGCCCGCTTCGGCGAGGACCGCCTCCAAGTTGTCGAGGCTCAGCGCCACCTGCTTCGCCATGTCCCCGGCGTGCTGGGGTTCGCCGTCGCCGTTCATCGCGGTCTGCCCCGAGCAGTACAGGGTCCGGACCGGCCCGGACACGAGTTCGCCCTGGTGGTAACCCATCGCCGTCGACCACGCCCACGGGTTGACCGTCGTTCTCTCCACCATTTGCTCCTGTTCGCGTTTTCAGCAGTACGCGGAGCAGCCTCGCAAGCAATACGCGACATCCTGTGTCGTGTATTCGGTAGGGTTTTCGGCATGCGCGCCGACCGGTTGGTCTCGCTGGTCCTGCTGCTGCGACAGCGCGGCCGGCTGTCCGCGGCCACCCTCGCCCGCGAACTTGAGGTGTCCACGCGCACCGTGTTGCGCGACATCGACGCGCTGTCCGCGGCGGGCGTCCCGGTCTACGCCGAGCGCGGACGGAACGGCGGTTTCGCGCTGCTGCCCGGATTTCAGACCGAACTCACCGGGTTGAACCACGACGAAGCGCTCGCTCTGCTGGTCGCCGGATCGCGGCGCGGCGCGCAGGCGTTCGGTCTCGGTTCGGCGCTCGCTTCGGCCATGCTCAAGGTGGTCGACGCGCTACCGGAAAGCCATCGGACCACGGCCGCGGGCGTGGCCGAGCGGTTGCTCATCGACCCCGAGATCGACCTCCTCTCGCGCCGCGCCGTCGCCGAGGAGGTGCCCGACGCCGTGGTCGCCGAGATCCGGCGCGCGGTGTTCGCCGGGCACCAGGTGCGCATCCGCTACCAAGCAGTCGGCCAAGCCCCGAAGTGGCGCACAGTGCACCCCATTGGACTGGTCACCGTGCGGGAGCTGGGATATTTGCTGGCGACCCGCGAAGGCGAGGACCGGACTTACCGGCTGTCCCGGGTGCTGGCCGCCGAGGAACTCGACGAGCCCGCGCAGCGGCCGGATCGCGTGGACCTGGGCCGGGCCTGGCAGGAACGCAGCACGCGGTTCCGGACCGGTGGCGACCAGATCGTCGCGCTAGTCCGAATTCGTCCGGAACGGCGGGAAGAATTGGCTCGCACCGCGCTCGCCATTCGCGCTGAAGAAATCAGGACGAACGGATGGTTACAGCTGGAGGCGGCTTTCCAGGATTCCCGGCACGCCGAATGGGCGCTGTGGCAGCTCGCCACAGCCGCGGAAGTCCTTGCGCCGCAAGCGTTGCGTACCGCCTTGCACCAGCGCGCCACGGCGATCGCCGCGACCTACGCCGGGCCCGCCTGAGCCCTCCGCACCGGCACTGCCTGCACCTTCCGTAGTTGTGCGGATACCTACTCGCTGGTAAGTTACCCGCCAGTCGTGATCCACTTCATGGTTCAAAGGGGAGTCATGATCCGGAAACCCGTCCGTGCGCTGATCGCCGCCGCCGCTCTCGCGATCACGTCCGCCGTCGCGCTGCCCGCCGCGGCTTCGGCCGATTCCTTCTACAGTTACGACGGCAGCACGCCGCTTTCGTCGTACGCTCCGGGCACCGTCCTCAAGAGCCGGACGCTGAGCTATCACGTCTTCGGCTTCCCGACTCCAGTGCAGGCCACCCAGCTGCTCTACCGGACTACCGACGCACAGGGAAATCCCACCGCGAACGTCACCTCGGTCGTCCGCAATCCGTTGGGCGGCAACGGGAAAGCCATCTCGTACCAGTCCGCGTACGATTCGCTCGATCCCGCCGACGCACCGTCCCGCGCGATCGCGGGCGACGTCCGGCTCGGCGGCGTGCTGCCGAACGCCGAGTCGGTGCTCATCGCGCCGGCGCTCGCGCTCGGGTACA
Organism: Amycolatopsis sp. La24; assembly: GCF_029087445.1. Lineage (NCBI taxonomy): Bacteria > Bacillati > Actinomycetota > Actinomycetes > Pseudonocardiales > Pseudonocardiaceae > Amycolatopsis > Amycolatopsis sp. La24. Next base: position 43,952 of record NZ_JARACH010000062.1, read on the forward strand.
GCGTCGTCATCCCGGACACCGAAGGCCCGACCGCCGATTTCGCGGCCGGTCCGGAATACGGCAAGACCACTTTGGACTCGATTCGCGCCGCGACGCACGCGTCCGGGACCGGAATGACGGAGTCCACGAAATTCGGCCTTCTCGGCTATTCCGGCGGTGCGATCGCGACCGGCTGGGCGTCGGCGATCGCCGGGAGTTACGCGCCGGAGGTCGAGAAGAACCTCGTCGGGTTCGCCGAGGGCGGGGTGCTTGTCGACCCCGCGCACAACCTCAAATACGTCGGCGGCAGCCCGGTCTGGTCCGGCGTGATCCCGATGGCGCTGATCGGCGTCTCGCGCAGCTACGGCATCGACCTCAAGCCGTACGCCAGCGAGTACGGCCTCAAGGTGCTCGCCGAGCTCGAGCACGCGTCGATCGCCAACGCGCTCGGCCGCTACCCCGGGCTGACCTGGCAGAAGCTGGTCAAACCGGAGTACGCGAACCCGAACTCGGTGGCCCCGTACGTCGACGCGGTCAACAAGGTGAACATCGGCTCGGCGGCGACGCCCTCGATCCCCGGGTTCATCGGGCAGGCCAGCAACGGCGCGCTCGAAGGCACCGTCAGCAACGAACCGGGCATCGGCGGCGGCGACGGCGTGATGGTGGCCGGGGACGTCCGCGCGCTCGCGAATCAGTACTGCGACACCGGAAACACCTCGATCAAGTACACGCAGTACGACGCGCTCAGCCACGCCACCGCCCTCCCGGTGTGGGCGCCGACCGCGATCGCCTGGCTCAACGACCGGTTCGCGGGCAAGGCCGCGCCGTCCAGCTGCGGGCACATCGCGGCGGGGAACTCGCTGGCGCCGGAGCAGCACGCCGGGTCTTGAGAGGCAGATGCCGCAACGCCTGGGCGGGCCCGAAAGGGGCTTGCCCAGGCGTGCCCAGTGTGCATAGGGGCGTCGCGTTAGGGGTGCTCTCCTCCCGGAGGACTCGATACACACGAAGAATGACCAGTGATGTGCAGATCGAGCCCATCAGATATCCCTTCGGCTCAGCGGAGGGGGTCGACCTCGACCCGGCCTACACGGAGGCACGCGACGCGCCGGGGATGATCCGGATCAAGCTGATCTACGGCGAGCCCGCGTGGCTGGCCACTCGCTACGACGACGTTCGCATGGTGTTCGGCGACCGGCGGTTCAGCCGGGCCATGGCCGCCGATGCCGACGTGCCGAGGATGACGCCGCACAAGCTCGACGGCGGGATCGTCATGATGGATCCGCCGGAACACAGCCGGCTGCGCAAGCTGGTGGCCCAGGCCTTCACCCAGAACAGGGTGCAGCGGTTGCGCGGGCGGGTCCGGCAGCTGGCTGAGGACCTCGTGGACGCGATGGTGGCCGGCGGCGGGCCGGCGGACCTGGTGGAGAATTTCTCGTTGCCGCTGCCGGTGGCCGTGATCTGCGAGCTGCTCGGGGTGCCCATGGCCGACTGGCCGAAGTTCCGGGTCTGGAGCGACGGGATCCTGTCCACGAGCGAGACCACCGCCGAGGAGTACGAGGCCAACGAGGCGGAACTCCAGGAGTACATGCGCGGGCTGATCGCCGACCGGCGCGCGGAGCCCGCCGACGACCTGATGACCGCGCTGGTCGAGGCCCGCCACGAGCACGACCGGCTCTCCGAGGCGGAGCTGATCGATTTGTGCGACGGGCTTCTGGTGGCCGGCCACGAAACCTCCGCGTCCCTGATCGCCAGCTCGGTCTTCGTCCTCCTGGAGCACCCCGAGCGGCTGGCCGAGCTGCGGGCCGACCTCAGCCTGTTGCCTGCCGCGGCCGAGGAACTCCTGCGGTTCGTCCCGCTGAGCCATTGGGAGGGCTTTCCTCGTTATGCGACGGAGGACGTCGAGGTGGGCGGTTCGCTGGTGCGCGCGGGGGAGCCCGTGGTGACCGACTTCGCCTCGGCCAACCGGGATCCCCGGCGGTTCGAAAATCCCGACGTGCTGCGCTTCGACCGGAAGGCGAACTCGCACCTGGCTTTCGGGCACGGCGTGCACCACTGCCTCGGCGCGAACCTCGCCAGGGTCGAACTGCAGGAAGGCCTGCGCGCGCTGCTGACCAAGCTGCCGGGGCTGCGGATCGCCGGAGAGATCGAGTGGAAGGTCGACATGCCGGTGCGCGGCCCGCGCCGGATGCCGATCGGCTGGTGATCGCAGGTCACTGAAAGCCCCTGCCCGCTCAACGGCGGGCAGGGGCTTTCCCTTGCCGGCTAACGGATCAGCCGTCCGAATCGGCCGACGGGATGAACGCGCCCGGCACCTGGTCCGGGGCGAAGATCTTGTCCTCGCCCGGATACGGCTGGGTCCATCCGTGCACCTGGTACCACGTGAAGTGGTCCATCTGCGCGGGGTTGGCGTAGTCCGCCGTGGCGTTCGGGCCGGTCAGCTTCTGCTGGGACTGCCATTGCTGCCACTGCTGGGCCAGCTGCTGCTTGTCCGCGGGCACCGTCGCCGACGCCGCCGCGGTGGAGGCCGTCGGGACGTTGTCCGTGCCGCACGACGGCGGGGTCTTCAGGCCCGCGGTCAGCGACGTCTGGTTCGGCACCGCGGTGAACGGCGTGTTGTCCGGCTTCGGCGTGAACGCGGTCGCCATCGGGGTGGCCGCGCTGTCCTTCTGGTTCATCGGGTGGATCCCGAGGATCTGCTCGATGGTGCGGATCATGGTGATCTGCGAGTAGTACCGGCTGTCGGTCACGCCGCGCTGCGCGTACGGGCTGATGATCTGGACCGGGGCCCGGTGCCCGTCGACGTGGTCCAGCCCGGCCTGGGAGTCGTCCTCGACGACGAAGATCGCCGAGTCCTTCCAGTACTGGCTGTGCGAGATCTTGTCGACGATCTTGCCGACGGCCAGGTCGTTGTCGGCGACCTGCGCGGCCGGGCTCGGCGGCCCGCCGGTGTGGTCGCTCGACAGCCAGAACATGTTCAGGTCCGCCGGGCCGTTCTTCTCGAAGTCGTTCTTCCAGATCTCGTACCGGTACTGGTCCGGCACCGCGGTGTCGAACTTCGGGAAGCCCGGCACCGAAACGCTGTTCAGCGACGGGATCGGCGACGACGAGACCAGCGGGTACGCGGTCGGCTCGCCGGTCGCGGCCATGTTCTTCGAGTCGCAGTAGAGGTTCTGCCAGCTCGCGTCCGCGGGCTTGGTCAGGAACTGGTGGAACTCGCCGAAGTCGCGCACGGTCTTGCCCGCCGCCTGCGCCCCGGTCCACAGGAAGCCGCTGCGCTGGTGGCCCAGCGCGTCGTCCTCGGTGTCGTAGCTGCGCTTGTACTCGCCTGCCGACGACTCGGTGTACTCCGGGTTGTCGGCCTGCATCAGCCAGTTGTGGCCCTCGGCCGAGTTGGTGCCGATGTCGTAAGTGTTGTCGTACAAGCCGAACTGGGTGGCGAGCGCGTGCTGGTTCGGCGTGACCGCCTGGCCGAACTGCGCGAGCGCCGGGTCGCCGTTGCCCTTCTTCATGTCGCCGAAGAGCTGGTCGTACGTCCGGTTTTCCTTCACCAGCAGGAAAACGTGCTTGATCGTCGACGGGTCGCCGAGCCGACGGGGCACCGGGACCGGCTTGACGTCGCGGTTGCCCGTCTGCACCGAACCCGGCGTCCAGCCGTTCTGCTTGAACACCTGACGCGTCTGCGTCCAGGTCTGCCAGTCGGTCGGCAGGGTGAACCGCTGGAGGCTCGACGTGGTGTCGTGCGTGGCGTGCCCGGCCGCGGTGGTCGGGCGGCGGGCGTCGATGCCGCGGGTGTTGGCGACCAGGATGTTGTTGCCCGACGCTGAGATACCAGACGGGAAGTAGTCCGTCGGCAGCAGTCCGATGAAGGCGGCGGGGGCCTGCGGGAACCAGTAGCGGTAGACCGCGACCGCGTTGGCCCGGCCGAGGGTCACCAGCAGGTGGCCGTCGTCGGTGAGCGCGATGTCGGTCGGCTCGTACCCGACCTGCGCTTCCGGCCACGGCTGCGTCGCGATGGTCTGCACCACGACGTTGCGCTGGGCGTCGATCACCGAAACGCTGTCGCCGCCGGTGTTCGCGACGAACAGGGTGTTGTTCTTGGCACGCAACGCGGTCGGGTGCAGACCGACGTCGATGTTCTTGACCGGAGCGGACGGGTTCGCCAGGTCGATCACGCTGACCGTGCCGGTGGTCGCGGCCCCGGTCTTCGGGTCGGCGACGATGTCGGTGCCGTACGAGTTGATCGTGGTGTCGCCCGGTTTGGCCGCGCGGCCGCCCTCGTTGCTGACGTAGATCCGGTCGCCGATCCGCACCAGCGCACGCGGTGCGTTGCCGACGGTCCAGCTCTGCTTGATCTGGCCGCTGGCCGCGTCGATCGCGACGACCCGGTTCTGGCCGTTCACCGCGGAGTACACAGTGGACCCGTCCGCGGAGAAGATCGCGCCCGCGGCGAGGGAATGCTTGGAGCCGTCGGCCGGGATCGGGACCCACGTGGGGTTGGCGACGGTGCCGTCCGGGTTCACGGTGAACTTGCGGTAGCCGTCGATCTGGCCCAGCCACAGCGTTTTGCCGTCCGGCGAGTACGACGGGCCTTCCTGGCCGACGTCGTTGCCCGGCAGTTGCAGGTCGGCCTTCTTGTCCTTGCCGACGAGCTGCTGGACCTTCCAGGACTTCAGGTCGACGATGGTCAGCGCGATGCCGCCGTCGGTGGTCAGCGCGGCGAGGTGGCTGCCGTCCGGGCTGACCGTCGAGGACATGATCTTGCCGTTCGGCAGGACCAGCCGCTCCCCGATCGGCTTGAGGTACTGGTCGCTGGAGATGGTCAGGCCGTTTTCGGTTTCCTGGCCGACCTGGTCGGTGCCGAACTGCTTGGTGGAGGCGAGGCCGATGCCCGAGCCCGTGGCGACGAGAGCGACCGCGGTCGCCCCTGCCGTGACGAAGCGCAGCCTGCGGGATTCTTTCTTCCCGCCACGCCTGCGACGGCGCGTTACTTGCATGTCCTCATCCCTTCGTGGAGGAGAGCAGCTCGACGTTGCCGTCGAACTGCCACAGCGGGTTCGGCTGGTCCCCCTGCGGGGTCCGCACCTGGAAGTAGCCGTTCACTTCCTTCGGTCCGTCGCCGTCGGCGACATACCGCCCGTCCGAGGTGACATCGAGCTGGTAGATCGCCTGCCCGGTCGCTGAGATACCAGGGAGATGCCAGGAGACGACGCAGCGCCAGTCGTTGCCCGGGCCTTCGGCCTCGACGAGGCCGCCGCCCTTGGTGCATTCCGTGCTCGCACCTAGCTGCTCCTCCGTGACGTCCGGGCGGTGCAGTTGTGCGGCCTGGATCCGGTAGAGATGCGCGAACTCGGTGGACAGCGACTGCTGCAGCTTCGCCTGGTCGATGCCCGAACCCGACGCCGGTGTAGCGACCGCGACGACTGCCACCGTGACGCCGATCAGCCCGGCCAGCGGCAACAAGCCCGCGGTTAGTACGCGACGACCCGCACCGTCGTATGTCAGATCGGTGAAGTCGCGTCTCACGAACAGCACGTAGGCCAGCGCAGTCGAGACCGCTGCCCAGACCAGGCTCACTCCGACGCCGATCAGCAGCGGCCCGAGCTGTACCGGGTCGGTGAAGAGGCCGTTCCACGAGATGAACGCGTACGTCGGCAGCGCAAGCCGCACGACGACTGGCAGCGGCAGCAGCTGCGCCACCGCCATCACCAGCGCGACCACCGCGGGCAGCAGCAAGCCCATCGGCGACCGTCCTAATGCGACAGATCCGAGCAGGCCGATCCCCGCCAGGGCGAGGGTCGGGGCGAGCACGCAGATCCAGGCGAGCACGACCTTCACCGCCGCGTCGCCCGAGGACAGCAGGTGCCCGTCGAGTCCGGTGAGCGGCTGCCCGCCGACCGCGACGAGACCGCCGACCGTGCTGGACACCGCCAAGCCGAGGACCAGCAACAGGATCACGGTGAGGCTGGCGAGTGCTTTCGAGACGAAAATCCGCCGGTACGACCGCATCGCCACCAGGAGGTGCCGCCAAGTGCCGAGCCGGTCTTCGGCGGCAAAGACGTCCCCGGCGACCAAGGAGGTCAGCAGCGGAAGCGCGTAACTGCCGGCAAATCCGAGCAGGACGAGCGGGCCGGCCCAGCCGGTGGCGTTCATCAGGCGGCCGAACAGGGTGTCCACCGGGAGGTCGCTTTGCTGGCTGACCGCGGCGACGAACACCGCGGGCGCGAGCCAGCAGGCGAGCAGCAGCACCCGGATCCGCCACTGCGACAACAGCTTCACCAGTTCGAACCGGTAACCGCGGCCCAGCCCGACCGAGGCTTGCTGCTCGACAGGTGCGTCGAGGACGGTCATCGCTTCTCCCCCTGCTCCGTCAACTCCAGGAACGCGGCCTCCAGCGGCGAGACGACCGGAGCCAGTTCCCGTACGCCGATGCCCTTGCCGACGACGCGCGCGACCAGGTCGTCCAGCGCGGGCACCAGGCCACGCACCACTAGGACGTCGGCCTGTCCGCGCGGGGTCTGAGCGTCGTCGATCCGCAGGCCGGGCACGTTCTCGGCGATCTCGCGCGCGGCCTTCTGGTCCGACGTGACCAGGCGGTAGGCCAGTTCGCGGTCCTCAGCGGACAGTTTCGCCAGCGGGCCGGTGAAAACGACGCGGCCGGCGGACAGGATGGTGACTTCCGAGCAGAGCGCTTCGAGGTCGTCCATCCGGTGGCTCGACAGCACGACCGCGGTGCCCTCGTCGGCGAGCCGGGCGAGCACGCCGTGCACGTGTTTCTTGCCTGCCGGGTCGAGGCCGTTGGCGGGCTCGTCGAGGATCAGCAGCCGCGGTTTGGTCAGCAGCGCGGCGGCGAGGCCGAGGCGCTGGCGCATGCCGAGGGAGAAGCCGCGCGCCCGGTCGTCGGCGACGTCAGTGAGCCCGACCTGCGCGAGGAGGTCGTCGAGGTCGACGGTCTGGCCGCGCAGCGAGGCCAGCGCGGCGAGGTTCTGCCGCGCGGTGAGCGACGGGTACAGCCCCGGCCCGTCCACGAACCCCGAGATGCCGTCCGGGGTGGCGAGCGCGCGGCCGACCGGGCGGCCGAGGATCTCGAGTTCGCCTTCGTCCGCGACCGCGAGTCCGAGCAGCAGGCCGAGCAGCGTGGTCTTGCCCGCGCCGTTCGGGCCGACGAGCCCGTGGATCTCGCCGTGCGCGACGTCGAGATCGACACCGTCGAGCGCGAGCACGTCGCCGAAACACTTGGTGATCGCGCGGGCTCGCACCGCGTCGCTGGTTCCCATGAATCCCCACTTTCCGAAGCCGTGAGGAACTTAGGCACGACAAGTGACATGCGAACCCGCGCCAGGTTGAACGTTGGGGAAACCCCGGGCGGCCCAGCCGATTAACCGGACAAAAAGGATCAAACTTGCGCGGACAGCGCGTCCGAGATCTCCCGGACCAGCACATAGGACCGTTTCCGCTCCGCGTGGTCGTGGATCGGGGTGGTGATCATCAGCTCGTCCGCGCCGGTCTCGGCGATGACTGTGCGCAACGAATTCCGCAGTGCCGCCGGGGCTCCGGCGAGCACCGGACCGGGGCCGATCGCCGGGTCGACCACCGCGTCTTCCGGCCGGGGCAACAAGATCCGCTCGCCGCGCGAACGGCTCAATGCCTTAGCCCGAATGGACCTGGCGAGCCATTCCGCGTGCTCCTCGGTCGCGGCGGCGACCACCGCGACGCTGACCACAATGGACGGTTCGGCGGTGCGGCCGGGGCGGAAGTTCTCGCGATAGCTTCGCGTCGCGGCAGCAGCTTCAGCGGGACGGAGATGGTAGGCGAACGCGTACGGCAGGCCTAGTTCGGCGGCGAGGCGAGCGCTTGCCGTGCTTGAGCCGAGCAGCCAGACATCCGGCACGTTGCCTTGTGCGGGAGTGGCGCGCAACGGCTGCTCGGCGTCGGCGAAATACTCCAGCAATTCCCTGACGCGGCGGGGAAAGCTTTCCGCCGGGCCGGGATTGAGCGCGTCCGCCACCCGTTGCGGGCCGCCGAGCGCGCGGCCGAGCCCGAGGTCGATCCGGCCGGGGTGGAACGCGGCGAGCGTGCCGAACTGTTCGGCGACGACGAGCGGCGGGTGGTTGAGCAGCAGAACGCCGCCCGCGCCGACGCGGATCCTCTTCGTGGCATCCGCGATGCGGGCCGCTGCCACGGCAGGCGCGGCGCTCGCGACTCCACGCATGCTGTGGTGTTCGGGCAACCAGTAGCGGTGATATCCCAGTTCGTCAGCCAGTTCGGCCAGGTCGAGCGTGCGTTGCAGCGCCTCGCGCGCGGTCGACCCCGCGACGATCGGCGATGTGTCCAGCACTGAAACCCGCACCCGGGCATCATCCCGGACCCGATGCGGGACGACAACCGGACCGTCCACGGTCTCAAGTGGACGGTCCAGCCGCGGCTTACGAGGTCTCCCGCACCGGCGCGGGCGCGTCCTCTTCTTCCTCCACCGCTTCGCTCAACTGCCAACCGCCGCGGCGGCGCAGCACCACGAGGTAGTACCCCAAGGCCAGCAACGCGATCGCCGCGGTGACGATGAGACTCGGCCGTCCGATCACCGGGTCGGTCGCGTTCACGTACAGCACGAATGCCAGTGCGACCAGCGCGACCACCGGCGCGATCGGGAATCCGGGCATCCGGTACTTCGCCCCCGCCGTCGCACCGGAGCGGCGGCCCAGGATGGCACCGAGGCACAGCGCCGCGTACACGACGACGATCGACGTGCTGGTCACGACGGTCAGGATCTGCGGGTCCACAAAGCACAGTGCGGCGGCGATGAAACCAGTCGCCAGCGTCGCGACCCACGGAGTGCCGAACTTCGGGTGCACCGCGGCGAGCGCGCGGTTCATCGCCTTCGGCCAGGCGCGGTCGCGGCCGCTGCTGAACACCAGCCGGGAGCTGATCAGCACGATCGCGAGGACCGCGTTGATGATGGCGAGCGCGACCGCGAGGCTCAGCACGGTGTCGAGCGTGCTGCCGCCGCGGGACTGCACGAAGTACGACAACATGTTGGGAGAGCTGAACAATGTGCCGAGATCCGGTGCGCCCATCAGCACCGCGGTGACCGGGATCAGCTCGGCCAGCACGGTGACCCCGAGTCCCATGAGGACAGCGCGCGCCACCCCGCGGCCGGCGTCCTTGGTTTCCTCTCCGAAGTAGACAGCCGAGCCGTAGCCGTTGTAGGCGAAGATCGCGATCGCCGTCGCGATCATCACCGCGCTGATCGTCGCCGGACCGCCGCCCGGGGCGACCGGATGCGCGAGCAGGTCGGTGAACGGACGGGCCGGCTTGACCAGCCCGAGCACCGCGACCACGGCCAGCGCCAGCAGCTCCACCGCAAGGAAAACGCCGGTGACCCAGGCGTTCAGCTTGATGTCGAACACCGCGACGACGGCGGCGAGCACGCAGGTCACCGACGCCACGACCGCGGGCGAGACGCCAGGCAGCACCACGCTCAGGTAGGTGCCGACGCCGAGCGCGATCACCGCGACGATCAGCACCTGCGTCACGATCATGATGCCCAGCACCATGAATCCGGGCAGTTTGCCCAGCGTGCGGGCGGCGATCGTGTACTCGCCGCCCGCGCTCGGGAAGGCCGAGCCCAGTTCGGCGTACACGAAGGCCATGAACACGCCGACCACGGCGGCGGCGAGGAAGGCGTAGAAGGCGCCCGATCCGGCGCCGGTGAGGACGCCCGGTGCGATGACGAACACCGAGGACGCCGGGCTGATCGCGGAAAGCGTGATCAGCAGCATGCCGAGGGTGCGCAACCCGCGGCGCAAGACGGGGGTGGACAACGCTGGCCTCCATCAAGTCGTTGCTCAAGTACGTTGTTTGAATGGAACTCAAATAACCAGCCGGGCGTTCAGCTAAGGCCCTCACGCCCGCTACGTCAAGGCTTCGCCGGTCTCGATCCGGATCGGGGGTTGCGTTTTTCGAGATTTGTTCAAAGAATCAAGGCATGGCAAGACCGAGCAAGGCCCCCGAGCGGCGGGCGGAACTGGTGGCCGCGGCGCGGCACACGGTCGTCGAACGCGGCGTGCTGAACCTGAAGCTGCGCGACGTCGCGGACCACGCCGGCATGTCGCCGGGTTCCCTGTTGTACTACTACCCTTCCCTGAGCGACCTGCTCGAAGACGTGCAGCAGGAGGCTGTCGAACGCTTCTGCGTCGAGCGCGAAGCCGCCGTCGCCGCCGAGGCCGACCCGCGCGCCCGGCTGCGCGCGATGATCGGCAGCGGACTGCCCAACGGCAAGAACGACGAACTGTGCGTGCTGCTGTACGAACTGGGCACCATCGCCCGCCGCGACCCGGCCTACGCCGCGCGGCACATCGCCCTGTACGAACGCCAGGTGCGCGGCTACGTCGGCATCCTGGAAGCCGGTGCCGCGACCGGGATTTTCGACCTGACCGACGACCCGGTCACCATCGCCCGCAACCTCGTCACCCTCGAAGACGGCTACGGCCTGCACCTGACCCAAGCCGTCCCGCCGCTCGACCGATCCGTCGCCGAGACCGCGGTCTTGTCTTATGCCCGCGTTTCGACCCGATGCTCCCTGGAGGACCCCGCATGACCCGCGCCCGCGACCTAGGACTGGCCCTCGGCGGCAAGCCCGGCCCGCACAACGCGATCACTGACATCCCAGGCGTCGAGGTCGGATACACCACCCTGATCGAAGGAGATTCGGTGCGGACCGGGGTCACCGCGATCCTGCCGCGCGGCCGTTCCCAGTTCGACGTGCCGTGCTCCGCGGGCACCTTTTCGTTGAACGGCAACGGAGAAATGACCGGCCGCGCCTGGCTGGCCGAGACGGGTTCGCTGACCCTGCCAGTGCTGATCACCAGCACGCACTCCGTCGGGCAGTGTCACCGGGGAACGATCGACTGGGTAGTCCGCGAACGCCCGGACGCCGCGGCGGAGTGGCTGCTGCCCGTGGTCGCGGAGACGTGGGACGGGTACCTCAACGACGTCAACGCCCCGACCATCCGGACCGACCACGCAGTCGCGGCCATCGACGCAGCCACCTCCGGCCCCATCGCGGAGGGCTCGGTAGGCGGCGGCACCGGCATGACCTGCTACGGCTTCAAGGGCGGGACCGGCACTTCGTCACGGGTCGTCGCGCATGGGTCGGACAGCTACACCGTCGGGGCCCTGGTGCAGGCGAACTTCGGCAGCCGCCCGGAACTCACCGTGGCCGGTTCGCATCTGGGCGCGGAACTCGCTGACGACAACCCCATGGCCGACACCAGCTGGCTCGCCCCTGCCGGTGCCGGTTCGGTGATCGTGGTGATCGGGACGGATGCGCCTCTGTTGCCTGGTCAGTGCACTGCGCTGGCCCGTCGCGTGCCGTTGGGGCTGGCACGTACCGGAACCACCGGGTCGCACTTCTCGGGCGATCTGTTCCTGGCGTTCAGCACAGCCAACGCGGGCGCTCTGACCAGCCATTTCCCCGGGCCGGACGACGAACCTTACGAGAGCATGCGATTCGTGCCGTGGGGTGCGATCGACCCGTTCTTCGAGGCGGTGGTGCAGGCGGTGGAGGAGGCGGTGTTGAACGCGCTGGTGGCGAATGAGGAGATGACCGGGCATCGGGGGCACCGGGTTCCGGCGCTTCCGTTGGCGAGGTGGGGGGCCTAGAGCAGGCGCGGCGGGCTCGCCTGGGCGCTTGGCTGACGACGCGCCGCGTCCGGGCGAGCCGGGGCTTTCGTGTCGGGAACCGTCTGCTGTCGAGGAAAGTCCCACGTCACCGGTCAGGGCGCTCCGCGTCCCGCATCTTCAGCGCTGGCGTTTTGCCTAGCTGCAAGATGCCGATCGCTTGATTGCTGACTTGGGCCCCGTTCGCGACCGAGTGCAGGATGCCGTTGTACACGAGATCCCAGATTCGCCGATCGCGTTGAAGTTCTTCGCTGCTGCGAGTCAGTCCCATGTCTTTGTCGTACAGCCACAGATGGAAGGTCGTCCCGCCGTACGCCGCGTCTATCTTTGTCAGCTCGTAGGTATCTATCCAGGCCCGGCTCTTCACGCCCCACCGTGTGCGCTCGACCATCAGCCAGTCCGCGCCCGCCGCATAAGTGAAGTAACTGAACGGGCTGGAGATCAAGAAAACGGCGACGACGATTACCGCCCAGATCGGCCACGCCGTCAAGATCCCGAGTCCTCCTCGGTGGAACAAGGAGATGACCAAGGTTCCGGCGATCAGGATGGCCGCGCTGGTCAGGATCAGCGCGATTTTCCCGCGGCGGCTCTCCCGATGCCAGGCGAGAACGGGGCCAAGGCCAGGCGGCGGGTCCGGACGATGCGCCAGCCTGCTCTCCCGGTGGACATCGTGCTCCGAAGCTGCTTCCCCGCCGCGAAAGTAACTCAGACCGTGCGGGGGAAACGGCTCGCCCGTCTCCCGGTCCGGTCGTGGTGGAAGCGCATCGATCACGTGGTCGTCGGCCCCTGCTGAATCTGTCATCGAATCCGGCTCCTTGATTATTTCGGCACGAGCCAGTCAGCGACAGCTTGACCCCCGACAGCACCGGCTATTCCGCCGGCTGTGCCCGCCACGAAAGAACCGACCGGGCCCAACGGGGCGCCGAAGAGAGCACCCGCGGCCGCACTCGCCCCCGCACCGGCAAGGGCCGCCCCTGCCGCACCTCCGACGATCAGACCACCCGAATCAGCGACAGCTTTGCCCCAGGACTGCTCACCGCTCATTGCTCCCGCAGCCTCGTTGACCACGGTGAGCGCGCTGCCGACGTACGGCATTCCCTTGAGCAGCTTCTGGCCGGCTTTCAGGCTTGCTCCCGCTTCTTCGGGCAAGACGTGGTACTTGCCCTTTCCAGGGTAAGCCGCGATAGCTCTGCGCACGGGCTCCGGAACTTTGTCGACATACTGCTGAAACTGCCGCGCCCGTGTCTCGTAGGGTCTATCCCATGATCGGTGTTCCGGCGTTGTTGATCAGTAGGTTTCGGCTCCCGGCCAGCGGTCACCGAACGTGATGGCGAATGCGTTGATCACGGGTTTCCAGCGCATCGTCCATCGGGCGCGG
>NZ_JARACH010000063.1:0-56519 GCF_029087445.1 Amycolatopsis sp. La24
GAGGGAGGGAGGGAGCGATGGGGTCGGCGGTCGGGTGCGGGAGTGCGGCTGTGCTGCCAGAGTTGCGGCGCGTGCGGGGCGGGAGTGGTTGCGGGGTCGGGGGTTGCGAGTTGGGGCGGGTGCCGCACTGCCGGACTCGCATGGTTCCCGCCGTTGATTCAGCAGCGCATGCGGTACGTGTCGAGGTAGCGGAGTCGGCCGGGACTCTCGTCGCGGGTCGCGAGCGGTGCGCCACCTCGCCGGGCTGCCGAGCAAACACCCGTTTGCCGAGCCGAATTCGCCTGCCGCACCTGGATCTGTCACGCTGCCCGTCGTGAATTCCGCTGAGCGCCGCCCTTCCCGGCGGGCTTTTCTCGGGGCGGCCGTGACCGCCGGACTCGCCGCCGGGTGTCATGCGGCTCCCGTGTCCGACGGCGAGAACCGGCCCGGTCCGATTGTGCCCACTGGGGCGCATCAAGCCGGGATCATCGCGCCGCAGCAGCCGCAATCGCATCTTTTGGTTGTCAGTGCGGAGGTTTCCGTTGCGCCAGGACCACTTCTCGCCGGATTGGGGCGGCAGATCCTGGCTGCGACTGCGGGAAAGGACGAGCGTCTGCTGGGCTTGCCTGCGGGCGATCTGACCGTGACGGTCGGGGTCGGGCCGAGGCTGGTCCGGGCCGTGAGCCCGCATCTGCCGGGCGCGCAAGACCTCCCTCCGGCTGCCCGCGAGGAGATTGCTCCTGCCGACCGCGGCGGGGATTTGCTGCTGCAGATCTGCGCCAGCGACCCGTTGGTCCCGCCGATCGTCGCGGCTGCGCTCCTGGCGACGCCGGGCGTGCGCGAGCGCTGGCGGCAGTCCGGAGCGCGCGGGCCGCACATTCCGGTCTCGGACGGGCAGACCGCGCCGCGGAACGTCTTGGGGTTTGTCGACGGGATCATCGGCCCGCGCACGCCGGCCGAGCAGCAGCGGGATCTGTGGATTGCCGGACCGGCTCCGGTGGCGGGCGGCACGATCGCGGTCGTCCGGCGGATGGTTCTCGACGTGGCGCGGTTCGCGGCGTTGCCGGTCGCGGAGCAGGAAGCCGTGTTCGGCCGCCGGAGGGACACCGGGGTTCCGCTGTCGGGCGGCGCCATCGGCGACGGGCCGGAGCTGGGCGCGAAAACGCCGGACGGCCGTTATCTCGTCCCTGCCGGCGCCCATATCCGCCGGGCGCACGCGAACGTCGTGGGGGCGGGGCTCATGCTGCGCCGCAGTTACAGCATGGACGCGCCGGCGCCCGGCCTGCTGTTCGTGAGCTTCCAGAACGATCTGCACACGTTCACCGCGACGCTGGCGAGCATGGAGGCGGCGGACGAGCTGCTGCCGTTCACGACCACCACCGCGAGCGGGACCTTCCTGGTCCTTCCCGGCTTCGACGAACACCGGCCGCTGGGGTCGACCTTGCTCCCGGCGTGAAGCACGGGGGCACGGAAAAGCCCTGCCTCTCCGAGGAGAAGGCAGGGCTTCCAAATAATGCTGGTGCGCGATACTGGGATTGAACCAGTGACCTCTTCCGTGTCAGGGAAGCGCTCTCCCGCTGAGCTAATCGCGCGAGGTGGAGACGGGATTCGAACCCGTGTACACGGCTTTGCAGGCCGTTGCCTCGCCTCTCGGCCACTCCACCGCATGGGGCTTTAGCCCTCCGAGCGGACGACGGGATTCGAACCCGCGACCCTCACCTTGGCAAGGTGATGCGCTACCAGCTGCGCTACGTCCGCACTACCTCGGGTCTGAGGCGGTGCCGGTATTCCGGTCCGCACCCCGTCGCCGTGGTGTGAAGAAACCATATCGGACCCCGGCAACCGTCCTGGCACCGGGGGGTTGTTGGCCCGCTCGCGGGCCGGTGATCAGGCCAGATCGTTCGGGATCAGGTGGGTGAGCGCGTCGTCGACGTCGACCCACAGGTGCTCGTTGCCCGGCAGCACGACGTCGTACGTGCGGTCGAGGAAATCGGCCAGCTCCTGCGCGGACGCCTCGAACATGGCGTGCCCGGACGGCGAGTTCAGCTCGATCAGGACCGACTCCGGGTCCTCCACCGAGGGCCGGATGCGGACGTCCCCGTCGCCGGCGTCGGCGAGGAGGCCGTCGGCGAGCAGGTCGCGCGCGTAGACCCATTCGACCCAGCCGGCCCGCCCGGTGCGGAAGGCGGCGACGACGGCATAGGGGTCGCGGGTGTCGTAGCGCAGCTCCACCTTCACCGGAACCGCCGGGGTCCGCGGCGCCAGCAGGTCGAAGACCGCCGTCGAGCGGAGCGTCACGTGATCGTTGCGCATCGTCCTACCCTTCGTCTCCCTTCCCGGCCCGGACGACCGAGGACAACGGTGAGACGCACCAGGAGCCCGGATCCGTCGCGAGTGCGCTCGAGATCACCCGTTCGAGACCGTCTGCTCCGAGGTCCGTCCGGTCCGTCGCCGTCCGTGCCGCGCAGCCTTCAGCGGGCGCCCGGTGGGGAGCCACCAGTACATCTTGCGCGGTTCGGCCGCTGTGCGATAGCACCGTCGCACGGATGTCGCGGACGCCCGCACGCGCCCCCGCCCGGGCAAGGCCTTGGTTAGCTCGGGATTGTTCGGACGGTATTCGCTGGCAGACGCGCTGTAGTCGGATCAAACCACCCGTTTGCAGGCCCCCGAAAGTCGTGGGGTAGGCTGGATCCGCACCGCGAGCGGGCGATTAGCTCAGCGGGAGAGCGCTTCGTTCACACCGAAGAGGTCACTGGTTCGATCCCAGTATCGCCCACCAGCAGCGTCCGATGGCCTGCCGACGATCTTCGCCGGCAGGCCATCGGCGTCTCCAGGGCTGGTCCGGTCCGGACTGGCATGTCGCGTCGCGCACGGCGTGCACGCGAGAAGACGGTGGGGCCAGCCAGTTCAGGAACCTCTCGTCGAGATCCGGCACTGCCCGTCGGCGCACGTCCGTTCCAGGCGGCCCCGCGAGAGGGTCTGCGCCAGCCCGATCGCCCAGCACGTCGGACATCCGCGCAGGGCCAGCACGCCCGCGGGCAGGAACAGCACGCTCGCCCATCCGAGCACCGGGGCCAGCGCGATCGACGCGGCGATCAGGCCGAATCCGATCGCCCCGCGGGCGAGATGGACGGGCAGGGACTTGCTGGCGAACGACGGTCGGGTGCTCATCGGTCTTCCTCCGGGAGATCCAGGCGGGCGCGCACGGCGGTGCGGGCACGGTGCAGGCGCGACTTCATCGCCGCCGTGCTCAGGCCGAGCGACTTGGCGACGGTCTTACCCGGCAGACCCTGGATGTCGCGCATGATCAGCACGCCGCGCTGATCGGCGGGCAGCGCGGCGACGGCGGCGGACAGACGTTCGACCTCGAGCCTGCTCAGCACGTCTTCCTCGGCGGACGGGCCGGCTGCTTCCGGGACCGGCTCGTCGCGCTGCACCAAAGCCCGCGCCCGCCGCAGGCATTCGTTGCGCACGATCCGGAACATCCACGACGCGAGCGCGGCCGTCGCCCGCAGCGTTCCGATCTTGCGGAACAGGACGATCATCGCCTCCTGCGCCGCGTCCTCGGCGTCCTGGCTGCTCGCGCACAACGAGAACGCGAACCGCCGCACGTGCGGGTACGCGCCGGACACCAGCACGGCGATCGACGCCTCGTCGCCGCGCTGCGCCGCCGCCACGAGCTGCTCTGCCGGCCAGGGCTCAGCCACGCTTCGACCTTCCGCGCGCTCGCAGGAAAACCACGCAACTGCACACCAGGACCGCCACGACTGCCGCCGCGACAATGATCAGGGTCATCGAGCCTCCTTCGTCGTGCCGGCCTCGTGGCCGCACGTCCATAAGAGCGACCGGCCCGGCGAAAGGATTCGGCCTTCGCCGCACGAGGTTCGGAAGCTGTGCTAATTTAGCCGTGCGCCCCGTATGGGCCTACGCATGGAGGTAGCGGCTAACCAGCCAGCACAGAGATCGGGCTCTCCGTCTCTCGCAGTTCCGCGGATCCGTCGACCGGATCGCTGCGCCATGCCTTGTGCCTGCGGGGTCTTTTCGCGTGCCCTTTTCTGTGCTCGACTCCTCCTTTCCGAAAACCCGAAAGGAATTGTGTGAGCAACGATTTTCACCGCCGGCTGATCGCCGAGTTCCGGGCGAATCGCGGTGCCCTCGGCGGCATGTTCGAAGGCTGGTCGCTGGCGGTGCTGACGACGACCGGCGCGCGGACCGGCCTGCCCCGAGAGGTGCTCCTCGGCTACCTGGAGATCGAGGGAAACGGAGTGGTCGTAGCCTCGGCGAACGGCGCGGACCGCCATCCCGGCTGGTACCACAACATCCGCCGGAACCCGCTGGTGACCGTCGAGGTCGGCGGCGAGGCCTACCAAGCGATGGCGGCCATTCCGCGGGGTGCCGCGTACGAGAAGCTTTTCGCGCAGGTAATCGCGGAGGCTCCGGGTTACGGCGATTATCAGGCGAAAACGACCCGGGAAATTCCGGTGGTTGTTGTGCATCGGATCGACGAGCGGGTCAAAGGCATGGGCGATTGGCTCGTCGAGGTGCACCAATGGTTTCGCGCGGAGTTGCGGACGTTGCGCGAGCAGGCGGACGACCTGGCCAACGGCCGCGCGACGGCGATCGTCCGGCCGGAACCGGGCCTGGCGCAGGAGATGCGGACCCACTGCCTCAGCTTCTGCACCGCGCTGCGCAGGCATCACGTCGGCGAGGACTCCGTGGTGTTCCCTTCTCTGACCGAGCAGTTCCCCGCGCTCGCGCCGGTGATCGCGCAGCTCGCCGAACAGCATCAGGTGGTGGCGAGCCTGCAGGACTCGATCCGGGAACTGGTCGAGAGCTTCGTCCCCGGTGAATCGGACCCGGTGCGGCTGCGTGCGGAACTGGAGCGGCTCGCTGGTGAGCTGGAGGCGCACTTCGAGTTCGAGGAGCAAGCGGTGGTTACTGCGCTCAATGCCACGGCCGCCGCACCGCCGACTGCCTGAGCCGAGGCAGTTTCGTTCTGGGAGGGGGCGCTCTCCGATTCGGAGGGAGTGAGCCAGGACTCGGCCGGGTGTCCAGTGTGGACTTGATCGCGGTGAGAACACGGCGGCAGTCCGCGAAAAATGTGCGGCGGACGCCCGGCCTGGCGGGCGGAGGGCCTCCCCGGATGGTTCAGACCAGCCGAATGGCCGCAAACCGGGCGGCCCTCCGCATTCCGGAGCGGATTGCGCTGCGGGCAAGGGAAATCGGCGGGTCGGCGGAGAGCTTGTGCCCGAACGGCGGTTGGGGCCGGGCGCATGCTCGGGTGATGACCCGTGCGGGGGAGCTGATTCGGCTGCGGGTCTGCTGGGCCGTTCGGTGTAGGTAGTGGGAAACTTGACTACAGCGGGTAATTTCCGTTGCCGGGTGAGCGTGACCCATCGTGACATCCCCGTTATCTTCCCGGTGCTTCCTGACGGGAAAGACTCGCAGGCCGTGGCTGGAAAATCTCTGTAACACCGCTCGCTGACCACCCGATACCTTGGCGAGTGTCACACCTTCGGCGACGTGGAGCCGGACCGTCTCGTGATCACCGATTGTGATCATCGGCCCTGACTCAGCGTGCCGGTGGCGATCAGGTCCGGGGAGCTTGCGCAGCGCGGGAGGACTGATGGAAGAACCGGTGCGGTCATGGCCCGCGGACAGCGTCGGGCTGCCGCGGGTCGACCTCAGGGCGGTTCCCGCGCCGCCGGTCGACGTAGCGGTGCCGCCGCCCGGCCGGGCCGCGGAAGACCGGCTCGACTCCGCCGCCAAGCACCGGCTGGAGCCCGTCGGCAAGCACCGGCTCGACCCCGCCGCCGAGGACCGCGTGGATCCCGCCTCGGAAGACCGGCTCGATCCCGTCCCGGCGTCCTCGCGGGAAGAAGGAGATCCGCCGAAAACGCACGCTGCGGAGTGGGAGAAACGCTACCGCCGGACGGTCATCGCTTCGGATCTCGTCGCGGCTTGCGTGGTGATCGCGATCAGCGCCTTCGTCATCGACCGGCTGGCGCCGCACGACATGCACGCGTTCGGCACCGCGTTCGCGATCCTCTGCGCCCTTCCGGCCAGCCGGGCCTGGAGCGCCCGGGTGCTGGGGGAGGGCCCCGAGGAGTACCGCACGCTCGGCCGGGCGCTGATCACCGCGGCGGTCCTGGTCGCGTTCGGCGGACTGCTGTTCGGCGCGCTCGAAGTGCAGCCCTGGGTGTTTTTCGTAGTTCCCGCCGTCGCATTAGTGCTGTTTCCCCAGCGATACGTGCTCCGCCAGATCCTGCACCGGAGACGGCGGCGCGGGCTGTGCCTGCTGCCGGTCATGGCGGCGGGCAGCGCGGAAACGGTCGCGGACCTGATCAAGCGGACGCGGACCGAGGCGCACGTCGGATGGCGGGTCGAGGCGGTCTGCACGTCCACCGGGCACGGGGAGATCGACGGGGTCCCGGTCGTCGGGCGGCTGGAGGAGCTGTCCCGGCACGTGCGCCGCGGCGGGTACCGGGTCGTCGCCATCACGGCCGACCAGTACTGGAATCCCGAGCGGCTGCAGCGGCTCGCCTGGGATCTCGAAGGCACCTCGTCGGAAATGGTCGTCGCGCCGGTGCTGATGGAGGTCGCCGGGCCGCGGCTGAACGTCAGCGGAGTCCTGGGCATGCCGCTGCTTCGGGTGACCGCGCCCGCGTTCACCGGCGGGCGCCGGTTGGTCAAAGAGGTCGTCGACCGCTGCGGCGCGACCTTGCTGCTGGCGTTGTTCTCCCCGGTGCTGCTGGCGATCGCGGTAGCGGTGAAGGCGGGCGACCGCGGTCCGGTGGTCTACCGGCAGCGGCGCATCGGCAAGGACGGCGAAGCGTTCACCATGCTCAAATTCCGCACCATGGTCGTGAACGCCCACTTGATCCGGCGCGACCTGGAGAACGCGAACGAAGGCGCGGGGCCGCTCTTCAAAATGAAGAAGGACCCGCGGGTCACCAAGGTTGGCGGGCTGCTGCGCCGGTACTCGCTCGACGAACTGCCGCAGCTGTTCAACGTCGTCTCCGGGCGGATGTCGCTGGTCGGGCCCCGGCCGCCGCTGCCGGAGGAGACGGCGACGTACGCTCCGGCCGCGCGCCGCAGGCTGCTGGTGAAGCCGGGGCTGACCGGGCTGTGGCAGGTGAGCGGGCGCAGCGATCTTTCCTGGGACGAGAGCATCCGGCTCGACCTGCGCTACGTCGAGGACTGGTCGCTGGCGCTGGACCTGGTGATCCTCTGGAAGACCTTCCGCGCGGTCCTCGCCGGGCAGGGCGCCTACTGACCTGCGAAGATCGTTCCGCCCGCGGCCGCCGGTCCCGTAACGGACCGGCGGCCTTCCTGTGCGCTGAGTCACAACCGAGCCGTGAGCGAAATAGTCAAGCGTTCAACCATGTTGGTGCCGTGCGTAGGCGACAGCACGGAAGGAACGCCGAACCGATGACTACTTTCGCAGAGTCCCAGCAGCTGCAGGTGCCCGCCGAGGTGCAGGACCTGCTGTTCCGCGAGGCGCGCACGGCCAACAGCTTCAGCTCGGAGCCGGTGACCGACGAGCAGGTCCGCGCGATCTACGACCTCGTCAAGTGGGCCCCGACCTCGATGAACACCCAGCCGCTGCGCGCGCTGGTGATCCGCAGCGACGAGGCCAAGCAGCGCCTGCTGCCGCACATGGCCGAGGGCAACCGCGCCAAGACCGAGGCCGCGCCGCTGACCGTGATCCTGGCCGCGGACGTCGACTTCCACGAGAACATCCCGCAGACCTTCCCGCACAACCCCGGCGTGAAGGACAACTTCGCCGACGAGGCGGGCCGCGTCGAGTTCTCCAAGCTGAACTCGCTGCTGCAGGTCGGCTACTTCATCATCGGCGTGCGCGCCGCCGGACTGGCCGCGGGCCCGATGACCGGCTTCGACGCCGCGGGCGTCGACAAGGAGTTCTTCTCCGGCAACAACTGGCGTTCGCTCGTCGCGGTGAACATCGGCAAGCCGGGCGAGAACCCGTGGTTCGACCGCCTGCCGCGGCTCGACTTCGACCAGGTCGTCGACACTCTCTGATCCTTCCCGCGCCGCCGAGAGGCCGCCCCGCACGCCCGGGGCGGCCTTTCGGCGTCCGGGGGCAGTGTTGGCTGACGGCGGTCGAATCGGCGAACCCGCCGACGGCTAGCATCAGCGGAAGCCGTTTCAGTCACATCTCCCAAAGGAGTCCGATCGTGTCCCAACCGTCGTCAGCTGCCGCCGTACCCGCCCCGCGCGTGGTGGTGCCGGCGGGCACTACGGCGGGCGCCGCGGTGCGCGAAGCCGGGCTGCCCACCAAGGGCCCGGACACGATCGTCGTCGTCCGCGACGCCGATGGGAAGCTGCGCGACCTCGCGTGGGCGCCGGAAGCCGAAGCCCAGGTCGAGGCCGTCGCGGCGAACACCGAGGACGGCCGCAGCGTGATCCGGCACTCCGCCGCGCACGTGCTCGCCCAGGCCGTGCAGCAGGAATTCCCGGACGCCAAGCTCGGCATCGGCCCGCCGGTGCGCGACGGCTTCTACTACGACTTCGCCGTCGAAAAGCCGTTCACGCCCGAGGATCTGCAGAAGCTCGAGAAGCGGATGAAGCAGATCGTCAAGGGCGCGCAGCAGTTCTCGCGCCGCGTGTTCGCCTCCGCCGACGAGGCCAAAGAGGAACTGGCGAACGAGCCGTTCAAGCTCGAGCTGGTGGACCTCAAGTCCGATGTGGACGCTGTGGACACCAGCGAGGTCATGGAGGTGGACAGTTCCTCCTCTGGCGAGCTGACCATCTACGACAACCTCGACCCGCGCACCAAGGAGCGCGTGTGGAGCGACCTCTGCCGCGGCCCGCACGTGCCCACCACCAAGTTCATCCCGGCCTTCAAGCTCACCCGGGTCGCCGCCGCGTACTGGCGCGGCAACGAGAAAAACCCGCAGCTGCAACGGATCTACGGCACCGCGTGGGAATCGGCCGAGGCGCAGGACGCCCACCTCGAGCGCATCGCCGAGGCCGAGCGCCGCGACCACCGCAAGCTCGGCGCGGAGCTGGACCTGTTCTCCTTCCCCGAGGAGATCGGCTCCGGCCTGCCGGTGTTCCACCCCAAGGGCGGCATCATCCGCCGCGAACTGGAGAACTACTCGCGCCGCCGCCACGAGGAGGCCGGCTACGAGTTCGTGAACACGCCGCACATCTCCAAGGGCGACCTGTTCCACACCTCCGGGCACCTCCCGTACTACGCGGACACCATGTTCCCGCCGGTGCAGTTCGAGGAAGAGGACTACTACCTCAAGGCCATGAACTGCCCGATGCACAACCTGATCTTCCGCTCGCGCGGGCGGTCCTACCGCGAACTGCCGCTGCGGCTGTTCGAATTCGGCACCGTCTACCGCTACGAGAAGTCCGGCGTCGTGCACGGCCTCACCCGCGTGCGCGGCCTGACGATGGACGATTCGCACATCTACTGCACCAAGGAGCAGATGCCGTCCGAGCTGCGGTCGCTGCTCAAGTTCGTGCTGGACCTGCTGGCCGACTACGGCCTGTCCGACTTCTACCTCGAACTGTCCACCCGGGGCGACTCGGACAAGTTCATCGGCGAGGACTGGGAGTGGGAGGAGGCCACCGAGACGCTGCGCCAAGCCGCCGTCGACTCCGGCCTCGAGCTGGTGCCGGACCCGGGCGGCGCGGCCTTCTACGGCCCGAAGATCTCGGTGCAGGCGAAGGACGCCATCGGCCGCACCTGGCAGATGTCGACCATCCAGCTCGACTTCAACCAGAACAAGCGGTTCGGCCTCGAGTACACCGCGTCCGACGGCAGCCGCCAGCGGCCGATCATGATCCACCGCGCGCTGTTCGGCTCGATCGAGCGGTTCTTCGGCGTGCTGACCGAGCACTACGCGGGCGCGTTCCCGGCGTGGCTGTCGCCGGTGCAGACGGTCGCCATCCCGATCACCGCCGACCAGGTCGAGTACCTGCGCGGCGTGGAGAAGGCGTTGCGCGCCAAGGGGATCCGCGTCGAGGTCGACGCGAGCGACGACCGGATGCAGAAGAAGATCCGCACGCACACCACGCAGAAGGTGCCGTTCCTGCTGCTGGCCGGCGCGAAGGACGCGGAGGCGGGCGCGGTGTCGTTCCGGTTCCGCGACGGCGGCCAGATCAACGGGATCCCGGTGGACCAGGCGGTCGACGCGATCGCCGAATGGGTCGAGCGCCGGGAGAACGCGTCGCCGTCGGCCGAGGCCGTGGAGAAGATCCTGAAGTGACCGAGCCGGAACTCGTCGAACAGGACGGGGTCGGGGTCCCGGACGCGCTGCAGCGGCTGTGGACCCCGCACCGGATGGCCTACATCCGCGGCCAGGACAAGCCCGAGGGCGAGGAGTCCGACGGCTGCCCGTTCTGCCGTCTGCCCGGTCTCGGCGACGACAAGCGCGCGCTGATCGTCGCGCGAGGCGAAACCGTGTTCGCGGTGCTGAACCTGTACCCGTACAACCCGGGGCACCTGATGGTGGTCCCGTACCGGCACGTCGCGGACTACCCGGACCTGACGCCCGAGGAGACGCGCGAGCTGGCCGAGTTCACCCAGCACGCGATGGGCGTCATCCGGGCGGTCTCGGCGGCGCACGGGTTCAACATCGGGATGAACCAGGGCGTGATCGCCGGGGCGGGCATCGCCGCGCACCTGCACCAGCACCTGGTGCCGCGCTGGGGCGGCGACGCGAACTTCATGCCGGTGATCGGGCACACGAAGGTGCTGCCGCAGCTGCTCGGCGAAACCCGCGACCTGCTCGCGGGCGCGTGGTGAGGCCCGTCGCGCGGCGGTAATTGAGTGCTCAACCAGCGTATGATGACGATATGTCCGAACCACGCTGGCTGACCGACGAAGAGCAGCGGGTCTGGCGCGCCTACGCCCAGGCCAGTTCGCTGCTGCACGCCCACCTCGAAGGACAGCTGCAGCACGAGTCGGGCATGCCGCACACGTACTACGAGGTGCTCGTCGCGCTGTCCGAAGCGGAGGGACGGCGGCTGCGGATGAGCGAACTCGCGTCGGTGCGCGGTTCGTCGCGCAGCAGGCTGTCGCACGCGGTGGCGCGGCTGGAGGCGAAGGGCTGGGTCCAGCGCGAGTCGTGCCCCACGGACAAGCGAGGGTCGTGGGCGGTGCTCACCGACTCCGGGTTCGCCGCGCTGGAGGAGGCCGCGCCCGGGCACGTCGAGGCGGTCCGGGAGACGCTGTTCGACCAGCTGAGCGCCGAGCAGGTGCGCCAGCTCGGCGAGATTTCCGAGGCGATCCTGGCCGGGCTGCGGCCCAAGTGCCAGGCCGTCCGGGAGGCCGAGGAGGCGGCGGAATCGGCCGCGCCGCTCGCCGAACTGCCGAAATCCGGCTGACGTTCCGGCGGGTCGCGGGCGGGCGGGTCCGGTTCGGACAGCGGGGTCGATAGGCTTTCGTCGCCCACCCGCCCCCGAATCAGGTGCACAGACGAGGAAGATGCTCAACATTTTCGCCCGTGCCTCGGTCTCCCGTGTGACGGACCCGATCGGCGCCGCCCTGGTCCGCGCCGGACTGACCCCGAACGCGATGACCGTGCTCGGCACCGCGGGCGCCGTCGCGTGCGCGCTGGCGTTCTTCCCGCAGGGGATGCTGCTGTGGGGCACGTTCACCGTGTGGGGCTTCGCCATGCTCGACCTGCTCGACGGCGCGATGGCCCGCGCCCGCGGGTACGGCACGCCCTTCGGCGCGGTGCTCGACGCGACGTGCGACCGGCTGGTCGACGGCGCGCTGTTCGCCGCGATCGCGTGGTGGTGCTTCGTCCAGGACCACAACAACCGGGCCGCGGCCGCCGCACTGATCTGCCTCGTGCTGGCCCAGGTCATTTCCTACGTGAAGGCGCGCGCCGAAGCGTCCGGCCTCGAAGCCGACGGCGGGCTGGTGGAACGCGCGGAGCGGCTCATCATCGCCCTCGTCGGCACCGGGCTGCACGGCTTGGGCGTGCCCTACACCGTCGAGATCACGCTGTGGCTGCTCGCCGTGCTGTCGGTGGTCACGCTGCTGCAGCGGGCCGCGGCGGTCGCGAGCGCGGCGCGGGCGGCCGCGGCGAAACAGGCCGACTCATCGGCAGGCGGGGCGCAACCGTGAGCACACTGTCCCAGCGGCTCAGCGAGTTCGGCTACGCGACGGGCTGGCGGTTCGTCCGGCGGGTGCCGAAGTCGTTCGGGTCGGCGACGTTCGCCTTCGGCGCCGACATGGCCGCGCGGCGCGGCGGCGGGGGAGTGCGGCAGCTGCGTGCCAACCTCGCGCGCGTCGTGCCGCAGGCAGGCGAAGCGGAGCTGGACGAGCTGGTGCGGCGCGCGATGCGGTCGTACGCGCGGTACTGGTTCGAGACGTTCCGGCTCCCGGCGATGGACCACGCGGCGGTCGCGAAGCAGGTGACGGTGACCGGCGCGGAGAACATCGACGCCGCGCTCGCCGAGGGCAACGGCGCGGTGATGACGCTGCCGCACAGCGGGAACTGGGACATCGCCGGAGTCTGGCTCGCGAGCTACGCGGGCACCTTCACCACGGTCGCGGAACGGCTCAAGCCCGAATCGCTGTACCGCCGGTTCGTGTCGTTCCGGGAGTCGCTCGGCTTCGAGATCGTGCCGCTGACCGGCGACAGCGCGGCGATGCGGCTGCTGCTGCGGCGGCTGCGCGAGAACAAGGTGGTGGTCCTGCTGGGGGACCGGGACCTGACGTCGTCCGGGATCCCGGTGCGGTTTTTCGGCGAGCAGACCCACCTGCCGCCCGGCCCGGCGCGGCTCGCGGCCACCACCGGCGCGGCGCTGCTGCCGACCGGCTGCTGGTTCACCGAGGACGGCTGGGAGATCCGGATCCACCCGCGCATCCGCGTCACCGCGCGGGCCGAGGTGCCCGCCGCGACACAGGCGCTGGCCGACGTGTTCGCCGGCGACATCGCCGCGCATCCGGCCGACTGGCACATGCTGCAGCCGTTCTGGCCCGCCGACGCGGCGGCGACGGCGCTGGAAGAAGCGAGCTGACCCGGGTGGCGCGCGGGTTGAAGATCGGGATCGTGTGCCCGTACTCGTTCGACGTTCCGGGCGGGGTCCAGGGGCACGTGATCGACCTGGCTAAGGCGCTGCTCGAACGCGGGCACCGGGTGTCGGTGCTGGCCCCGGCGGACGAGGACGCGCAGCTGCCGGATTTCGTGCACCCGGCGGGCAAGGCGCTGGGGATCCCGTACAACGGCTCGGTCGCGCGGCTGCAGTTCGGGCCGGTTTCCTACGCCCGGGTGCGGCGCTGGATCCGGGACAACGGCTTCGACGTGCTGCACCTGCACGAACCGGCCGCGCCGAGCCTGTCGCTGCTGGCGCTGAAGGTCGCGGACGGCCCGATCGTGGCCACCTTCCACACCGCGACGACGCGCTCGCGGACGCTGGCGGCGTTCCAGCCGGTGCTGCGTCCGCTGCTGGAGAAGATCACCGCGCGGATCGCGGTGTCCGCGCTGGCCCGGCGGGTGCAGGTGGAGCACGCGGGCGGCGACGCGGTCGAGATCCCGAACGGCGTGGACGTCGACTTCTTTTCCCGCGCGCTGCCGCTGGACGGCTACCCGCGGGCGGGCGGGACGATCGGGTTCGTCGGCCGGTTCACCGAACCGCGCAAGGGCATGGACGTGCTGCTGGAGGCCGCGCGGCGGCTGCTGCCGGAGTTCGAGGACCTGCGGCTGCTCGTGGTCGGCCGCGGCGAGCCGGAGCAGTTGCGGCGGATGGCCGGGCCGCAGCTGTGGCCGCACATCGAGCTGCTGGGCCAGGTCGACGACGAGACGAAGGCGCGTGCGCTGCGCAGCGTGGACGTCTACTGCGCACCCAACACCGGCGGCGAAAGCTTCGGGATGATCCTCACCGAGGCGATGGCGGCGGGAACCGCGGTGCTGGCGAGCGGCCTCGACTCGTTCCGCCGCGTCCTCGACGACGGCCGCGCCGGAATGCTCACCACGACCGGCGACCCGGTCTCCCTGGCCGACGGCCTGCGCGAACTCCTGGGCGACCCGGCGCACCGCGCGTCGCTCGCCGCCGCGGCGGGCGAGCGGGTGACCGCGTACGACTGGGGAGTCGTGGTCACGCAGGTGCTGCGGGTGTACGAGACGGCCATCGCGGCGGATCCCCGGCTGGTCGCGGCGGGGGAGCGGGAGCTCGCGTGACGGTGCTGGTGTGGCTGCTCGTGGCGGCGGCCGCGATCGTGGTGCTCGGCGGGTTGTTCCTGGTAGCGACCGCGAACCGGCTCGACCGCCTGCACGTCCGGACCGACGCGGGCTGGGCCGCTCTGGAAGCCGCTCTCGCGCGCCGAGCCGTGGTAGCCCGAGCCGTCGCCGCCGTGCTGCACGACGGCGCGGATCTGCACGCCGCGGCCGCTCGCGCCGAGGCTGCCGCGCGGCCGGACCGCGAGGCCGCGGAGAACGAACTGACGCTGGTCCTGGCCCCGATCGACCGGTCCCGGCTGCCGGTCGTGCTCGCCGAGGAACTGACCGACGCCGAACACCGGGTCGTCATCGCGCGCCGCGTGCACAACGACGCCGTGCGGGACACGCTGGCGCTGCGGCGGCGCCGGAAGGTGCGGTACTTCAAGCTCGCCGGGACCGCGCCGCTGCCGGAGTACTTCGAATTCGCCGAGCCGGACCTCTGAGGCAGACTGAGGCGCATGACGACCGAACCCGATGCCTGCGCCGTCGCACACGGCGAGGTCGAAGAACCGCCCGCCGAACGGACCCTGGTGGCCGTGTTCGCCTCGCCGGTGGCCCGATACCTGCTGCGCTACGCGGCCGATCTGGGCTACCACGCCGTGCTGTTCGAGCCGGACGAGGCGCGGGCCAGCGATGCCCCGGAAGGCGTCGAAGTCCGCACCACCGCGCCGTCTCCGGGAGCGGACGCGGACGTCGTCGTGACCGACCACCACCGCCCGGAACTCGGGACGGTCCTGCAAGCCGCACTGGCGACGCCGACGCGGTGGGTGGGCGTGCTGGGCAACCCGCGGCATCCGGGACCGCACGTGGAAGCCCTGCGCGCGCTGGGCGTGGCGGAACCGGACATCGCGCGGGTGCACCGGCCGGTCGGGCTGAACATCGGCTCGCGCACCCCGGCGGAAATCGCGATCGCGACACTGGCCGGGTTGGTGGCGGACCGCAACGGGCGGCCGGGCGGCTTCGAGTTCTGACTCGCGAGCGGCGATGCGCCCCAATGCGGCATTGGGTGCGTCCCACGCACCCAATGTGGCATTCGGTGCGTCACATGCACCCAATGTGGCATTGGGGCGCTTGCCTCGTGGGCAGGTCGTGAGCGGCGGTGCCGGTTCTAACCGGCATCAACACGCACGAGACGCGCTCAGGTGGGGACGGCGGCTCCCTGCGGCATCGGCTCGAAGCGGGCATGCCGCCGAGTGAACGTCGCCGTTCCCGAGGTCAGCGAGCGCAGATCCACCGCGTATCGCAGCAGTTCCGCCGCGGGCACCTCGGCGTGCACGACGGTGTGCCCGCCTTCGCCGGATTCCGTGCCCAGCACGCGGCCGCGGCGGGAGGACAGGTCGCCCAGCACCGTGCCCAGGTGTTCGTCCGGCAGGCTCACCTCGACCGTGTCCAGGGGTTCCAGCAGCGAGATCCGGCTGGCCGCCGCCGCTTCCCGCAGGGCGAGCGCGCCCGCGGTCTGGAACGCCGCGTCCGACGAGTCGACGCTGTGCGCCTTCCCGTCGGTCAGCGTCACGCGCACGTCCACCACCGGATAGCCGTCCTGGACGCCGCGTTGCAGCTGTGCGCGCACGCCCTTCTCGACGCTCGGGATGAACTGGTGCGGCACCGCGCCGCCGACCACCTTGTCCACGAACTCGAATCCGCCGCCGCGCGGCAGCGGCTCGACCTCGATGTCGCACACCGCGAACTGCCCGTGCCCGCCGGACTGCTTCACGTGCCGTCCGTGGCCTCGCGCCGGTTTCGCGAACGTGGCGCGCAGGCTGATCCGCACCGGCTCGGTGCCGACGTCCGCGCCGCCCGCGCGCAGCCGCGACAGGACGACCTCCGCGTGCGCCTCGCCCATGCACCACAGCACGAGCTGCCCGGTCTCCGCGTTCCGTTCCAGGCGCAGGGTCGGATCGCCCGCGACGAGCAGGGAAAGGTTGCGGGACAACGTGTCCTCGTCGCTGCGGGACTTCGCGACGACGGCGACCGGCAGCAGCGGTTCGGGCATCCGCCACGGTTTGATCAGCAGCGGATCGTCCGGCGACGACACCGTGTCGCCGGTTTCCGCGGACCCCACTTTGGTGAGCGCGCACAGGTCGCCCGCGACGCAGAACGGCACCTCGCGCAGGTTCGCGCCGAGCGGCGAGTAGAGGTGGGCGACGCGTTCGTCGGCGTCGTGGTCTTCGTGGCCGCGTTCGGCGAGGCCGTGGCCGGAGACGTGCACCGGGTGCTCCGGCCGCAGCGTCCCGGAAAACACCCGGACGAGCGAAACCCGTCCCACGTACGAGTCGACCGCGGTGCGCACGACCTCGGCGGCGAGCGGCCCGTCCGGATCGGCGGACAGCGCCGCGTGTTCGGCGCCGTCGGGGCTGGTCACGCCGGGCGGGGTGTGCTCCAGCGGCGAGGGGAAGGCGCGCACGATGCCGTCGAGCACCTCGGCGAGCCCGACCCCGCTGGTCGCGCACACCGGGATGACCGGGTGGAACGAACCGCGCGCGACGGCCGTCTCGAGGTCGGCGATCAGCACGTCCTCGGCGATCTCCTCGCCGCCGAGGTAGCGGTCCATGAGGGTCTCGTCCTCGCTCTCGGCGATGATGCCCTCGATCAGCTCGTTGCGGGCTTCGGCGAACTCCTCGGCCACGGCCGGGTCCGGCTCGCCCACGCGCGGCGGGTAGCCGGCGGAATAGTCGTAGCGGCGCTGGGTGACGAGCCCGACCAGGCCGTCCGGCGCCGGAAGGTACAGCGGCAGCACGCCCGCGCCGAAGGCGGCTTGGCAGGCGGCGATCTCGGCGAGCGGGTCGGCGCGGTGGTGGTCGAGCCGGGACACGACGACGGCGCGCGGCATGCCGACCGACGCGCATTCCTCCCACACCGCGACGGTGGCGGCGTCCACGCCCTCGGCGGCGCAGACGACGAACAGCGCGGCGTCCGCGGCGCGCAGCCCGGCGCGCAGTTCGCCCACGAAATCGGCGTACCCCGGGGTGTCGATGAGGTTGATTTTGTGCCCGGCGTGCAGCACCGGGGCGACGGAAAGCCCGACCGAGCGCTGCTGGCGCACCGCGGCGGGGTCGTGGTCGCACACCGTGGTGCCCTCGACGACCGAACCGGCGCGCGGCACCGTGCCGGACGCGGCGAGCAGTGCCTCGGTGAGCGTGGTCTTCCCGGAACCGGAAGGCCCGACGAGGACGACGTTGCGCACCTTGGCGGGGTCGTCCACAGCGACGGCGGCCCCGGGGTCGGCACTCCTGTTCTGCTTGTCGGCCATGACGGCCTCCTCAGCGACGGCGGATGGAAGAACTGTGTCTCCGATCACACACCCGCGACCCGCCGGGAAGCAAGGCGAACGGCCCGGGACCAGCCGTTCGCTCATCTAGGGAGCCCGGCGCGCCGGACCGGTCGAGTCCACTATGGACAGCGGAAATCCCACTGTCTACAAAGGACTAACCGGCTCATTGCCGCCGGATTCATCCGGAACGCCGGACTGCTGCCGGGGTGGGCGAGTGGCGATTCTTGGGCGGAACGCGGAATTCCCGGAAAGCGGGAACCGGAAATCGGGATCCATGCGCCGAAGTTGATAAATTAACGACCTTCGTCGGTTGTCCGGAGTGGGAAAAAACCCGACTCTTGACGGGGTTCGATCCCATTCCACTTCCGAATCCGGCCCCCACCCCCGGGCCTGATCCGGCCTGTCCGGAGGAGAACACCGCCGATGAAATCGCGCCGACCGCTCGTGCTGCTCGCAGCCGGGGTGCTGGCCGGGGCCGTCACCACGGCCACCGCAGCACACGCGCAACCGCTCGAACCGCAGAGTCCGCAGGCCGCCGAAGCCATGGCGGCCACCGCCGCGCAGGCGCTGGTCGCCTCCCGGCCCGCCGCGCTGCACGCCGGCAAGGACGACGTTTTCCAGCAGCACAAGGTGATCTCGTCGGTCAACGGCCTGAAATACGTGCCGTACGACCGCTCGTACAAGGGTCTCCCGGTGATCGGCGGCGACTTCGTCGTGGCCACGAACTCGGCCGGAAAGGTGCTCGCCACCTCGGTCGCGCAGACCGCCGCGATCGACCTGCCCAGCACGTCGCCGAAGCTGACCGCCAAGCAGGCCGAGGCGATCGCCCGCACCCAAGTGCCCACAGTGGACAGTGTGCGGCCCGCGACCCTCGCCACTTATGCCTTGGGCAGCCCGAAACTCGCCTGGACGACCCGGGTGACCGGGCGGAACGCGGAAGGGCCGAGCAAGCTGGACGTCGTCGTCGACGCGATGACCGGAAAGGTCCTGCACACGCAGGAACACGTGGCGTACGGCGACGCGCAGGGCGTCTGGAACGGCCCGGAGCCGCTGCACCTCGACACGTCCTCGGACGGCGCGGGCGGATACTCGATGACCGACCCGAACATCGCGAACCTCAGCTGCCAGGACGCGGACACCCAGCAGACCTTCACGAAGTCGACGGACAGCTGGGGCAACGGCGACGAGACCGACCGGGAAACCGGCTGCGCCGACGCGCTGTACGGCATCCAGCAAGAGAACAAGATGCTGTCGCAATGGCTGGGCCGCAACAGCTTCGACGGCAACGGAGGCGCCTGGCCGATCCGCGTCGGCCTC
The DNA here is from genome assembly GCF_029087445.1 of Amycolatopsis sp. La24. Taxonomy (NCBI): domain Bacteria; kingdom Bacillati; phylum Actinomycetota; class Actinomycetes; order Pseudonocardiales; family Pseudonocardiaceae; genus Amycolatopsis; species Amycolatopsis sp. La24. The sequence continues at coordinate 18,778 of NZ_JARACH010000063.1, forward strand.
AACGAGCAGAACGCCTACTACGACGGCACCCAGGTCCAGGTCGGGAACAACACCGCGGGCCAGTGGATCGGCTCGCTCGACGTGATCGGGCACGAGTTCGGCCACGGCATCGACGACCACACCCCGGGCAGCATGTCCGGCAGCGGCACCCAGGAATTCGTCGCGGACGTCTTCGGCGCCTCGTCGGAGTGGTTCGCGAACGAGCCCGCGCCGTACGCGGTCCCGGACTTCCTCGTCGGCAACCAGGTGAACCTCGTCGGCAGCGGGCCGATCCGCAACATGTACGACCCGTCCCAGCTCGGCCACGCGAACTGCTACGACAGCTCGATTCCCGGCACCGAGGTGCACGCCGCGGCCGGCCCCGGCAACCACTGGTTCTACCTCCTCGCCGAGGGGTCGAACCCGACCAACGGCCAGCCGACCAGCCCGACCTGCAACAACTCCACGGTCACCGGGCTCGGCGTGAAGACCGCGGTGCAGATCTTCTACAACGCGATGCTGCTCAAGACCAGCGGCAGCTCCTACCAGAGCTACCGCACCTGGACGCTGACCGCGGCGAAGAACCTGTTCCCCAACGGCTGCACCGAGTTCAATTCGGTGAAGGCGGCCTGGGACGCGGTGAGCGTGTCCGCCCAGCCGGACGAACCGACGTGCGGTGCGGTCGGCACGACCGGTTCGCGAGCCGTTTCCGCTCGATGAACCGAAACTGATTTCCCTGCCGACCAGGCGCGGGGGACGAGCATTCGTCTCCCGCGCCTGATCGGTATTTTCCTGCCGGAAGATCGACCGCGGAAAATTCCGTCAGGAATTCGCTGCGCAATTGTTCCGGGAACGGTTACGGCACCCCGGCGAGCCGGAGCAGCGCCGCCGTCGCCGCCGCCGCGATCACGACCACCACGAACGGGGCCTTCCGCCACGCGAGCACCCCGCCCACCAGCACCCCGGCGGGCCGGGCGATTCCGGCGAATTCGGGCCCCTCGGTCAGTGCACTGGTCGCGACCAGTGCGGCGAGCAGCACCACCGCCGACAGGGCCATCAGCCGTTCGGCCCTCGGGGACAATCGCACTTTCGTGCGCAGCAGCGGCCCGGCGAGCCGGAACGCGAACGTCCCGGCCGCCAGCACGAGCGTCGCGATGATCAGTTCCGCGCCGTCCATCAGTGCGCTCCTTCCAGGGACTTCGGCTCTTTCGCGGCGGCGCCCGCGACCACTCCGACCAGCGCCAGCAGCACCGGAAGGCCCGCCGGGAGCAGGGGAGTGGCCGCGAGCGCGACCACCACGCCGATCAGCACCGGCAGCCGCGACGCCCGGTCCTTCAGCGACGGCAGCACCAGCGCCAGCAGCACCGCCGGGAAGGCGGCGTCCAGGCCGAACGCGTCGGTGTCGCTGATCGCGGACCCGGCGAACGCGCCCACGACGACCCCGAGGTTCCAGCACACGAAGAGTCCGACGCCGCACGCCCAGTACGCCGCCCGCCGCCGGGCCGCGTCGCGCTGGGCCAGCGCGAATGCCACCGATTCGTCGATCATCAGGTGGCTTCCGGCCAGTCGTCCGAGCAGCCCGCGCCCGAGCGCGTCGCCGACCGCGAAGCCGAACGGCACGTGCCGCGCGTTCACCAGCAGCCCGGCGGCGACCGCGGCGAGCGGATTGCCGCCCGAGGCGACGATGCCGACGAACATGAACTGCGACGCGCCGGCGAAAACCAGCAGGGAGAGCAGCATCGGCGCCCACAGCGGGAAGCCGGAGCCCACCGCGATGGCGCCGTAGGACACGCCTACGAGGGTGTCGGCCAGGCACACGAGACCGATGTCGCGGGCGAGGCCGCGGTCGAGTGTTCGCCAAATCGAACGCATAGTGTCCTATGCTGAACACGTCGGAGCCTGTTCGTCAAGGCGAACGAGAAGACTGATGGAGCGAACACACATGCCGAACGAGAGCACGGGCGCGCCGCTGGAGATCATCGCGGCGTCCCTGCGCCGCGAGCGGGCCCGCGCCGGCCTCTCGCTGACCGAGGTCGCGCGCCGGGCCGGCCTGGCGAAATCCACGTTGTCCCAGCTGGAATCGGGGGCGGGCAACCCGAGCGTGGAGACGCTGTGGGCGCTCGGCGTCGCGCTGGACGTGCCGTTCTCCCGGCTGGTCGAACCGGAACGGCAGGAGGTGAAGGTGATCCGCGCGGGCAAGGGCCCGACGGTGTTCGCCGAACACGCCGACTACGCGTGCACGCTGCTGTCCGCGTGCCCGTCCGCGGCGCGCCGGGACATCTACCTGGTCAGCGCCGAGCCCGGCGTCCCGCGGCGGTCGGATCCGCACATGAGCGGCGTGGTCGAGCACACCGTCCTGTGCGCCGGCCGCGCGCGGATCGGCATCATGGACGACCCGGTGGAGCTGCTGCCGGGCGACTACATCTGCTATCCGGGGGACGTGCCGCACATCTTCGAGGCACTGGAACCGGGGACGTTCGGGGTGGAGATCTCCGAGTACAACTGAGCGCCCGCGCAGCTAAGTTTCAAAGCCGTGAGGGGAACCCTGACGGAATCAGATTCCCCCAGGGTTCCCCTCACGTACCGCGGCGGGCACCCGCGCGAAGGCGACGAGATCGCGGCCCCATTGCTAAAGCGCGAGCCGTCCGATGCTGCCGGACTCGTCCGTATCGAGTCCTTCGAGGCCGCGCGACCAACGCGGTCGTCTACAGCGGATGCGCGCGGATCCGCGTTTACCCGGGCGAGCCCACTGGGGTCGAATGCCGCTTCACGAACCCGGTTTTCCCTGGGACAACCCTGTCGGTCCACGCGGGCCGGACGCTTCCCGGTGCCGTCGCCTTCGAGGTCTGCACGACGGACGGGACACCGGTTCTCGCGGACGGCGTTCTCGCGTTCTCGTGAATGGCACCTGTACACCGGCGTCCGGATAGCGCAGAGTCCCTGTCGGACGAAACCATCGGCCAGGAGGTGTGATGACCGGCGAGGAAATCGTGCTAGGTCCCCTGCCCAAGGGGATCACGCCCGCCCGCGAGGGCATGCGGAACAAGGTGTGGAACGTGCTCGGCCACACCTACTCGATGAAGGCGGCCAGCGAATCGAGCTTCGCGTTCGAGACCCTCGATCCGCCCGGCACCGGGGTGCCGCCGCACGTCCATCCGACGCAGGACGAGCACATCTACATCCTGGAGGGCGTCTTCACGCTCTACCTCGACGGCCAGTGGGAGACCGCCGGCCCCGGCGACACCGTGCGGATGCCGAAGGGGCTCCCGCACGCTTATTACAACCGCAGCGAGGGCATGACCCGGGGACTGTTCTGGGTGAGCCCGGCCGGGAAGCTGGCGACGCTGTTCGACAAGCTGCACAACCTGACCGACCCGGCCGAGGTGGTCCGGGTGTCGGCGCTGCACGACGTCGACTTCCTGCCGCCCGGTTCGGTGGAGGGCACCTGACCTCAGGTGCGGTTCACCTGCTGCTGGGACGCCCCGGAAGCCTGTGCGTAGCCACTGACGATCGCGTCGAGCGTCGCCGCGTCGATGACGTCTTCGAGACGGTCGAAGCCGTCCGGCGCGCGCCGCTCGACCTCGTCGATGACGTTTTCCGGGCCGCCCCGGCGGTTGCGCAGCACGATCTCGCCGGTGGCGGCCAGCCGGTCGGCTTCGTACGCGCGCAGCGCCTCGGCGGGATCGGCGTGCCGCGTCAGCTGTGCGGCGAGGCTGGACGCGTCGAGAATCGCCTGGCCGGCGCCGTTGGAGCCCATCGGGTACATCGGATGGGCGGCGTCGCCGAGCAGCGTCACGCGTCCGTGCGACCAGGCGGGCAGCGGGTCCCGGTCGCACATCGGGAATTCGAAGATCTCCCCGGTGGCCTCGGCCAGCGCGGCGTGGTCGACCTCCGGGCACCGGAACCGCCCGACGTGCCGGGCGAGCTCCGCGCGGTCGCCGGGTTTGGCCCAGTCCTGCCGGTCCGGGGGAGGGTCGCCGGGCCGCCCGGTCTGAACGCAGACCGCCCAGTTGGTGAGCCGGGTGCCCGCGCTCCGGCCCGGTCCGATCGGATAGATCACCAGCTTGGCCGCGGTGCCGCCGGAGACGATCATCGAATCGCCGCCGCCGAACGCGGGCCAGTCGGTGGCGCCGCGCCACATCAAGACCCCGTTCCAGCGTGGCGGTCCTTCCTCGGGGAACAGGAGTGACCGCGCGGCCGAGTGAATCCCGTCGGCCGCCACCAGGACGTCCCCGGCCACGGTCACCTCTTGGCCGCTTTCCCGCTCAGCGAAACGCACCCGCACGCCCTGCGCGTCCTGCTCGAACCCGGTCAGCTGATGCCCGGTCCGCACCGCTTCCGGGCCCAGCCGGGTCTGGACCGCTTGCAGCAGCATGTTCCGCAGCCTGCCGCGGTGCAGGCAGTACTGGGGGAGCGTGAACCCGGCGTCGAGCCCGCACGGCTTGCGCAGGATCACCTGCCCGAGCCGATGGGTGTAGAACAGCTCGCGGGTGCGGATCCCGATCTCGTCCAGCTGGCCGAGCAACCCGAGCGCGGCGAGCTCCTTGACCGCGTGCGGCAAGGCATTGATCCCGACCCCGAGCTCGGCGACGCGGGTGCTCTGTTCGTACACCGCGCATTCGATGCCTTCGCGGTGCAGCCGCAGGGCAGCGGTCAGCCCGCCGATGCCCGCGCCGGCGATGACGACCTTCACGTGCGGCCTCCCGTCCTCGACTGCCCAGGGTGGCGGAGAGCGGGGTGGCGCGCTACCGCCGACCGGAGGTGCGACGGATTCGCTCTGGTGTGGACAGCTTTCGTAACGGTCGATCGGGTCATTGCGACTTGTGTGCTGCGATCGAGAAGAAAGCCTTCGGTGCGGTCGCGTCGTCATGCTGATCGACCGGGAGTTCCTTGATGAGACCAAGTTCGTCGTTGCTGCTCTGCGCGGTGGCGACCGCAGCGGCGCTTTCCGCTGGCTGCTCCGGGAATGGCGATGCCGCGGTGGCGAGCGCACCGCCAACGGTCACCGTGACCGTTACTACGGAGGCGTCGTCCGCCGCGCCGTCCATGCCCGAGGCGGCACAGTCCGCCGGGTCGACCGGCCCGCGGGGCAATCCGGTGAAGAAGGTCGGCGAGGTCGTGCACTTCTCGCGTTCTTCGGCTGTCGCGCCGACGGATCCGTCGTTCACCGTCACCAAGATCGCGAAGCAGCGGTCGAAGTACGGCTCCGAACAGGTCATGGCGGTGATGGTGCACGTGGAGACCAGCACCGACTCCGAACTGAACAGCGGCCTGAGCCTGGCGCTGGGCCCGGTCGTCTACGTCACGGATCCGGACAGCGGCGAGAGCAAATCGCCGCACGGGGCGATGCAGTTGGGGGAGATGCCGGGGACGTTCGGCCGAGACAAGAAGTACGACTTCGGGTTCGAGTACAAGCTCGCGGACGTGTACGACCACGGATGGCTGACGATCAACAGCAACGGAGGGCCGGGTTCGGGGATCGACATCCAGTACGACCTCCGTTGAGTATTGCCGCTTTCCTCAACGAGTTCCCGGCAATCACCGGTCGAAGCGATTCAGCCGAACGGCCCTGCCCGGCGGCGACGTCGCGATTGGACAGTCCTCGTCCGAGCGGGCGCAGCACGGCGCCGCTGCGGGGCGGGAAACCGCGGAGAGCTCGTGGCCCCGCCCGCCGCGGGGCGGGGCCGGTATCGAGACGGTCAGGCGCGGATCTGCTTGGCTCCGCCGCTGCCGCCGATGGCGATCTTGCGCGGCTTGGCCTGTTCGGCGATCGGCACCCGCAGGGTGAGCACGCCCGCGTCGTAGTCGGCTTTGATGCTGTCGGTGTCGAGGGTGTCGCCGAGGAACAGCTGGCGGGAGAACACCCCGCGCGGCCGCTCGGAGACCTGGACCTCCGCGTCCTCGCCGTAGTCGGGCCTGCGTTCGGCCTTGACGGTCAGCACGTTGCGTTCGACGTCCAGGTCGATCGACTCCGGCGCGACGCCGGGCAGGTCGAACTGCACGACGTAGTCGTTGCCGGACCGGTAGGCGTCCATCGGCATCACCGCCGGACGGGTGGCGGTGCCGTTGCCGCCGAAGAACTGCTGGGTCAGCCGATCGAGCTCCCGGAACGGGTCAGTTCGCATCAACATGACCATGCGCCTCCCTTTCTCCTTCCCACGTGCCCGCCGCCGGGGCGGGCGTTCGCTTGTCGGGGCTGTCGCGGAGATCCGGCCCCGCCGGACGCAAGCGGCGGGGCCGGAACCAGTTCGGGTGAAAAGCAACCGTGCTGTGCTGTGCTGCGGCGGGGCGGTCGCGGGACCACGTCACGAGACGCGATGCCGGGGCTGTGCGAGCCTCTTCGGCCGGGCGTCGTGGCAGACCTTCCCCGTCTCCGGTATCACCTCCCCAGAGATGTCACGGCTGTCGGGTGTGGTGCCTGCGGTTTGCCGGAGGAGAACGCTCCCGGTGCTCTGGCGGCCAAGCCCGCCACAAGCTCGCCGGAACCCGCTCCTCGGCTGGGTTTCCGGTGCTGCGCGGGGGAAAGTCGTTGGGGTGCAACGGCGGGAGCACAGCGGCGGTCACGATTGATTCGAACTCGGCGCGCAACCAGACTGGATCGGAGCAGATCAGCTCGACGAATTCGCGGGCAGTCGCGCCCTGGCGGCTGATGGTGTCCGGCATCGTCGACCACTCCCCGGCTACGTAGTTTCGGCACCCAGGTCAGCTATCGCGTATATCCATTTCTATAGCGCGCACTGCAGATCGTGTCAAGCGGGAAGTGGAGGCAATCTTGACTGCGGCCGGTCAGGCTGCGTCGGCCGCCGTCTCGGTACTGTCCCTTCCCATGCCCACCCCCGAGGTCACCGCCGATCTGGTCCGCGACCTGCTCCGGGACCAGCATCCGGACCTGGCCGGTCTGCCGATCCGCGAGGTGGCGGGCGGCTGGGGCAACCAGATGTGGCGGCTCGGGGACGAACTCGCCGTCCGCATGCAGCGGATGGACCCCACCCCGCAGCTTCAGCTCAAGGAACGCCGGTGGCTGCCGGTGCTGGCCCCGCGTCTGCCGCTCCCGGTGCCGGCGCCCGTGCGGTTCGGCGAACCGTCCGAGCGTTTCCCCAAGCACTGGACCGTGATGACGTGGGTCCCCGGCGAACCGCTCGACCACGGCACGATCAGCCGCGGCGCCCACGCAGCTGACACGCTCGCGGATTTCCTCCGGGCGCTCCACGTGGAGGCCCCCGCCGACGCGCCGATCGCCGCGGATCGCGGTGCCCATCCCCGGGATTGCACGGGCGGCTTCGAGGAGTTCTTTAAGGCTGTTGCCCTCGACAGCCTCGCGGACGACGTCCGGGCAGTCCGGGACGACGCCGTCGCGGCCCGCGCGTGGGAGGGTCCGCCGGTGTGGGTGCACGGCGACCTGCATCCGGCGAATGTTGTTGTCTCGGAGGGAACCCTCTCGGGCATCGTGGACTTCGGCGACCTGTTCGCCGGTGATCCGGCGTGGGATCTCGCCGCCGCCTGGGTGCTGCTCCCCACGGGCACGGCCGCGCGGTTTTTCGAGAGCTACGCGCGGGCGGACGAGGCGGCGATCCGGCGTGCCCGCGGGCTGGCCGCGACGAAGAGCCTCTTCCTGATCCTCATGGGACAGAACGGGGACCAGGGCCTGCCCGGCGGGAAACCGCACTGGGGACCTGCGGGCCGGGCGGCGCTGGAGCGGGTCTTGCGGGGGCTTTGACGGGTCAGTCCCACCACAGCGCGACGGCCAGCTCCCGGCTTCCGCATAGAAATCGCGCCGAATGCTGCCCCGCTAGGTCGCCGGTTACCGTCCGCGCGAGCGAGCCAGCTCGGCCTCGATCTGCTCCGGGGACGACGGCACGACGGCGCGGACCGACTCCGGGTGATGCCGTGCAACGCTGCGACGTGCCGTGGCTCCAGCGCGGTCACCGGATGTCCGTCGATCGAGTAGAGGACGTCTCGGTAGGCCGGATTGACTTCTTCGTCGCCGTCGAACCCGCGCCGCAGCAGCGCGAGGGTCTAGTCGTCGGCTCCGGTCAGTTCCCGCCGTGAAAGAACACAACTCGCCCAGCGTTTCCACCGATTGCCGACAGGCGGCGAGGTGCGCGGCGGAAATGCGGGCGAGCTGCGGGGGTCACGGTCATCCGCCGAGACGCCGAATGACCGCCCAGTCGGCGACTTACAGCTTCGCCGCGAGCTCCGTCCAGCCGGGAGCGCCGATCCGGACGAACATCGGCGTCGTGTCCAGCGGCGCCGCGTAATCGTGCAGGGTCCGGCCGCCGATTTCGACTCGCTTGGTGTGCGGGTCGAACCACAGTCCCGAAGGCAGCGCGATGTCGCGGGAGGCGCCCGCGGTGATCATCGGGGCCGCCAGCAGGGCGGGGCCGAGCATCCACTCGTCGTCGACGGTGTCGAAGCGGTGGTCGGCGGGGAAGTCGAAGTACACCGGCCGCATGATCGGCGTGCCGTCCGCGACCGCTTGCTGTACCTGGGTTTTCAGGTAGCCCGCCAGTTTCGCGTGGGTGCGGACCGCGCTGGCGTACAGTTTCGCGGTGTCGGCCGGGTAGGCGACTGGCTTGCCGGTGGTGGTGTCGACCGTGGTCACCGGGGACGTCGACGCGTACATCAGCGGCATCAGCGACGCGGCCTGCGCCCAGCGCACGAGCACCTCGCGCGACGGCGGCGGCATGCTGTTCGAGCCGCCGATCATGTCCGTCTCGACGAACGGGTAGCCGTTGGCCGAGATCGCCGACGCCCGGCGCAGCGAGGTGCGCAGGCCGTCCCACGTGGTGTCCGCGTCGACCGCCCGGATCACGAAGCCGTAGCGCTGGTTGCCCCAGTGCGTGCGGATGCCCGCGCCCTGCTGGTCGAACGCGTCGGTCATGTCCGCGCCGAGCTTCTGGTAGTCCTGCGGTGTCAGGTTCCCGGTGGCGGCGCAGCGGTCGTCGAAGAAGCGGGTGTCGAACTTGAAGCCGTCGACGCCGTAGTCGGCCATCAGCTTGCGCAGGTTGCCGGTGTACCACTCGCGGGCCTGCGGATTGCCGAGGTCGATGATGCCCGCGGTGCCGTTCCACCAGGTCACCGTGCACGGCTGGGCCGGATTTCCCTTGGCGCGCACCAGATAGCCGTGGTCGCGGGCGTAGGCGTAGTTCGCCGAGTCGAGGTTGATCCAGAACGTGGTCCACAGCCCGAACTTCTGGCCCATCGCGTGGATGCCGTCGGCCAGTTTCTTCGGGTCCGGGAACGTCTTCGGGTCGAAGGTCAGGTTGCCGTAGTTGGATTCCCATTTGTCGTCGAGTTGCACGGTGTGCCCGGCGACGCCCGCGGCTTTCAGGTCGTGTGCCCACGAAAGCACTTTGTCCTGGTCGATGTCGCGGTAGTACTGCGCCCAGGAATTCCACAGTGGACTCGCGTACTCGGCGTCGGTCGCGTCGCTCTTGGCGGGCTTGCCGACCTCGCCGACGTAGTCGTCGTACACCGCTCGGCGGTTCGACTCCACGAACACCGTGCTCGAGTATTCCGCGGAGTTCGTCACGGTCAGGTCGGCGCGGCCGCCTGCCATCGCGACTTTCATCGGCTGCGCGGTGCGAACGAAAAGCCCGACCGATTTCGACGTGAAGAAGTAGGGTTCCTGCATCATGTAGCTGGCGGGGGAGAACTCCGGCTCGTCCACCGTTCCGGCGGAAAGCGGATACGGCTGGGCTTTCCCTTCGCTGGTTTCGCCGCCGCCGTACCAGTAGCCGGACGTCGTGAGGTCGAAGTGGGTCGCGCGCTGTCCGGCGGCGAGTCCGTCCACTGTCCACTTCAGATCGAACCGGTCCTGGTGCGGGGTGATCCGCAGGGTCACCGGGCGGCCCGCCGTGCTGTCGGCGGTAGCGACGACGGTCGCGCCGTCTCGCGAGATCGACCGCACGCGCGTCGCCACGCCGCCGTCGAAGGTGAACGCGTCGGACGCGGTGCGCAGCAATTGTTCGCCGCCGCGGGTAAGACTCAGTCCGAGGCGGGCGGTGTCGATGCGCAGCTGGTAGCCGGGGGAGTCGGGACCGCGCGGCACGGAGATCGAGGTGAGCGGTTGCGCCGCGGCAGGAGTCGCGACGGAGCCGGTGAGGATGAGCCCGGCCGCCGCGTACGCGAGTCGTCGAGGCACTGGAGCCTCCTATTCTGCGTGAATATGCTCAAGGTGACGCTCGAACTTGCAGTAGTAAGCACATCGCGCAGCGGCTTTGTCAAGGCCCGGTGAGCGGGAACGGGTCGCGGAACGGGGGTGTCCTGAATGGACTCGGGCACGACAGAACCGCCGTCCGCGGGAGCAGCGGCGGACGGCGGGCCGGAGCCGGGTTTCAGGCGATCTGGACCGGGATTCCGGCGGCCTTGAGCGCGGCGGTGACGTCGGGATCGGCGTCGCTGTCGGTCACGACTTCGTGGATGTCGGTGATGTCGCAGATGCGGGCGAAGGCGCGGCGGCCGAGTTTCGAGCTGTCCGCCACCGCCACCACGCGGGCGGCGTTGTTGACCATGAGCCGGTTGATGTCCGCCTCGCCTTCGTGGCAGGCGAACGCGCCCGCGGCCGGGTGCAGCGCGTCCACCCCGAGGAACAGCAGGTCCAGGCTGAGCTGACTGAGCACCAGGGTCGCCAGCGGGCCGCTCAGTTCGAAGGACTGCGGGCGGGCGACCCCTCCGGTGACGACGATCTTCATGTTCGGCCGCACCGCGAGCTCGTGCGCGATGTTGAGCGCGTTGGTCACGATGGTGAGGCCGGGGGCGTCGGCGAGATCCGCGCGCATGGCCAGCGCCCGCGCCACGCCCGCGGTCGTGGTGCCGCCGTTGAGGCCGACGACCATGCCGTTGGACACCAGTGCCGCGGCCGCGGCGCTGATCCGCTGTTTTTCCGGGGCGTGGCGGGCGGTTTTGTACCGCAGCGGCAGGTCGTAGGCGAGGTCGTTCGCGACGGCTCCGCCGTGGGTGCGGGTGAGCAGCTGCTGTTCGGCGAGATGGTCCAGGTCGCGGCGGATCGTGGCGGCGGAGACGTTCAGCTCCGCGGCCACCTCTTCGACGTCGAGTTTCTCCCGCTTCGCCAAGAGGTCCAACAGTGTGCTCAACCGTTCATGCCGAGCCATCGGCTTGTGCTCCCTTCGACCCATTCCCTGCGCGCCCGCCGCCGCGCCATTGTTCACCCATCTGGCCGGTCGCGCTCATCCGGCCCCACCACCGGTTTTCATCCGGAAATCGTATTCGGCGGGCAGCGGGCCAGGCGAGATCGCGTGCCACACATCGCTCAGCGACGTCTCTCCCTCGCGGATCCCGGGCACGGTGAAGCCGCGCTCGTAGACCTCGCGCGCCCCTTCGCGATCGCCGAGCGCGAGCGAGGTTCGCGCCCGCAGCAACGCGAACCGGCCCTCGGCCGGCCACGGCTCGAGCATTTCCCGCGCGGTGCCGGGATCTCCGGCGGCGAGCTGCGCGGCGACGGCTTCCACGGCGAGCGGAGCCAGTTTCGGCAGCAGGTCCAGTGCCTGCCGGTAGTACTCCGCGGTGCGCGCCGGATCGTCCTGGGCGACGGCGAGGTTGCGCCATGCCCAGCCGTTCGGCTCTGCCTCAACCGACCGGTGCCACGCGGCCTTCGCGCCGTCGCGGTCGCCTGCCGCCCAGCGCGCGATTCCCCGGTGGTACCAGGTGAGCCAACCTTCGTCGGGCACCGCCTCCAGCAGTTCGGCCCAGTGGCGGTTGACCAGGGTGTCCGGCGGTTCGGCGGCGGGGTCGCCCCGGGGCGCCACGCCATCGAGCAAATCCAGCCACGGTTGCTGGGCCGCGCCGAGACTGTCCTCGGGATACGGCGTGCCGGGCAGTTCCGTCAGCATCCGGCGGGTTTCCAGCGCGCCCCAGCCGGATCCGGTCGCCAGGATTTCTCCGGGCGCAGCATCCGCGACCGCGCGCCATTCGCGCCAGCGCCGGTCCAATTCCTCCGCGGCGGGCAGTTCGGCGGCGACCGAGGCGAGCGCGGCGGGCCAGTCCGGTCCGTGCGCGATCTCCGGGTCGGCCGCGACCGGGCCGTAGCTTTCCAGCCAGTCCCACGCGGCGCCCGCGGGCAGCCGCAGGTGTTCGAGCTGCGTCCGCGCCAGCCCGGCCTGGATTTCGAGGTACCCCTCCATGCCCGGGGCGAGCCATTCCTGCCACCGCCGCCCGCCCGCGGATTCGCCCCACACGAAGAGCTTCCGCCCGCGCAGCCGCGCCGTGGACGCCTGCCCGAGCCCGTATCCGGCTGCGTCGACGGCGGCGATCCACGGCGGACCGCCGACCTCGAAGAAGTAGTCGGCCGCCGCCTTGGCCCGCGCGGGATAGGTGAGTTCGTCCGCGACGTCGACGAGTTCCAGCCGCCCGGAGTAGCCGTAGTGCCAGGCCTTGCTCGCGGGGGCCAGCACGCGGGTCCCGGCCGTCTGCGCGACCGCGGTGTTGGACCACCAGTACACCGGCACGTCGTGGGCGTGCGGGTTGCGGATCCGCACGCCCACGAACAGCTGCCGCGATCCGTCGGGAAGCCAGAAATCCAGCTGGTACGGCAGGTCGCGGGTGCGTTCCCACTCCCAGAGCCGCAGCACCGGTTCGCCGCCGGGGCCGGGTGCTTCGGCGGCGAACATCGGCGCGCAGGTCAGCGTGGTGTGCCCGGTGCTGCCGAGGTTCCACTCGACGCCGCCGGCGAACCACGCGTCGCGCAGCGCCAGGTTCGCCGGCTGGAACACCGGGTTGCGGTACACCAGGTCCCGGCCGGTTTCCTTGTCCAGCAGCGAATGCAGCCGCCCGCCGAGCCCGGGCAGGACGGTGGCGCGCAGCCGCTCGTTCTCCAGCACCAGCGCGGGCAGCCGCTGTTCGGTCCGGTCGCGGCCGTACCCGTCCTGCATCCGGCACGGCAGCACGGTGTCCAGCCTGCCGTAGGAAAGGTTCGCCGCCAGGTCCGCGGGCAGTTCGTCCACGTTGGACACGGAAGCCGCCGGTTCGGTCCGCCGCAGCGGCGGCAACGGATTCTCCGGGCCGAGTTCGGCCGCTGGGAGCACGAGTTCGGTGCGGGTGATCGTGCTCATGCGTCCGGCAGCCGTTCGCCGGTGGCGGCGTCGAACAGGTGCGCCGCGCCGGTCCGCGGGGCCAGCGAGATTTCCTCGCCGCGTTTCCACGGCGCCATGCCCGGGGTCCGGACGGTCAGCACCCGGTCCCCGGTCCGGCAGTAGAGGTACTGGTCGCTGCCGAGTTCCTCGACCACTTCCACGACCGCGCGATATCCGGCACCGCCGATGTCCCAGCCTTCCGGCCGCACGCCGACGACGATCCCCGGCCCGGTCAGCGCGGACCGCTGGGCGGGGGTGAGCGGGAGCGTGCCGTCGCCCGCCGCCGCGCCGGAACCGTCCACTGTGGTCTCGATGAGGTTCATCGCGGGAGAGCCGATGAAGCCCGCGACGAACACGTTGCGCGGCCGCTCGAACAGCCCGACCGGGGAATCGCATTGCTGCAGCACGCCGTCGCGCAGCACGGCGACCCGGTCGCCCATGGTCATCGCCTCGATCTGGTCGTGCGTGACGTACAGCGTGGTGGTGCCGAGCCGCCGTTGCAGCGAGGCGATCTGCGTACGGGTCTGCACCCGCAGCTTGGCGTCCAGATTGGACAGCGGCTCGTCCATCAGGAACACGCTCGGCTCCCGCACGATCGCCCGGCCCATCGCCACCCGCTGCCGCTGCCCGCCGGACAGCTTCGCCGGGCGCCGGTCGAGGTATTCGGTCAGGTCCAGGGTGGTCGCGGCTTCGCGGACGCGGCGTTCCCGTTCGTCCTTCGGCATGCGCGCGAGCTTGAGGTGGAAACCGATGTTCTCCGCGACGGTCATGTGCGGATAGAGCGCGTAGTTCTGGAACACCATCGCGATGTCCCGTTCCTTCGGCGGGAGTTCGGTGACGTCCTTGTCGCCGATGCGGATCGAGCCCTCGTCCACGCCCTCCAGCCCGGCGAGCATCCGCAGGGTGGTCGATTTGCCGCAGCCGGACGGGCCGACCAGCACGAGGAATTCGCCGTCGGCGACCTCGAGGTCGAGCCCGTCCACCGCGGGGCGTTCGACCCCGGCGTAGTAGCGGGTGGTGTCGGTGAAGCTCACGGTGGCCATCGAAGTCCTACTTTCCGGCGCCGAGGGTCAGGCCGGTGATGATCCGGCGGGCGAGCACGACGTAGAGCAGCAGCATCGGGAGCACGACGATCGCCACCCCGGCGATCAGCCCGCCGTACTCGGACTGGTAGCTCGCCGCGCCGTAGAAGGTGAACAGCGCGCGCGAGAGCGTGAAGTGGGCCTGGTCCTTGAGGAACACGATCGCCAGCAGGGTTTCGTTCCACAGCCCGATCGCGTTGAGCGTCAGTGCGGTGACCACGCCGCCGCGGGCCAGCGGCAGCACCACCGACACGAACACCCGCACCGGCGAGGCGCCGTCGAGCACCGCGGCCTCTTCGATTTCGTCGGGCAGCGAGCGGAAGAACCCGGTCAGCAGGAACACTGTGAACGGGATCGACAGCGCGACGTAGAGCACGAACAGCCCGTATTGGTTGTCCAGGTGGATTTCGCTGAACGCGACGAACAGCGGGATGATCACGGTCTGGAACGGCACCCCCATGCCGATCGCGACGCCGTTGGTCAGCACGCCCGAACCGCGCACCCCGAGCCGGGTCAGCGCGTACGCGCACGGTGCGGAGACCGCGACCGTGGCGACCGTCGCCAGCCCGACGAGGACCACTGTGGACAGTACGGCGTCGCCGAATCCGGCGTTGTTCCAGGCGTAGACGAAATTCCGGAACGGCTTGCCGACGTGAAACCATTGGTACGGCAGGGCGAACGGCTTGGTGAAGATCTCCACCGGGGTCTTGAACGACGCGGTGATCAGCCAGTACAGCACCAGCAGGTTGCCCGCGGTGAACAGCCACACGAGCACGGAGCCGAGCAGCCGCAGCGGGCTGAGCCTGTGGCTGCCGGGAGCCGGGCGGGGACGGCGCGGCGGGGTGCGCCGGGGCTTGCCCGGGGCGGAGCGGCGCGGCGGTGCTTCCGTGACGGTCACGGGGTCTCCTTCAGAACTGGATGGCGTCACGGCGCATCAACCGGCGCAGGAGGACGACGAGGATCGAGACGAGCGCGATCATCGCGACCGCGCAGGCGCAGGCCGCGCCGAAGTCCGGCGTGCCGTTCGAGCCGAAGGTCCGGTCGAACACGTAGATGCCGAGCGTCCACGCCCGGTTCGGCGGCGCGTAGGTGCCCGGCCCGGCGAGCACGAAGACGAGTTCGAAGATCTTGAGCGCGTTGATCGTCCACAGCACCCCGGCCACGCCCACCACGTCCCAGGTGAGCGGGAGCGTGATGGAGCGGAACTTCTGCCAGGGCGAGGCCCCGCCGAGGTCCGCGTCCTCGTAGAGGTACGGCGGGATCTGGTCGACCGCGGCCATCAGGATGGTGATGTAGAAGCCGGAACTGGCCCAGATCAGCGACGCGGTCATGACGCCCGTCACGTTCTCCGGCGCGAGGAACTTCGCCGCGTCCGCGCCGAGGTGCTCCAGCACGTAGTTGGCGAGCCCCTGCTTGCCCGGCTGGTACTTGAACACGAAGCCGAGGAACATGCCGAGCGCGACCGGGGCGACGATGTTCGGGAAGAACAGGATCGCCCGCACGATCTTCCCGCCGCGCATGTCCCGCAGCACCATGGTGAACAGGAACGCGAGCAGGAAAGTGCCGATGCCGCCGAGGAAGACGTAGATCAGCGTGTTGCCGAAGGCGTAGCGGAACGCGTCGCTCTGCCACATCCGCACGTAGTTCCCGACGCCCTGCGGCCGCGGCGTGTCGCCCGCGCCGGACCAGCTGGTGAAGCTGAGCACCACGGTCGCGATCGTCGGCAGCACCAGGAACGCGAGGTAGAGCGCCAGCGCGGGGGCGGCGAACGGCCAGAACAGCTTGCGCTTGCGGCTCAGGTGCGGCCCGAGCGCGGGCCGCCGCCCGGTCCGGGCCGCCTCCGTGACAGTCGCCATCAGTGCTGGTTCTTCCAGAAGGCGGCGGACTTCTGCGCGAGCTGCGCCACGAACGCCTCCGGGGTCAGCTGTCCCTTGAGCAGCGCGGTGTCGGCGGGGTCGAACACGTCGGTCTGCCATTTGCCGCCGGCGATCGCGTCGATGCCGTCGTACTGCAGCACGTGCTCCTTCTTCTGGTCGTCCATCACGGTCTTGACCGGCTTCAGGTCGTCCGGCACCGCGAGGTCGGGCCGGGGCACCAGGTTGTCGGCCACCGCGGGGATGCCGGCGAGGTTGCCCTTGTTGAGGAAGTAGGCGATGAACGCCTTGGCCGCGTCGGCGTTCTTGGCCTTCTTGGGCACAGCGAAGCCGATCGACATCTGCTCGACGGTGTCGTGCGTGGCGCCGGGCGGCATCGGGAACTGGAACGAGCCGTAGTCGATCTTCGTGCCCGCGCCCTGCTTGTCCAGGTATTCGCGGGTTTCGCTGGGCGCCCAGGTGCCGACGTACAGGAACCGCGCGTCGCCGTCCGCCCAGCGCTGCTGGATCTGCGGGAACTTGGCCGCGTCCCAGCCGTCGATGAAGTACTTCGAGATCCGTGCGGTCTGCGCGGCGGCCTCGCGGAACCCGGGCACGTCGGTCCACGCGCGGCCGGTCGGGTCCTGCGCCGCCTTCGCCAGCCCGCCCGCGCCGACGTAGCGTTCGGCCAGCTGGGTGAAGTAGTACATGTTGTAGAACGGGATGTCGCCGTCCTGGCTGAGCGCCGCCTTGCCGTCCGCCTTCGCCTTGTCGAACAGGCCGATCAGCTCGTCCACGGTCTTCGGGGCGGCGACGGCGCCCGCCGTCGCCTTGTCGTACCACCAGGCGCTGGACTGGATCTCGTACGGCACGAGGAAGCTGTGCCCCTCGCGGTCCTTGTTCTGCGGGAAGTCGTACGAGGTGGGGGAGAGGACGTCCTTGACCGTCTTGTCGCCTTCGCCGATCTTCATGCCGTACACGTCGTCGAGGCTCTGCGTGCCGCCCGGGGTCATGATCGCCGCGCCGACCTTGCTGACGTCCTGGTCGAACAGGTCGGGCACGGTGCCGGTGTTGAGCGCCGGGACCAGGTTCTGGGTGTAGGCCTTGCGGCCGAGCCACTGCACGTCGACCTTCACACCGGTCTTGTCCTGGAAGCACTTCAGGGCTTTTTGCAGCACCTTGCCCTGCGGCTCGTCCGCGGTCCACATGGACCAGTACACGAGCTGCCCGCCGCCGGCCGGTTTCGCCGCCGGCTCCGGACAGGGCGAGGAAAGGAACTCGGCCGCGCCGGGGAGCGCGTTCTCCCCGGTGCCGTCGCCCGCCGCGTCGCCGCTGCCGCACCCGGCGAGCAGCAGCGTCGCCGCTAAGGTCGAGCCCACGAGCTTGTGAAACCGCATCAGCCACCACCTGATCGAGGTCGAAGACCACACACTCAGTGCGTGTTGCTGCGCATTTTTGGCGCTTACCAATCACTTGTCAACATTTTCCCTCAGGTTCGCGGTGGCATCGTGACCCACGGGCGGCAACGGCCCGACCTGCTCGAAGCAGGTCGAATGGCGGGTTGACAGTGCACAATCGATCACTAAAGCTGTGTGAACTTGTTCGTTCTTGTCGGTTGTTGATGCCGATCGCCTGCGAGGAACCGAGCCATGCCACGCTTCCGCACATCGTTGACCGCCGGTGCGGTCCTGGCCCTCACCGCCGGGACCTGCACCGTGCCCTTGGCCGCGCACGCCGACCCCGGCTACTCCGTGTCGGTCGGGGCCGTCGCCGAATACCCGTACCCGACGGACACGCCGGCCGCCCCGTTCCTGGACCGGGACGGGACCTTCTATTTCCAGCAGTCCGCCGCCCTCTACGGCAAGGACGGCCCGCGGGTCTGGGACTTCTACACCGGCAAGGACTTCGACTCGGCCAAGCGCGACGCGAGCCTGAGCGACGCGGTGAACCCGGCCGAGCCGCGCGACCGCAACAACGACACCACCTGGCGGTGCAACACGAGCCCGACCGGACGCGAGGCGACCGACCCGCCCGCCGGGTCGAGCTACACCCAGAAGAACTTCTGCGATCTCGTCGGCGCCTGGGTCGATCCGGATACCGGTGACTGGTACGGCTTGGTGCACAACGAGTTCACCCCGGAACCCTTCGGCGCCTATTCGTTCTCCCACTACGACGCGATCGACTGGGCGGTGTCGGCCGACCGGGGCCGCACCTGGCGGATCGGCGGGCACGCGATCACGTCGCCGTACTCGACGAAACGCGGCGACACGGCGGCGTTCCCGAACCAGACGTTCGACTACGGCGACGGCGATCCGCGGTTGTTCGCCGATCCGAAGTCCGGCTACTTCTACGTCTATTACGGTTCCCGCGTCGTGACGAAGGCCGGTCAGGGCGGCGGCGGGTTCAGCGGCCTCGCGCACGTGGCCCGCGCGCCGATGTCCGGGAAGATGGGCACCGGAACGTGGCAGAAGTGGTACGACGGCCGATGGGCGCAGCCCGGCGTCGGCGGCAAGGAAAGCAACCTCGTGCCCACGGACGTCGACCCGCTCGGATACACGCCGCCGGAGAAGGATTACAACCCGGCGAACACCGGCACCGCCGCCCAGCAGGTAGCCGCCGGAACGCTGCCGCGGAAATCCGACCTGTTCGTCATGAACATCGCTTACGACGCGCACCTCGGGCTGTACATCGGCGAGCCGGAGGCGGTCGATTCGGTCGGGCCGCAGCGGTTCTACGCGACCGAGGACCTGGCGAACCCGAAATGGCGGCTGATCGGCGACACCGGTTCGTACCGGGACCAGTCGTGGTACCGCTGGTTCGTCGACTCGGGGAGCAAGACCACCGGGACGATCGTGGGCAAGACCTTCCGGTCGTACTGCTCGATCTCGTGCACGGACGGCCGCGACGGCGTCTACGCGGACGTGACCATCACGTCCGCCGCACCGGCCGCGTCCCTGGTCGACCCGGGCCGCGTCTATCGGATCGGCTCCGGTCGCGTGCTCGCCCAGTCGGGCCGCACCGGCACCACGTCCGTGCCCTCGTGGCTGGCCGGCGATGGAGCGAACTGGCGGTTCACCCCGGTCGGAGACGGTTCCTACCGCATCACCAACCCCGCGAGCGGTCTGGCACTGGGAGTTCCGGGCCGTGCCTGGGGGACCGCGCCGACCGTGAGCGCCGGTTCCGGCGTTGCCCAGCAATGGTTCCTGGTCCCGGCGAACGGCGGGACACGGCTGGTCAACCGCTCCAGCGGGCTGGTGCTGGCGCTTTCGGCCGAGCCGGGACGGCGGAGCGAGACCACGCCGGTGCGCGCTTGGACCGACCGCACCGGCAGCCTGGCCGGCGACGGCCGGACCGCGGGCGAGCAGATCGTGCAGCTGACGCCGCGCCGCTGACCTCATCCGCCTGTCCGTGAAGGGCTCCTTGAAGGAATCTGATTCCCGCAAGGAGCCCTTCACGGACGGTCAGGCGATCGCGACAGTGAAAACGTGCAGCGCCGAGTTCGACGGCAGGGTGACCGCGACGGCCCGTTTGCCCGGGTCGAGCGGGACGGAATTCGCGAACACCCGGTAGGCCACCGTCGGATAGGCCGGACCGGACTTCGTGTTCTTGCCCTGCACCGAGGCGACCGTGGTCGCGCCGTACTGGGCCGGGTCGGCGCAGCACCAGTTCGGGAAGCCGAGTTCGGCCTGGCTCGTGCTGCCGTCGGCGTACCGGACGACGACCTGCCCCTTCGCCGCGGACCCGGTCCCAGTGCCGGTCAGGACCAGCTTGGCGCCGCTGCCCTGCACGGCGACGGTCTGGCCGCCAGCGACGACGTTGTCCGGCTTCCCGGTCCCGGCGTTGGGCCAGGTCGCCTGAGCGCCGTCCGCGGTGAACTGCGCTCCCGGTTTCAAGCCCGCTTCGGCGAGGCCCTCCGCGCGGAAGCTGCTGCCGCTGCCGTCGAGGTCGCCGTTCGCGGCGTGTGCCGCGTCAGTGACCCCGACGTTCCCGTATGCCGCGGCCACCGTTGCGTACGGCACCGTGACCATCGCTGACCCGGTCGCTTCGTGCGTGCTCAGCCGGGCCTGGTACTTCGCGGTGGCGGTCAGCTCGTAGTCCGCCGGACGCAGACCCGCGTCCGGGGTGAGTCGCACCGGCACCTGCACCGTCTGACCCGGCCACACGAGCGCCGGAGCCTGCGATGCCTCCGCGTGGAAACCGTTGGCCTGCACGGACAATGCCACGTCACGCACCGGCAGCGGGGTGCTGTTGGTGAAGCTGGCGGTTGCCGACACGGCCTGGCCCGGAGCGGCCGTCGCGGGAGCGGAAAGCCGCACTGAGGCGTTGTCGTCGGCGGGGAAGAACCCGCCGACGGCGCTCGCCCCGAGCAGCCGGATGTCCTGAGCGGCACCGGAATCGACCGAGCCGGTCTTCACCCGCACCACGCCGCGCGCGGACGGGTCGTACCACCAGCCGGACGGGCTTGGTCCAGCTCCGCCTTGCTGGCGTACTGCCGCAGCATGCCGTGGCCGCCCAGCACCGCCGCCGGTTTCGTTCCCGTGTGGACGGACAGCTGGTAGTTCCGCGCCGCCGGTTTGCCGGGATAGGACCCGGCGCTCGCGCCGATCCCGACGGTCACCGTGCCCGGACCGGACCCCGGCGCGTCCACCGTGAACGTCTGCCGGGCCTGCTCGCCGCGCTGGTAGCCGCGCGTGACGCCGTCGTCCTCCGTGAGGGTGAAGCTGCTCTTGCCCTGCGGGTACACGTCGACGTCCAGCCGGCTCTTGTCGCGGGTCTGCCAGGACGTCGTGCCCTCCGCCCACATCGGCACGACAGCGCCGCCGCGGACGAACAACGGCAGCTTGTCCAGCGGCGCGTCGTAACCGTCCACAGTGGTCGGACCGGTGTAGGTCTTGCCGCTCCAGTAGTCCGTCCAGGTGCCCTTGGGCAGGTAGATGCCGTTGCGCACGGACGAACTGTCGTAGACCGGGGCGACCAGGAAGTCCGTGCCGGAGAGGAATTCGTACTTCGCCTTGTCGGTCCAGGCGTTCGGGTCGTCGGGATACTCCAGGGCCAGCGGCCGGACCTGGCCGACGCCGGTCTGGTGCGCCTGCACCGAGTAGCTGTAGGTGTAGGGCAGCAGCCGTTCCTTGAGCAGCAGGTACTTGCGGTTGATCGAGGTGAAGGGCTCGCCCTGGCGCCAGGACTGCTTGTCCGACTTCGCCCAGCCGTCCATGGTCATCGCGACCGGGAGGAAGGACTTCCACTGCAGGTCGCGGACGTAGGTCTGCGGGCTGCCGCCGAAGATGCCGTCGATGTCGCCGGTGTTGTAGGCGATGCCGGACAGCGTCGAACCGGCGTAAGTCGGGATCTGCCACTTGATGTAGTCGTAGGAGCCGGACTGGTCTCCGCTCCAGAGCACGCCGCATCGTTGCGCGCCCGCCCAGCTCACCGGCTGCCAGACGAACCCGCGCGCGTCGCTGTTGTCCTCGATGCCCTTGTGCGCGGTGTCGCACGCGTCGAGGGCGAACTGGTAACCGGGGCCGACCCACGCGACGTCCAGTTTGCGCACGCGGACTCCGGCCTTGACCTCCTCGGCCTGGTTGGGCACGCCGTTCTCGGTCCACAGACCGAGCTGCATCTTGTTGTCCCGCAAGCCTTCGCCGGTCTGCTGGAGGTTTTCGTAGCCGCAGCCGTAGCCGTCGTTGACCAGCATCCAGCCGTTGGGCATGCCGTGTTCGGGATAGCCCTCGGCGACCTTCACCGCGTCGAGGGTGTGCCGCTCGCCGCGGTTCGCGTTGTGCAGGTAGCAGTCGGAATCGCCGGTCTCCAGGCCGTAAATGGGCGGGAGGAAGGGTTTGCCGACCAGGTCGGTGTAGCCGGAGATGACGTCCTTGAGCCCGTCGCCGACGACGTAGGTGGCGTCGAAGCGGCGCTCGTCGTGGGTCGTGCGGACCGGATCGGCGAACGAGTAGCTGCCCGGGGAGAAGGTGTTGCGCAGCACGCCGTACCCGGCCGTCGAGGCGTAGAACGGCTGGGAGTTGGGCGCGCCGCCGTCGTTCCAGTTGTCGTCGGCGAAAATCTTGATGGTCTGGTCGCGGTGGCTGAACCGGCCGTTCTGCTCCCCGCCCCCGACGTACTGTTCGGCGGCGCCGCGGGCGAGCGTCTGCGTGGTGGTGTCCCCGGTCCAGGACAGCGGCGCGGACTCGGCCCAGAGCTGCTTGCGGTCCGCGCCGTCGTAGAGGGCGAACTTCAACGGGTGCTTGTAGGCACGGAGCGTGGCCTTGCCTGTGCCGATGGCCCAGTAGGCGCCTCGGTCGGTGCGCTTCGGCGGCACGGGCGCTTTGCCGTTCGGCAGCACGATCTTGCTGCCCGCCGGATCGGTGAAGGTCCCGTCCGGCGCGAGCCAGACCCGGACGGCGGCCGCCGAGGGGAAGCTGACCCGGACGGCCGCGGCGCCCGCGGTCAGGGTGGTCACCGGGCCGTCGGCGGAGACGCCGGTCAGGTCGCCGAGCTGCCCGGCGGGGGCGGTGGCGGCGTGGGCGGAGGCGGGGGTCGCGACGGCCAGCAGAACCAGCACTGAGGCCAGACATCGCAGCGATTGCTTAAATCTGCTCATTGCATACCTCTCTTGCGCATTAAAATGCACATGGCGCTTCTGTATAGCGCACTCAGGCAGCGAAAGTCACCGGCCGAAGCGGTGGAGCAGACTTCCGTCGGTATCGAGGTCCGGGGGTGCCCGCCGGGCCGGATCCGGTGGGCGGCAGGCAGATCCGCGCGGTGCCGCTTTCCGGCACCGCGTTCAGCCTGACCCTAACCTCCCGGTTTCCCTTACCCGGCCAGCAACCGGAGCAGCCGCGCCGTCTCCGCCGCCACCGCGGAACGGCCGAGCCGTACGTACTTGCGCGGGTCGACCGCCTCGGGCTGTTCGTCCAGGAACTGCCGGACCGCGCCGGTGAACAGCCCGTTGAGGTGCGTCGAGATGTTGATTTTCGCCATCCCGGCAGCCACCGCGCCGCGCAGTTCGTCGTCGGAAAGCCCAGAGGATCCGTGCAGCACCAAGGGAACCGGGACGGCGTCCCGCAGCCGCGTCACCAGCCCGCGGTCGACCGCGGCGGTGCGCGACAGCATCGCGTGCGACGTGCCGACCGCCACGGCCAGCGCGTCGACCCCGGTGGCGGCGACGAACTCCGCCGCCTCGTCCGGATCGGTGCGGGCACCCGGCGAGTGCACGCCGTCCTTGCCGCCGACCTCGCCCAGCTCGGCCTCCACCGCGACTCCCGCCGCGTGGCAGAGGTCCGCCACCTCGCGGGTGCTGCACACATTGTCCGCATAGGACAGTCGCGAACCGTCGTACATCACGCTGTGCACGCCCAGTTCGATGCCTTCGCGGACCAGCCCGGTGTCCTCGATGTGGTCGAGATGCACGAGCACCTCCACCGACGCCCGGCGCGCGATCTCCAGCGACGCCGCGGTGATCGGCGCCAGCCCGCCGTGATAGGTCACGCAGTTCTCGCTGATCTGCAGGATCACCGGCAACCGCGCCTGTTCGGCTCCGGAGACGATGGCCTCGGCGTGCTCCAGCAGGATCACGTTGAACGCGCCCACCGCGCCGCCCCGGTCCTGGGCCGAGGCGAGCAACCGGGCGAAGGCGGGACGGGTGATCATGCGGACGCTCCGTTCAGGAATCGGCGGTACGCGGACAAGTCGATCTCTCCGGCGACCGGACGCAACACCGCGGCCGCACCGGCTGCGGCGGCATGGCGCAGCGCCTCGTGCAACGGCAGCCCGCGCACGAGCGCCACGGCCAGTCCGGCGGTCGCCGCGTCCCCGGCACCGGTGGGATTGCCGCGCACACCGGGCACGACAGGAACCGCGACGACCCCGGCCCGGGTGTAGGCGGCGATGCCGTCCTCGCCCCGCGACACCACAACCAGCCCGGCCCCGAGCCTGGACAACTCCGCGGCACCCGAGGCTTCATCGACGGCACCGGTGGCGGACAGGAGTTCCTCGCGATTCGGCTTAACGTCGGCCCCGGCCCGCGCGGCGGCCAGCAACGCGGGCCCGGACGAATCGACCAGTGCCTGGACCCCGGCTTCCCGGGCCAGCCGAACCCAGTCGCCGACCAGCTCCGGCGCGGCGTTCCGGGGCAGGGAACCGGAAATCACGAGCAGCTCCGCGTCCCGCAGCCGGGTGGCGAGTAACGCCGCGAACCGTTCCCATTCCGCGGCGGACAGTTGAGGCCCCGGCTCAGCGTACACCGTGGGATGTCCGTCGCCGATGACCGTGACCGTCGACCGGGTCTCGGCTTCGCACGCAATCGCGTCGAACGGAACCGCCAGCGCCGAGCCGAGCCAGCGTCCCGCGTCGCCGTCGAGCGGGAGCACTGCGTGCACGGGAATGTCCAGTGCCGCAAGGACATGGGCGACATTCACGCCTTTGCCGCCAGCGCGCCGCTGCACGTCGAGCACCCGGTTCGTGCCGCCGAGGATGTGGGCGCCGACCCGGTAGGTGATGTCGACCGCGGGGTTGGGCGTGGCGACGATGATCATGGCAGTGCCAACAACGTCGCACCCACCACAGCGGCCCGATCCCCGTGGTGCGCCTGGACAATCGCAGGCGCGCGCAGCGCCCCGAGCCGATGCGCGACCTCGCGGGCGAGCGGGTCGAGCAGCAGGGCACCCGCCTCGGCGAGGCCTCCGCCGACGACCACGGTGGTGCAGCCGGCCACGGCGGTCGCCCAGGCGATCGGCTCCGCGAGCGCGCGGACGCACTCGTCCCACGCCTCGACCGCCGCCGGGTCTCCGTCGCGAACCCGTGCGGCGACAGCGGCCGCGTCCGGGGCTCCGGCTCGGCGTGCGAGTCCTGACGCCGACGCGACTTCCTCGACGCGGCGGCCGTCGGGCAGCCGGATCTGCCCGACTTCGCCTGCCCACGGGCCCGCGTCGAGCACCTCGCCGCGCACCACCAGCGCGGTCGCGAAGCCGGTGCCGACCGGGGCGAACAGCACCGGGCCTGAGTCGCCAGCCGCCGCTCCGGTGCGGGCTTCGGCGAGCGCGCCCGCGCGGACGTCCTGCCCGAACGCGAGCGGGACGTCGAGGCGAGCGGAGACGAAGTCGTGGACCGGAACGTCGTCCCAGCCGAGGTTGACCGCCTTCACGCACCGTCCGGCGCGCTCGTCCACGATCCCCGGGACCACCAGGCCCACCGCCTCGACCGGGTAGCGCGCGGCGGCCCGGGCCACCAGGTCGGCGAGCGCCGCGGGGTCGCCGAACGGGGTCGGTTCGCGCCATTCTGCGGACACGGAGCGGCCGTCGGTCACGCGCATCTTCACGGTCGTGCCGCCGACGTCGACGCCGAGGACGGCCATCAGGCGAGGATGACCGAACGGGTCAGCGACCGCGGCCGATCGGGATCGAGCCCGCGCCGCCGCGCGAGCGCCACCGCGAACCGTTGCGCCACGACCAGCCCGGCGAGCGGGTCGAGATCGTGGTGCACGAACCGGGCGCCGGTGCGGGCGATCTCGGCGGCCAGCCCGTCCGGGGTCTCGCCGAACGACCACACGAGCCTGCCGGGCTGCGCGATGGCGATCGGGCCGTGCCGGTAGTCCATCGCGGGATAGGCCTCGGCCCAGAACTGCGCCGCTTCCCGGGTCTTCAGCGCGGCCTCGCAACTGATGCCGACGGCGGACCCGCGCCCGATGAAGGTGACCTGTTCGGCGTCGAGCAGATCGTCGACCGGTTCCAGCAGCGCGCGTTCAGCCTGCCGCGCCAGCTCGTCGATGTCGTCGCCGAGGCCAGCGCGCAGCAGCGCGAGCGTGCTCGTGGCGAAGCGGGTCTGCACCACCGAACGTTCGTCGGCGAACGGCAACTCGACCACTTCCGCCGCGACCGAGGCCGCCGGCCCGTCGCCCACCGCGGTGATCAGCGTGGTGCGCTGCCCGGCCAGCGCGGACAGCAGTTCGATGATTTCGGTGGTGGTGCCGGACCGGGAGATCGCGACCACCCGGTCGTACTCGCGGCCGGCCGGGTACTCGGACCCGGCGAACGCGTCGGTGACGCCGAGACCCCGCTGCTCCCGCGCGACGGCGTAGCTCATCGCGACAAACCAGCTGGTCCCGCACCCGACGACGGCCACCCGCTCGCCAGGCTGCGGCAGCACTCCGGCGGCCGGCCCGGCACAGTCCGCGGCGGCGCGCCACATCTGCGGCTGGGAGGCCAGTTCGGCGGCCACGAAGGAACCCGGCGCGGAAAGCGCACCGGCCGCATCGGACACGGAGGACTCGGACGAGAACGACTCGGGGGAGGACGGCTCTGACATGAAGGCCCTTCGGTCCGTGAACTGAGCGCGGCCCTCAGTGTAGACGATCGTTTCTGCTTGAAGTGAGCGATTTGCATCATCTTCAATCATCACGGATGGGCTGTTGTGAGCGTCCGAGCGTCGCGGAGCGGCAACGCGGCTACGAGCGCAGCCTGGTGCGGCCATAACAGGTGCAGAACGCAAAAAGCGAGCGGTGAGGGACGGGTGTCCCTCACCGCTCGCGCAGTCAGTTCAGATGGAGCGGCTACGTCACCAGCCGCGCTCGGCGAGGCGGTGCGGCTCCGGCACGTCCTCGACGTTGATGCCGACCATGGCTTCGCCGAGCCCGCGCGAAACCTTCGCCAGCACGTCCGGGTCGTCGTGGAACGTCGTGGCCTTCACGATCGCCTCCGCGCGCTGCGCCGGGTTGCCGGACTTGAAGATGCCCGAACCCACGAACACGCCTTCCGCGCCGAGCTGCATCATCATCGCGGCGTCAGCCGGGGTGGCGATGCCGCCCGCGGTGAACAGCACGACCGGGAGCTTGCCCGCCTCGGCCACCTCGCGGACCAGCTCGTACGGCGCCTGCAGTTCCTTGGCCGCGACGAACAGCTCGTCCTCGGGCAGGGACTGCAGGCGGCGGATCTCGCCGCGGATCTTGCGCATGTGCGTGGTCGCGTTCGAGACGTCGCCGGTGCCGGCCTCGCCCTTCGAGCGGATCATCGCCGCGCCCTCGGTGATGCGGCGGAGCGCTTCGCCGAGGTTGGTCGCGCCGCACACGAAGGGCACGGTGAACGCCCACTTGTCGATGTGGTTCGCGTAGTCGGCGGGGGTGAGCACCTCGGACTCGTCGATGTAGTCGACGCCGAGCGACTGCAGCACCTGCGCCTCGACGAAGTGCCCGATCCGAGCCTTCGCCATGACCGGGATCGACACCGCTTCGATGATGCCGTCGATGAGGTCCGGGTCGCTCATCCGGGCGACGCCGCCCTGGGCGCGGATGTCCGCGGGGACGCGCTCCAGCGCCATGACGGCGACCGCGCCCGCGTCCTCGGCGATCTTGGCCTGGTCGGCGGTCACGACGTCCATGATCACGCCGCCCTTGAGCATCTCCGCCATGCCGCGCTTGACCTTCGCGGTGCCGGTGACGGTCTGGGGTTCGGCGTTCTGCTGCTGCGACACCTTGCGGGCCTTTCTCGGGGGAGCTGAATGGGTCTTCTCCTCCAGCCTAAGACCACGGTGGACCGCTGAGGCAGGCCATTGCGCGGCTATCTCGGAAGGCCACTTTCCGCGCCGAAAGATCCACTTGGGCTCGGTCACTTTTCCGCCGGGAAGCGTTGACCTGGGGCTTCCGGAACGGCCTACCATGGGAGACGAGGCCGGCCCGCAGGAGACGGGCTGCCTTGATATCAGGGGAGACCACCTTCGAGGTGGCCACTGGCGACAGATTTCAGCAGTCCACTTCACGTCGGCGCGGGACCGGCCGCCGGAGCGCTCCGCGAGTGGGCGGCGGCCCCGGTGCTGCCCGCCTGACCTGCCCGGTTGCGTTCCGGACGGCCCCCCTAAGCTGATGCGAACGTCTCACGGGAGGTCGGGTGGCGACAGCTACGGGAGCACGGCCGGCGGTCGGCGTGCTCGCCCTGCAAGGCGCCGTGCGCGAGCACGTCGCGATGCTGGAGAGCGCGGGGGCGCGCGCGGTTCCGGTGCGCCGCCCGTCCGAGCTGTCCCAAGTGGACGGCCTGGTGCTGCCGGGCGGGGAGTCCACCACGATGTCGCGGCTGCTCGAGACCTTCGAGCTGCTCGAACCGCTGCGCGAGCGGATCGCCGGCGGCCTGCCCGCGTTCGGCTCGTGCGCCGGGATGATCCTGCTGGCCCGCCAGGTGCTCGACGGGCGCCCGGACCAGCAGCAGCTCGGCGGGCTCGACGTCGTCGTGCGCCGCAACGCGTTCGGCAGGCAGGTCGACTCCTTCGAGGCCGACCTCCCGTTCGCCGGGCTGCCCGGCGGGCCGCTGCACGCGGTGTTCATCCGGGCCCCGTGGGTCGAGAAGGCGGGAGCCGGGGTCGAGGTGCTGGCCACCGTGCCGGACCCGGAGGACCCGCCGGACGGGCCGAGGGCGGATAGGATCGTCGCCGTCCGGCAGGGGGCGGTGGTGGCCACGGCGTTCCACCCGGAGATCACCCGGGACGAGCGCGTGCACCGGCTGTTCGTCGAGCTCGTGCGGAAAGCCTGAGCAAGGATTGCGGCGGCCGCGCCGGGAGGCACGCGGCCGCGGGAACAGATGGAGGAAAGATGAGCGGCCACTCCAAGTGGGCCACGACGAAGCACAAGAAGGCGAACCTCGACGCCAAGCGGGGCAAGCTCTTCGCGCGGCTGATCAAGAACATCGAGGTCGCCGCCCGCACCGGGACCGGGGGAGGGGACCCGGACGGCAACCCCACGCTGTACGACGCCATCCAGAAGGCGAAGAAGAACTCCGTCCCGCAGGACAACATCGAGCGCGCGCGCAAGCGCGGCGCCGGCGAGGAGGCGGGCGGCGCCGACTGGCAGAACATCACGTACGAGGGCTACGGCCCGAACGGCGTGGCGGTGCTGATCGAGTGCCTCACCGACAACAAGAACCGCGCCGCGATGGAGGTCCGCACCGCGCTCACGCGCAACAACGGCTCGCTCGCCGACCCGGGTTCGGTCGCCTACATGTTCAACCGCAAGGGCGTCGTGATCATGCCCAAGGCGGACGCGACCGAGGACGACGTCCTCATGGCGGTCCTCGACGCGGGCGCCGAGGAGGTCAACGACCTCGACGAGAGCTTCGAGATCGTCTCCGAGGGCACCGACCTCGTCCCGGTCCGCAAGGCGCTGCAGGAAGCCGGGTTCGAGTACGAATCGGCCGAGCTGACCTTCCTGCCGTCGGTGAGCGTGCCGCTCGACGTCGACGGCGCGAAGAAGGTCTTCAAGCTGATCGACGCGCTCGAGGACTGCGACGACGTGCAGAACGTCTATGCCAACTTCGACGTGTCCGACGAGGTCATGGCCGAGGTGGACTGATGTCGGCGGTGGGACGGGCAACGTCTACGCGCTGTGCCGGATTCCGCGTCTCCGTCGAGGTTATGGCCGAGGTGGACTGATCTCGGCGGTGGGACGGGCAACGTCTACGCGCTGTGCCGGATTCCGCGTCTCCGACGAGGTCATGGCCGAGGTGGACTGATCCAATCGCACGCGACACGGCCGCGCTCCCGGCACTCCGGGGGCGCGGCCGTTTTCGTGCAAGGTTTCCCTTGCCGCGCAACGGAAACCGCGAAAATCCTTGGCGCAGGCGGAAAATGACCGGCGCGGGGACTGGGCTCGGGCGCGCGGGTGGGGCAGAATGTCCGCCGTGACGACCTCCGCCCTCACCGAGCAAGAGCAGAGCCTCATCGCCTGGATCGAGACCCAGGCAAGGGAACGGGGCAACGCGGTCATCGCCGTGCCCGCCGACGACCAAGGGGCCGGCTACTGCTTCACCGCGTGCGCGTGGGCGTTGCACAACGTGCCCGAAGCGGTCGTGATCGGGCTGCCCGACCACATGGCCCCGGTGCTGCTCGACGCGTACGTCGACCGCTCCGCCAACGGCGAGATCTTCGAGGTCGGCAAACGCTACGACGATTTCTTCGAGGGCGCGCCGGTGATCTTCGAGCGCGTCGCGAAAGGCCACTACCCGGAGTACTTCGGGTCCGCGTTCCTCGTCTACCCGGACGGCGACTTCCCGGCGCTGCAGATGATCGTCGCGACGCCGGACGGGCACTTCCCGTGGCACGCCGACGCGCCCGAGGGCTTCGCCGAATGGCAGCCGGTGCTCACCGAAAGCGGCGACCCGGAGAGCTGGACCCCCGGCGTCGACGGCCCCTGACCGCGGCTCCCGGCTAGCCCAGCGCGGCCAGGTCGTCGGCGGCGTCCGGAAAGCGCTCGGCCAGCGTCGCCGGATCGGCGAACTCCACGCAGTCGTCGGTGTAAGGCGGCACCACCACGGTGCCCAGCAGGCTCCACGCGCCCAGCGACACCGTGGCCTGCCATGTCCCCGCGGGCACCACCACCTGCGGGCGCTCCCCGGCGGCCACGTCGCTGCCCAGTACCGGGCGCGTCACCTCGCCGTCCGGATGCAGCAGGAGCATCCGCGCTGGCGAACCGGCGTGGTGCACGAACACCTCGACCCGGTCGAGCCGGTGCGGCGCGGAGATCTCGGGCGCGGTGAGCAGGTAATAGATCGCCGAACCTTCGGGGGCGCGCCAGCTCTCCGCGAACCGGCCGCCCTCCACCGGCAACGGTTCCAGCCCCAGGTGCTTGACGTAGTCCTCCGGTCCCGGCATGGCCCCATCGTGCTCGCGGAGCGGATCCGGCGTCCACCTCGGCCGCCGTTTTCGCGTGTCCGTCCGCCGGGCCGCGCTCGGCGACCGTTAGCCTGCATCTCGAACTAATGTTCGCGCGGGCGAAGGAGAAACGGTGCGGGTGCTCGGGGTCGACCCCGGTCTGACCAGGTGCGGCCTCGGCGTGGTCGACGGCGGCAAGGGCCGGTCGGTGCGCCCGGTCGCGGTCGGGGTCGTGCGCACGCCCGCCGACCAGGATCTCGCGCAGCGGCTGCTCAGCGTCGCCGACGAGGTGGAGCGCTGGCTCGACAAGTACCGGCCCGAAGCGGTCGCCGTCGAGCGGGTGTTCGCGCAGCACAACGTCCGCACCGCGATGGGCACCGCGCAGGCGGGCGGGGTCGTGGCGCTGTCGGCGGCGCGGCGCGGGCTGCCGGTCGTCTT
This sequence comes from Amycolatopsis sp. La24, assembly GCF_029087445.1. Taxonomy (NCBI): domain Bacteria; kingdom Bacillati; phylum Actinomycetota; class Actinomycetes; order Pseudonocardiales; family Pseudonocardiaceae; genus Amycolatopsis; species Amycolatopsis sp. La24. The sequence goes on from NZ_JARACH010000063.1 coordinate 49,843, forward strand.
CCACACGCCCAGCGAGGTCAAGGCCGCCGTCACCGGGTCCGGCCGCGCGGACAAAGCGCAGGTCACCACCATGGTGATGCGGCTGCTCGGGCTCGAGGTCAAACCGCATCCGGCGGACGCGGCCGACGCGCTCGCGCTCGCCATCTGCCACCTCTGGCGCGAGCCGATGCGGGTGCGGCTCGCCGAGGCCGAGGCCCGCGCGGCCGAACTGGTCCGCGCGCACAAGGCCCGGCTCGCGGCCGCGGCGAAGGCGGCCGGAACCACCACGAAGCAGAACGAAACAGGAGCACGACGATGATCTCCTCGGTACGCGGCGAAGTGCTGTCCGTCGGGCTCGACCACGTGGTGGTCGAGGTCGGCGGCGTCGGCCTCGCCGTGCAGGCCACCCCGGCGACGCTGGCCACGCTGCGCCGCGGCGAGCAGACGCGGCTGCACACCGCGCTGGTCGTGCGCGAGGACTCGCTGACCCTCTTCGGGTTCGCCGAGGAGGACGCGCGCGAGCTGTTCGGCCTGCTCCAGACGGTGTCCGGGATCGGGCCGCGGCTCGCGCTGGCGACGCTGGCCGTGCTGGAGCCGGACAAGCTGCGCGCGGCGCTCGTCGAAGGCAACATCACCGTGCTCACCCAGGTCCCCGGCATCGGCCGCAAGGGGGCCGAACGGCTCAGCCTCGAACTGCGGGACAAGGTCACCGCGCTCGGCGGCGCCGCCGACGCCCCGGTCGTCACCGCGCCCGGCGCGCTGCGCGGCGAGGTGGTCGAGGCATTGGCCGGGCTCGGGTTCCCGGCCAAGCAGGCCGAGCAGGCGGTGGACAAGGTGCTGTCCGAGGGCGACGGGCACACCACGTCGTCGGTGCTGCGCGCGGCGCTGGCCGCGCTGGGCCGCAAGCGGTAGCCGCCGATGAACCACGAAGTCACCGAGTTCGACACCGGCGGGTACGAGGCGGACGACGAAACCCTGTCCGCGCTCGCCCAGACCGGCGAACGCGACCTGGAAACCTCGCTCCGGCCGCGCAAACTGGACGAGTTCGTCGGCCAGGAACGCGTCCGCGAGCAGCTGGAGCTGGTGCTGGAGAGCGCCCGGCGGCGCGACGTCCCGCCCGACCACGTGCTGCTGTCCGGCCCGCCCGGCCTCGGCAAGACGAGCATGGCGATGATCGTCGCCGCCGAACTGGGCGCGGCCATCCGGATCACCTCCGGGCCCGCCCTGGAACGCGCGGGCGACCTGGCCGCGATGCTGTCGAACCTCGCGCCCGGCGACGTCCTGTTCATCGACGAGATCCACCGCATCGCCCGGCCCGCCGAGGAGATGCTGTACCTCGCGATGGAGGACTTCCGGGTCGACGTCGTCGTCGGCAAGGGGCCGGGGGCGACCAGCATCCCGCTGGAGATCGCGCCGTTCACGCTGGTCGGGGCCACCACCCGGTCCGGATCGCTGACCGGGCCGCTGCGCGACCGGTTCGGCTTCACCGGCCAGATGGAGTTCTACTCCGCGGCCGAGCTGGAACTGGTCGTCCGCCGCGCCGCGACCATCCTCGGCATCGAGATCGACCGCGACGGCTGCGCCGAGATCGCCGGCCGCTCGCGCGGCACCCCGCGCATCGCCAACCGGCTGCTGCGCCGGGTCCGCGACTACGCCGAGGTGCGCGCCGACGGCAAGGTGACCCTCGAGGTCGCGCAGGCCGCGCTGAAGGTCTACGACGTCGACGAGTTGGGCCTGGACCGGCTGGACCGGGCCGTGCTCGGCGCGCTGACCCGCTCGTTCGGCGGGGGACCGGTGGGCATTTCGACGCTCGCGGTCGCCGTCGGCGAGGAGGCCACCACCGTCGAGGAGGTGTGCGAGCCTTACCTGGTCCGGGCCGGTATGCTCGCCCGCACTCCGCGCGGCCGGGTCGCGACCGCGGCCGCGTGGCACCACCTCGGGCTCGTGCCGCCGCCGGAAGCGGGACGTCCCGAGGCGGGCGGTCCGACGCTGTTCGACCAGGCCTGACAAGGGCGGACAGCGGCCCGGGTGGTGGCGTTTCCGCCGGTACCTGGCACACTCGAACACAGCACATCCGTCGAAACCGGACGCGGGCAGCCGAGAAAGGCGTCCGTCGAGGAGAGTCATGAACCAGTTACTGCTGCCGTTGCTGCTGCTGCTCGTGGTGGCCGTGCCGCTCGTCATGGGCACCCGCAAGCAGAAGAAGCAGCAGGCGGCTCAGCAGGAGATGCAGAACAGCATCGCCCCGGGCGACCGCGTGATGACCACGTCGGGCCTGTACGGCACGGTCGCCGACACGAGCAGCGAGACCACGATCGACATCGAGATCGCGCCGGGCGTCGTCACCACCTGGCTGCGTCTCGCGGTGCGCGAGAAGGTCGAGCCGGTCGTCGAGACCGAGGAGAACGAGGACTCGGCCGAGACCGAGACCGCGGGCATCGAGTCGGCCGCGCCTGCCGCGCCGGCTTCGGAGGCCCCGGCCCAGGAGTCGATCTCCGCCGAGGAGAAGCAGACCTCCGGTGCGCAGGTGGCGCCCCCGCTCGAGCACGGGAAGAAGTAGCCCCCGGGCTTCACCGGGCAGTGATCCGCCCACAGCCTACGAAAGTCGGTACGGGCGAACGCCGGGCTCACGCAGCACCGAGTACTGTCTCGGTGCTGCGTGCGTGTCCGCCGTCATAGTTCACGCCCAGCCGCGTCCGGGGGACCCCCTTCCGGCTCGCGCACCCGAACCACTTGGGGTCCATCCAGTCCGTGCCAGTTCGAGGAGACCGAAGCACAGTGGCACCATCGGCCGGGCATCTCCGCCCGGGACGCTATCTCGCCTTCTTCGCCCTGATCGTGGTCGTGCTGTACGCCTTGGTGTTCTTCACCGGCAGCGGCAAAGCGACGCCGAAACTCGGCATCGACCTCCAGGGCGGCACCCGGGTCACGCTCACCGCGCGCACGCCCGACGGCGGCCAGCCCACCCGCGACTCGCTGAACCAGGCGCGCCAGATCATCGAGACCCGCGTCAACGGGATCGGCGTCGGCGGCACCGAGGTGGTGCTCGACGGCAACAACATCGTGATCACCGTGCCGGGCGAGCAGGGCGACGAGGCGAAGAACCTGGGCCGGACCGCCAAGCTCGGGATCCGCGAGGTGATCACCTCGGTCCCGAACACCCCGGCCGCGCCGCCCTCGGCTCCCGCCTCCGGCGCCCCGAGCGCCCCGGCGACCGCGCCGAGCAAGCCCGCCGGCGGCGGGGGAGCGGAAGGCGCCCCGGCGCAGCAGCCGCCGAGCACGACGCCGTCGGCCCCGGCCTCGGGAGCAGGCGGCCAGGACGCGGGCAAGAACCCGATCGAGCAGGCCCGCGCCGTGCGCCAGGCTCCCGCCCTGATGCCGAAGGACCCGAAGAACCAGCAGGAGGCCGCCGCCGCGCAGGCCGCGCAGCAGAAGGCGCTCGCCGCGCTCACCTGCGCGCCGAACGCCGCGGACCCGCTGGAGGGCAACGACCTGCCGAACCAGCCGCTGGTCACCTGCGGCGACAAGGACGCCACCAAGTACGTGCTCGGCCCGGAGATCATCCCCGGCACCGAGATCGCCAACGCCAACTCCGGCTACGACCAGCAGCGCGGCCAGTGGATCGTCGACCTGAGCTTCAAGAGCGCGGGCGGCAAGACCTGGGGCGACTTCACGTCGGCCAACATCGGCAAGCAGGCGGCGTTCGTGCTCGACACGGACGTGGTGTCCGCGCCGACCGTGCAGAACGCCATCCTCGGCGGCAACACGCAGATCACCGGCAAGTTCACCCAGACCGACGCGAAGAACCTGGCGGACATCCTCAAGTACGGTTCGCTGCCGCTGTCGTTCGACTCGTCCGACGCCACCACGGTGTCCGCGACGCTGGGCTACGCCTCGCTGCAGGCGGGCCTGATCGCCGGCGCCATCGGCCTCGCGGTCGTGTTCGTCTACTGCCTGTTCTACTACCGGCTGCTCGGCATCCTCACGATCTGGTCGCTGGTGCTGTCCGGCCTGCTCGTCTACGCGGTGCTGGTGCTGCTCGGCCGGTGGATCGGGTACACGCTCGACCTCGCGGGCGTCGCCGGCCTGATCATCGCGATCGGCATCACCGCGGACTCGTTCGTCATCTACTTCGAACGCCTGAAAGACGAGATCCGGGAGGGCCGGACGTTCCGGTCCGCGGTGCCGCGCGGCTGGGCGAGGGCGCGGCGCACGATCCTGGCCTCGGACGCGGTCAGCTTCCTCGCCGCCGCGATCCTGTACATCATCGCGGTCGGCGACGTGCAGGGCTTCGCGTTCACCCTCGGCATGTCGACGGTGCTCGACCTGGTGGTCGTCTACCTGGTCACGCATCCGCTCGTGGCGATGGTGTCGACCTCGAAGTCGAAGTTCCTGTCCAACCCCCGGAATCTCGGCCTCGGCGCCGTCCAGAAGCTCGGCGCGCAGCGCAAGTCCACGCGCCCCGCTCCCGGCCGCCGCGCGAACGTGAAGGAGGCCTGACGTGAGCGACGAAACCGCGGGCGTCACCTCGGACAGCCCCGACGGCCCGACCGGCCAGGGCAGCACGGCGGCCAAGCCCGCCAAGAAGGAAAGCTTCTTCCACCGGCTCTACGTCGGCACCGGCGCGGTCGACATCGTCGGCTCGCGCAAGCGCTGGTACATGTTCTTCGCGCTGCTGCTCCTGGTGTGCATCGGCTCGATGATCTTCCGCGGCTTCAACGTCGGCATCGAGTTCGAGGGCGGCACGCAGATCCAGCTGCCCGCGCACGGTTCGCACGGCCAGATCACCCAGGACCAGGTGATCAAGTCGTTCAACACCGCGCTGGGCGAGGCGCCGGCGGAGACCCAGACGGTCGGCACCGGCAACGCGTCGACCATCCAGACCCGCTCCGAGACGCTGACCGCGGACCAGGTCGCGAAGGTCAAGAAGCAGATCTTCGAGGACCTCGGCCCGATCGGCAGCAACGGCAAGTCGAGCGAGCAGGCGATCAGCGACAGCGCGGTGAGCGCGTCGTGGGGCGACGAGATCTCGCGCCAGGCCCTGATCGCGCTCGCCGTGTTCCTGGTCGCGGTCGTGATCTTCCTGGCGATCTACTTCGACACCAGGATGGCGTTCGCGGCGCTCATCTCGCTGCTGCACGACATCGTGGTCACCGCCGGCGTGTACTCGCTGGTGGGCTTCGAGGTCACGCCCGCGACGGTGATCGGCCTGCTGACGATCCTCGGGTTCTCGCTGTACGACACCGTGGTGGTGTTCGACAAGGTCCGGGAGAACACCCGCGGCCTGCTCGGCCTGTCGCGGCGCACGTACGCGGAGGCGGCGAACCTGGCGCTGAACCAGACCCTGATGCGGTCGTTCAACACCGCGTTCATCGCCCTGCTGCCGATCCTGGGCCTGCTGATCGTCGGCTACATCCTGCTCGGCTCGGGCACGCTGCAGGACCTGGCGCTGGTGCAGCTCACCGGTACCTTGGTGGGCGTCCTGTCGTCGGTCGCGCTGGCGACGCCGCTGCTGGTCGACTTCAAGATGCGCGACCCGCAGTACCGCCAGCAGGCCGAGCGCGTAGCCGCCCGCCGGGCGAAGGCAGCCAAGCGCGAAGCCGCCGACGACGACTTCGACTCGGCCGACGAGGACCAGCTGGCCGCCGAACTCCGCAAGGAGAAGGCCATGGCCGCCGCGGCCGGCGTCCCGGCGCGGCACCCGAAGCAGCGTCCGTCGGGGAAGAAGAAGCGCTGACCCCGATGAAGCTCGACGAGGCACTGGACCTGATCGCCGAAGTCCCGGACTTCCCGGAACCAGGCGTCCTGTTCCGCGATCTCAGCCCGTTGTTCGCCGACGGCCCCGGCTTCGCCGCCGTCGCCGACGCACTGGCGAACACCCTCGACCCGGCCACCGACCTGGTGGCCGGAGTCGAGGCCCGCGGCTTTCTCTTGGCTGCGGCGGTCGGCTACTCCCGCGGCATGGGCGTGGTGCTGGTGCGGAAACCAGGCAAACTCCCGTCGGTAGCAGGCCGAGTGGACTACTCCCTGGAGTACGGCACCGCCAGCGTCGAACTCCCCGCCAACGTCGTGAAACCAGGACAACGCATCGCAGTCATGGACGACGTCCTTGCCACCGGCGGCACCGTGGCAGCGACCGCGAAACTCCTGGAAGACGCAGGCGCAACGCTCACCGGCATTTCAGTAGTACTGGAACTGGCAGCACTCAACGGCCGCGCCGCCCTGGACGGCCGCACAGTGCACACCCTCCGCACCGTCTAGCCCTCGCAGACTTGTCCGTGAGGGCCACCCTCATTGACCCTGTTTCCCTGAGGGTTCCCCTCACGCGCCTCCGCCCGGCCGTGAGGGACCCCTTCACGGACTTGGATTCCCTCAAGGACCCCTTCACGGCCCGCCCCGCCTCACTGCCGGGGATGCCGCCCCAATGCGGCATTGGGTGCATGGGACGCACCGAACGCCGCATTGGGTGCATCCGACGCACCCAATGCCACATTGGGGCGCTAGCCCCACCCCCACCCAACCCGCACCAGTGCACCCAACGAGCGAGGCACCCAGCCCCTCCCGCGCACCCCGATACGAAGCCCATCTGCGGTTCGGGGGTGCTTGTCAAGGCATCTTTCCCGCCTTGACAAGCACCCCCGAACCGTCAGCACAATCAAGCTTCGGGGTGCCCCACGCAACCAAAGGCCGATGTCGCC
>NZ_JARACH010000064.1:0-56021 GCF_029087445.1 Amycolatopsis sp. La24
CGGCTGCGGGGGGGTGGGGTCGGGGGGCTTGCGCCCCAATGTGGCATTGGGTGCGTGGGATGCACCCAATGTGGCGTTCGGTGCGTGGGACGCAACCAATGCCGCATTGGGGCGGCATCCGGTCAGGTGGCGGGACGGTCTGTGAAGGGCTCCTTGAGGGAATCAGAGTCAGTGAAGAGGCACCTCACGACCTGGTGGAGGGTCGTGAGGGGAACCCTGAGGGAATCAGAGTCAATGAGGGTGGCCCTCACGGACGGCGCTGGCGGAGATCCGCCATCCAGGGGTGGATTTCCGGGTTTCGCCTATTTCGGGAACAGGGGGACGGTCAGGAGAGTTTGCAGAGAGAGGCGGAGGGAACCGACTGCATCTACTTGCGTGGGGGTGGTGAGCCACTGGACCTGGAGGCCGTCCATCAGTGCGATGAAGGTGAGTGCCGCCAAGTCCGGGTCCGTGCCGGGGCGCAGCTCGCCTGTTTCGGCGAGCGCGCGGAACGACTGGGCGATGCTCTCGCGGGCCTCGCGGTAATGGCGGGCGAAGTAGGCGTGTGCGGGGTGGTCTTCCGACACGGCTTCGGCGGCGAGGCGGGAGTACACCTCGACGATGCCCCGGTGGCGGATGTTGTATTCGGCCAGCGCGATGAAGCGGCGCAGGACTTCCAGGCCGGGCGGGGCGGAGAGTTGTTCCCGGACGGCGTCCTCGGCGTCGCGGCGTTCCAGGACTGCCGCGAGCAGCGCTTCCTTCGTCGGGAAGTGGTACAGCAAGCCGGCGTGGGTGATGCCTGCTCGTTTGGCTATTTCCCGCAGCGACGCACCGTGGTAGCCGGCCTCGCCGTACACCGCGGCGGCCGCCGACACGATGTCGTCCCGGCGGATTCTGCCCTTCAGGTAGCCCTCGCTCACGGCGCGGCGATCGGTTCGGCTTCCACCCGCCCATCATGCCCCAGCCCGTCCCGCACCCGTGTTCCTGACTGGACCCGACCCCCGAAGAGGAGCCGAGCCCGATGACCGAGCTTTCCCCGCCCCCGGTGCTGCCCCGCGCGGCGCGCGTCGGCACCTGGATCGTGTTCGCCCTGTGCGGGTTCGCGGTCGGCATGTGGGTGGTGCACATCCCGGTGATCGAGCGCGCGACCGGCGTCTCGCACACCGCGCTCGGGGCGCTGCTGCTCGTGCTCGGCGGATCGGCGCTGATCGGGATGCAGGTCACCGGGCCGCTCGCGGACCGGTTCGGGCATCCGCGGGTGGTGTCCGTCGCGGGGGTGCTCGTCGGGGTCGCGGTGGTGGTGCCGGGGTTCGCGGCGAACTGGTGGACGCTCGGGCTCGCGCTCGCGGCGTTCGGGTTCTTCAACGGCTCACTGGACGTCGCGATGAACGCGCACGCGGTGGTCGTCGAACGCGCTTATCCGCGGCCGATCATGGCGGCCTTCCACGCGATGTGGTCGATCGGCGGTGCGATCGCGGCCGTCGTCGGTGCGGCGGTGCTGGGCGCGGGCGTGCCGACGCTCGTGTCGCTCGGCGGTACCGGAGTCCTGTGCATCGTGGTTTCGCTGGTGGTCCGCCGGTACTTGCTCGACTCGTCAGAGGAGACCGCCGAAGAAACCACCGAGGAAGCCAAACCGGCCCGCACCCCGATGCGCGTGGTGTGGCTGCTCGGTCTGCTGGCTTTCGCGCTGATGCTGTCCGAGGGCGTCGCGAACGACTGGGCCGCGCTGTATCTCCGGGACGGGCTGGGGACGTCCGAAAGCACCGCCGCCCTGGCTTACGGCTCGTTCGCGGTAGCGATGACCGTCGGCCGGTTCGCGACCGACCGGGTGGCCGCGCTGGCCGGACCGGTCGCGGTGGTCCGTTACGGCAGCGGGCTCGCCGCGCTGGGACTGGCGATCGCGTCGCTCGCGCCGTGGGTGCCGCTGTCGTTGTGCGGCTGGGCGTTGTTCGGGCTCGGGCTGTCCGGGGGCGTCCCGCAGCTGTTCACCGCGGCGGGCAACCTGGACAAACGCGCGTCGGGGGCGCTGATGGCGCGGGTGGTCGGCGTCGGCTACGTCGGGCTGCTGGCCGGCCCGGCGATCATCGGCGGGCTGGCGCACTGGGTGCCGCTGAACGTCGCGTTCCTGCTTCCGCTGGCATTGTGCCTGGTGGCGGTAGTGTTCGCGTCCGCGATGAAGCCCCGCGGCTGAGTCATCCGCCGCAGGCCCGCGGCTCCAGGGCCTGGCCTCCGCCGGACAGCGCGACCGTTCCGGACTCCCCGCCCCCGCCTGCCGCGACCACCGTACACACGATCTGCGCGACCGCGTTCGGCGACAGTTCCCGGACGTTCACGCCGATCTCCGCGTCCGAGACCCCGATGGCGATCGGTTCGAACGACGGCGGAAGCTCCGTCGTGTAACCGCTGGCCCGTTCGTCCTCGTCCGGCCCTCGCTCCAGCGCGCGGACCCGGTCCGCGGCCACGTCGCCGATACCGGTGCGCACCACCGGAACGACCTTGCCGTTCAGCACGAAATACACCGTCGCCGTGTGCCCGTTGTTCCCGTTCGGCGGGCCGCTGGGCGCGTTCTCCCCGGGGATCACCCCGCTGGGCCGCACCCCGCAGCCGTTCGCCAGCACCAAGACCGCGAGCAACGCCAGCCACCGCTTCATCGCCGTACCTCCCGAGGCAGCCGCAAGGTGAACACCGCGCCGCCTTCGGGCCGGTTGCCCGCGGTCAGTTCCCCTTGGTGCAGCCGCGCGTTCTCCCAGGCGATCGCGAGCCCGAGCCCGCTCCCTTCCGACCGGCTGCGAGCGGTATCCGCCTTGTAGAACCGGGAAAACACGTGCGGAAGCACCTCCTCGTCCAAGCCGGGGCCGGAATCCTCGACGGTGAGCGTGACCCCCGCCTGGTCGCCCCGCAATCGCACGGTCACCGGCTCCGCGCCGTGCCGCAACGCGTTCCCGACGAGGTTGGCCACGATCACGTCGAGCCGACGCGGATCGACCCGCGCCCGGATCCCTTCCGGCAGGTCGGTCTCCACCGCGAAACCGCGCGCTCGCAGCGTTGCGCGAACCGCCTCGGCCACGTCGACGTCGTCCACCTCGAGCGAAGCGGTGCCGGAGTCGAACCGGGTGACCTCGATCAGGTCGTTCACCAACCGCGTCAGGTTGTGGGTTTCTTGGCTGACCAGCCGCACCGCCTCGCCCGCGGCGTCCGGCAGCCGCTTCGCTTCGGCGTCGAGCATGTCGGTGACCGCGGTCATCGCGGCGAGCGGCGTGCGCAGTTCGTGGGACACGTCGGCGACGAACCGTCGTGCGTCGGCTTCCATCCGGCGCAGTTCGCCGACGTGGCGTTGCAGCGAGTCGGCGGTCGCGTTGAACGTCTCGGCGACGCTCGCCAGTTCGTCACTGCCGCGGACGGCGATCCGGGCATCGAGGTCGCCCGCGCCGAGCCTGCGCGCCGCGCGTTGCAGCTCGCCGACCGGTCGTAACACGCTGCCTGCGGCCAGCACGGCGAGGATCAACGCCACCACCAGCGCGGCCCCGCCGGCGAGCCACGCGTCCCTGGCCAGCCGGTTCACCGCGTCGATTTCCGCGTCGAGATTGCGCAGTTCGTAGATCTCGATGCCGGACGGGATCGTCGGATTCCGCCGGTCGCCGGTCGAGATCAGCAACGGCGAGCCCAACAGCAGCTGTGTCACGCCGCCGACGTCCACGCGCTGCCACGCGACCCGCCCGGACCGCACGACCGCCCGCAGTTCCGGCGTGATCACCGAGGCGGGCATGTCGCCCGCGCTGTGGCCGCCGCTCGTCACCAGCGCGGCCGTTTTCCGGCCGTTCAGCCGGTCGGCGACCGATTGCAGCGCGCTCGTGTCCACCGGCTGCCGGGGGAGCGGGTACAGCTGCTTGAGCTGGTTCGTCATCTCGGTGGCGGCGTTGTCCTGGGTGCGCTGCAGGATCCCGTTCCTTGCCTGCACGTAGCCGATCCCGGCGACGGCCATCGCGGTGAACACGCTCAGCAGTGCAAAAGCCACCAGCAGCCGGGTGCGCAGCCCGCGCAGCCGCCAGCCGGTCACAGCGGCCCGAAGCGATAGCCGAAACCGCGCAGGGTCTGGACGTACACCGGTTTCGCCGGGTCGTCCTCGATTTTGGCGCGCAGCCGCTGCACGCACGCGTCGACGAGCCGCGAATCGCCGAGATAGCCCTGGTCCCACACGGATTCGAGCAGCTGCTGACGGCTCAGCACGCGCCCGGGCACCGACGACAGTTCCAGCAGCAGCCGCAGTTCGGTCGGCGCGAGCCCGATCACCGTGCCGTGCTTGCTGACCACGAGGCCTTCACGGTCGATCGTCAGGTCTCCGTGCCGTTCCGGGCCCGGTTTCGCGTCCGCGCTGCGCGGTTCGCCGCCGGTCCGGCGCAGCACCGCGCGGATGCGCGCCTCCAGCACCCGGGCCTGCGCGGGTTTGACGACGTAGTCGTCGGCTCCGGCTTCGAGCCCGGCCACCACGTCGATGTCGTCGTTGCGGGCGGTGAGCATGATGATCGGCAGGTCGCCGGCGGCGCGGATGCGGCGGCAGACCTCGAAGCCGTCCATCCCGGGCAGCATGAGGTCGAGGACCACGACGTCGGCCGGGTCCCCGGCGAGCCGGGCGAGGCCTTCCTCTCCGGTCTCCACCGCGTCGACCGTGTGGCCCTGGTACGTCAGGGCCAGCCGCAGGCCGTCGCGCACGGCCTGGTCGTCTTCGATCAGCAGCACCCTCGGCATGTCTCCCACTATCGCAGTCCGCCCGTCCGGCCGCCCGGACAGTCCACAGCGGACGGCCGGAGCCCAGCCTGCCCGGCCCGGATCCCCGCGCGGTGCGTGCCGTGTCATCGTTCGGTAACAGCGCCGCCGCGGCGAACTGTTACAGAGCTGTCAAACTCCGAGCGCAGTGCGCGCACACTGGGGCCCGAAAGTGGACCCCATGATCGAGTCGCTTCGCCGGCCCCGGGTCCTCGCGGCCGTCACCCGTCTTCTGGCGCTGACGCTGCTCCCGGCCGCGTTCCTGCGTTCGCCCGGCCGCGGCCGCTACCTGGCCTGCCAGTGGGCGCTCGCGATGCGCTACCCGGCCGAGGACCTGGCGGGCCTGAGCGAACCGGCCCGCGCGGCCTTCACCGCGGCGCGCGCCGAGGCGTTCTGGCGAGACCATCAGCTCATCGGCCTCACCTCGGGCCACCGCGATGCCGCGCACCAGCACCGGCTGTTCGCCGAAGAGGTACACCGCACCGGCTCCGTCACCGCGGCCCGGCGTCGGGTGCTGCCACCGCACGAGTCGGCACACGTTCGCGGCACAGCGCTCGACGTACGTCCGACCGAAGGCGCGGCGTGGCTGGAGCGGCACGGCGCGGAATACCGGCTGTATCGCCGCTACGACAACGAATGGTGGCACTTCGAGTACCACGCGGACACCGTGCCGATGCGGTTGCCGGACCCGGGAGCGCTGCGTCCGTTGTCGATGGCGCGGGCCGCCAGCTAGGGCGATTTCCCGTGCGCGGCACGGGATTCCAGGTATCTCCGCTCGGGAACGCAGAGCGTTTTCCGTGCCGCGGAACGGTAATAGCCCCGAGCTTGCTCGGGCTCGCCCGCCAGGTCGAGCAGGTGCGCGCGCACGACGTCGACGCGGTGGTGTTCGTCCAGTCCGGCGATCTCGTCCAACTGCCGCAACCCTTCGCGGGCGCCGTGGACCATCGCGACCGGAACGATCCGGTTCAGTGCCGCGACCGGACTCGGCGCGAGGGCGAGCAGCAGGTCGTAGAGGGCGAGGATCTGCGGCCAGTCGGTGTCCTCGGCGCGGGCCGCCTCGGCGTGCACGGCGGCGATCGCGGCCTCGAGCTGATACGGCCCGAGCTGGGCGGTGACCAGGGTTTTCCCGATCAGGTCGAGCCCTTCGGCGATCGCGGCGGCGTCCCAGCGGGTGCGGTCCTGCTCGGCCAGCGGCACGGCGGCACCGTCCGACTGGGTCCGCGCGGGGCGCCGGGCGTCGGTGAGCAGCATGAGCGCGAGCAGCCCGGCGACCTCGCCGTCGTCGGGGACCTGCGCGTGCAGCTGCCGGGTCAGCCGGATCGCCTCGGCGGTCAGCTCGACCCGGTTGACAGCGGTCCCGGAACTGGCGGTGTGCCCCTCGGTGAAGATCAGGTACAGCACCTGCAGCACCGCGGCCATCCGCTCGGCCCGTTCGCCCGGCGGCGGCATCCGGAACCGGGCCCCGCTGAGCCGTTTCTTCGCCCGGTTGATCCGCTGGCTCACGGTTTTCTCCGGAACCAGCAGCGCCCGGCCGATCTCCGCGGTGGTGAGGCCGCCGACCGCGCGCAGCGTCAACGCGAGCTGCGACGGCTTGGCGAGTTCGGGGTGACAGCACAGCATCAGCAGGGTCAGCGTGTCGTCCTCGGTCGAGGCCAGTTCCGGTTGGGGCACCGCCAGCGCGGCGACCGTCTGCTCGCGCTGCCGTCGGGCGGACTCGCTGCGCTCGATGTCGATGCGCCGGCGTGCGGCCGCGGTGATCAGCCAGCTCTTGGGGTTGTCCGGCAGGCCCTGTTCCGGCCATTTCACGGCAGCCGACAGCAGCGCTTCCTGCACCGCGTCCTCGCAGAGCGTGAAATCGCCGAACCGGCGGCAGACAGCGGTGAGCACCTGCGGCGCGAGGTCGCGCAGGAGCTGTTCGAAACCGGCCGGGGGAGTCAGAGATCCAGCTCTTTCACGTTGCGGATCGGCCGTACCTCGACCTTGCCGTACAGCGCGTCCGGCACCCGCGCGGCGTGCTCCAGCGCCCGCTCCATGCTCTCGCATTCGACCAGGTAGAAGCCGACCAGATGCTCCTTGACCTCGGCGAACGACCCGTCGCTCGCTACCGCCTTGCCATCCTGCACGGTGACGCACTTGGCTTCGGCGGGATCGGCCAGCCCGTCGCTGAGCACCAGCTCGCCGGACTCCTCGAGCGCCCGGTCGAGCGCGAGGTGGCTCCGGCCGAACGCGGCCTTCTGCTCGTCCGAGAACTCCTCCCAGAGCGCCCGGAACCGCGGGTTGCTGTGGATCATGATCAGGTACCGCACGACGGCCCCCTCCGAAAACTTTTTCGCCGCCGGTTGTCGCCTCGCGGATTCCGGCTCCGACGTCCCCCGTGTCCAGGTCAGCTGAAGAAGGAGCATAGCCGTGCGGAAGATCGTGGCCGGACTGTCGGTTTCGCTGGACGGGGCGACCGAGTCGCCGCCGGAGTGGATGATGCTGAACCACGAGGCGGACGAGGTGATCCGCGCCGGCATCGCCGAATCGGACGCCGTCCTGCTTGGCCGGAACACCTACGCGGACTTCGCCCGGATGTGGCCCGCGCTGGGCGACTCGTCGCCGATGGCCGCGTTCCTGAACAACACCTCGAAGTACGTCGTGTCGAGCACGCTCACGGAAGTGGCGTGGAGTGGTTCGACGTTGCTCGGCCCTGATGTGGCGGCCGAGTTGACCGCGCTGAAGAGCAAGCCGGGCAAGAACATCCACATTCCCGGCAGCCCGCGGCTCGTGCGGTCGCTGCTGCTGACGGGCTTGCTCGACGAGCTGAACCTGCTGATCCACCCGATCGTGCTCGGTTCGGGCGAGCGGCTGTTCTCGACGGCTTCTTCCCGGGCTGACCTCGAACTCGTCGCTTCCCGGACGTTCGGCAATGGCGTCCTCTGCGTGACTTACCTCCCTCGGCACTGACAATTATCCAGGAGGAAAAATGTTCGACACCAGCAAGGCATTCAGCGGTTTCTCCGTCGACGACATCCCGGCCGCGCGGAAGTTCTACGCCGAGACGCTCGGCATCGAGGTCACTGAAAACTGGGGGATGCTGCGGCTGCGTCTCGCGGAAGGGCGTGAAGTCCTCGTCTACCCGAAGGGCGACAAGCACGTTCCGGCCGAGTACACCATTCTCAACTTCCCGGTGGACGACATCGACCAGGCAGTCGCGGACCTCGGCGCGGCCGGGGTTTCCTTCGAACCGTTCGACGGCGTCGACGAAAAAGGCATTTTCCGGCTCGGCGGTCCACTGATCGCGTGGTTCCGCGATCCGGCGCGGAATATTCTTTCCGTGCTTCAGGAAAACTGAGGACAGGACCGAAAAACTGAAGATGCCGGAACGCGCGCCCGGATGAGAAGTTGGAGGCATGACGACAGTTTCGGGGCCGGCTCGCACGAGCTGGCGGGGAGTGCTCGCGCTGGCGGCGGCGGTGGTCGTGGCCGCTTCGGCAATGGGCTTTTTCCGGGCTTTCACGATGCCCGGAATGGACTCGATGGACGCGATGGGTCCGCCGGGTTCGACAGCCGACCGGCGGCTGCACGGCATGGCGCTGGCCGACATGCCGGAAATGTTCGTCGCCGGCGCGGCATTGCTCCTCGCGCTGGGAGCCGCGCTCGTCCTCGGCCGGACGCGGCAGGGCGCGGTCCCAGCGGTCCCGGCTGTCCTGCCTCCGCAAACGGTCCGGGGAAGGCGGACGATCGCGGTGGTCGCCACCGCCGCGCTCACGATCGACATCAGCAAGACGTCGACGCTGGGGTTCGTCATCCCCGGCCTGCGCACGGAATACGGCATCGACGCCTCGACCGCGTCGCTGCTGGCGGTGAGCGGGCTGTCCGGCACGGCGCTGGGCGCGTTGCTGTGCAGCAGGCTGGCCGAGCGCATCGGCCGCCGGGCCTGTTATCTGCTCGCCACGCTCGGGTTCACCGCCACGAGCATGTGCGGCACCATGCCGGATTTCGGCGGCAACGTGGTGATGTGCTTCCTGATGGGCATCGCCGTCGGCGGGCTGGCTCCGATGCTGATCACGGTGCTCAGCGACCTCTTCCCGGGGCCGGGCAGGGGAGCGGCGGTCACCGGCCTGTCGATCCTCGCGACCGCGATCGGCTACCTGGTCGCGTCCGGTTCCGCGTTGTGGCTGGAGCCTGTCTTCGGCTGGCGGGTGCTGTGGCTCATCGGCGCTCCGACCGGGCTGCTGCTGGCCGCCGCGGCAGCCGTCATCCCGAATCAGCGGAGCACCCGCGCGCCCGCCGCGGCGGAGGACAACTGGCTGGCGCGGAACACGCTCACGACCCGGCTGCAATGGGTGTTCGCCTTCTCGATCGGCTTGACCACATTCGGCCTGACCACCTGGGTGCCGACCCTGTCCCGCGTCGGCGGCCTCCCGCTGACCACGGCGAACGCCCTGCTGACCGGATCCGCGGTGGCGATGGTGCTGTGCGCGGGACTGCTGGTCCTCGGCTACCGCCGCTTCGGCCCGATCGGCGTCACGGTGCGGCTGGCCGTCTGCGTCACGATATTGCTGTTGGCGCTCGCGGTGTCGGGATGGGCGGTAACCGCGCCGTGGCTGTCGGCTGCGGTGCTGACGGTCGCCTTGCTGGGCGTCAACACGATGGCGGCGGTGTTCCTGCCAGTCGCCGCCGATGTGGCCGACGACGGCCTGCGCGGGCGAGTCGCGGGGTCGGTGTCGTTCTTCAACCGGCTCGGCGGACTGGCTGGCCCGCTGGTGCTTTCGCTGCTGGTGAGGTCGGTGTCGGAGGTACTGGTTTCGGTCGCGCTCCTGGCAATGCTGTGTGGTTCGGTCGCGGCCTATACGAGCCGTCGACAACGGGTGCTGCGGAAGGCCGCAGCGGTCAGAACCGCCGCGTGAACGGCAGCGGACGGCGCATCCGCACCAGCAGCAGCAACGGAACCAGCACGTAGGGGAGGTTGAACGCGAGGAACTTGGCCGGGTTGCCGGTGCGCGTCGCCGGGTCGCCGAAGAACTCGACGCCGAACACGACGATCCCGGTGAGCGTGACGATCATCGTCGCGTAGACCACCGCGAACAGCTGGATCCCGTTGCGGCCCGCGACGAGGCACCAGACGAGCACGACGTAGAACGGGAGGTAGACGAACGCCGACAGGCCGGTGACGATCCGCATCCAGTCCGGCGGGTGCATGAAGAGCGGGTCGGCGTCGTGGGCGTACCAGTAGTTGGAGTCGACGAAGAAGTTGCCGGTCGGCCGCGAGAAGTCGACGCCGACCGTCGGCAGCAGGTCGCTGATCAGCGACGTCACCGTGAACGCCGAGAAGATCACGGCGAAGAAAATGTCGATCTTGCGCTCGCGCAGGGGCAGGTTCGCCGTCGTGGTGCCCATCGGCGGATTGTAGGGCGTCGCAGCGGCGATTTCGGCAGTACAGTCGCGGTCATGAACGCGTTCCAGGTGTGCCTCTGGGTGTGCGCGGGCGTGTGCGCCGGCTGCTGGCTGCTGTCGGTGCTCACCAGGGAGTACTCCTGGGTGGACCGGATCTGGTCGGTCGTCCCGGTGGCCTACGTCGGCATCTTCGCCGGGCACGCGGGGTTCGCGGACGCGCGCCTGAACCTGCTGTTCGCGCTCGTGTTCCTGTGGGGCGCGCGGCTCACGTTCAACTACGGCCGCAAGGGCGGCTACGCGCCCGGCGGCGAGGACTACCGCTGGGCAGTGCTGCGCGGCCGGATGGCGCCGTGGCAGTTTCAGCTGTTCAACCTCTTCTTCATCACGCTCTACCAGAACGTGATCCTGCTGCTCATCACGCTTCCCGCGTGGACCGCGCTCGACCACCAGACTCCGCTGGGCGCCGCCGACATCGTGCTGGCCGTCGCGTTTCTCGCGTGCCTGGCCGGCGAGACGATCGCGGACCAGCAGCAATGGAACTTCCACCAGTGGAAGAAGCGCGAGACCGCCGCCGGGCGCACTCCCGAACCGCGGTTCGCGCAGACCGGGCTCTTCCGGTTTTCCCGGCATCCCAACTTCTTCTTCGAGCAAGCGCAGTGGTGGCTGGTGTTCCTGATCGGCGTCTCGGCGGCCGGCGCGGTCACCTGGACGATCGCCGGTGCGGTCCTGCTGACGGCGCTGTTCATCGGCTCGACGATCTTCACCGAGAGCATCACCCTCGGCCGCTACCCCGAGTACGCGGACTACCAGCGGCGAGTCTCGCCGATCGTGCCGTGGTTCCCGCGCCGGGCCGACCGCCGCGGAAGCGCCGTCGGGTCCACTTCGGACTGAGTCCGGCCCGCGGTGTGACCGCCCTCACGGGAATGCCGTGAACCTCCCCGGTGTCCGATGAGTCGGAAGGGATACCGTTCGCCCGGTAGGGTCACGGTTCACACGACTGGGGGTAGTTTCATGATCGGTTTCGAAACCGACCTCGACGACCTGCGCAAGGCGAGCGGGTTCGTCGCGAACGCCGGGGACGCGGCGGAGACCGCGCGCGGCGGAGTGCGCAGGCTGGACCTGCCCGACGCGGTCGGCCCGGCCGCCATCATCGGCTCGATCGACCTGTTCGGCGGCGGCCCGACCACCGCGTTCGGCGGATCGCTCGGCATGCCCAAGATCGCGGCGGCCTACGAGAACCACCGCGCGAAGGTCGAGGAAGCGCTCGCGAAGCTGGCCTACACGACGCATCAGGCGAGCGAAGCGCTCAAGCGCGTGGCGGAGCTGTACGAGGCGTCGGACGCCGAGGCGCAGTCCGCGGTGCGGCGCGCGGGCGGAGAGGTGCGCTGACGTGAGCGAGCAGGAAGACTACTTCGGGCTCAGCGGCGGCTCGGACGGGCGTCCGCGTGCGGAACTGCTCGAAGGCATCAGCGAGGATCTGCACAAGGGCGCCAACGACGCGCTCGACGGGCTGGAATTCCTGCGCTACGCGGAGTTCTTCAAGTTCTCTGCGATCAAAGAGCTGTACGAGTCGTACCAGGACAAGGTCACCGAGGTCTTCCGGGAGTTCTCCGAGGCCGACCTCAAGGACACCGGCGGCGGCCTGCAGTCGATGATCAACTCGTACGAGCCGGTGTGGAAGAACCTCAGCCGCGGGTCGATCACCGAACTGCGCCGGGCGAAGGAACTGCTGGGCTCGTGGCGCGGCAACGCGGCCGAGGACGTCAAGACCTACCTTGACCGACTGTCGGAGGCTTACGAGGCGCTCGCTGCGGAGATCACGGTCGTGGAGAGCGACATCGTCGCCGCCCGCGACGGCGTGTGGGCCGCGCGGGACGACCTCAGTTCGCTCGCCCTGACGTTCCGGGAAACCGCCGAGAAGTACCAGAAGGAGAAGGCCAAGGAAGGCGAAATCTCCTGGTCCAAGGTGGCGGCGGTGGCGTTCACCGGCGCTCTGGTCGGGATGCTCGCCGTGGTCGCCATCCCGGGCGGAGCCGTGGCCGCGGCGGGCGGCCTGTCGATGAGCGCGGTCGGCGCACAGGCCGCTGTCGCGGGTGCGGGCGCCGGGCTCACCGAGGTGACGGCACAGGCCTCGGCGAAGGTCGAAGGCGACAATGCGGACGACATTTTCCAGAGCTTCCTCAGCGGCGTGGACAAGATCCGTTCGCACATGCAGGAATCGGCGGGCCGGCTGGCGGACAAGATCCACGAGAAGTCGGTCAACCTGCCCCCGGTGCCGAACCCGCCCGACGTCAGCCCCGGCGATTCGTTCGACCCGGCCAACTTCGAGACCTCGAACACCCCGAAGGGCACCGAAAAGCGGGTCCGGGACCGGAACGTCGACATCGCGCCGGACGGTTCGGTGTCGCAGCCGCTGTCGCCGTCCGCGATGGACTGACGTGCCCAGTCCGGAAGAACTGATCCAGGCTCTGTCCGCGTTGTCGGTCGAGGCGTCCTCGCCCGGCGACGCGGTCACCGCCACGGTCAACACCGACGGTGTCCTCACGGGACTGAAACTGTCCGGCACAGTACGGAATCTGCCGCCGGACGAGCTGGCCGCGCTGGTGCTGCGTACGTACGCCGAAGCGCAACGGGAATCGGCGAACCGCACGGCGGCGCTGCTGGCTCCGCTCGGCACCCGCGGATACGTGATGGACCGCCTGAAGTGGCGGGCCGGGTTCACGCCCGAAGCCGCGCCCGCGACTCCGGCTCCCCGGCGACTCGCTCCGCCCGCCGAGCCGAGGCCGTCTCCCGCGCCTGCCGAGCCGAAACCCGTTGCCGCGCCGGAGAAGCCCGCGGTCTCCCGGAACCCGGCGGCCGCTTCGGCTGTGCAGGGCGAGGGCGACTACCTCCGCAACCGCACCTCCGACCCCGAACGTTCCGCGGAACCGGAGCGCCCGGTGAGCGACGAGGATTGGTACGAGGCTGGCGTGCGGTTCGACGAGGCTTGGTAGCCGAGCAGTCCGGTGAAAAGGTCTTTGCCGATACGGAGACGACCACCGTCGTCTCCGTATCGCCGGTGTCGCCATCGCGGCATCGAACGCTCCTTGTGAGCGACCAGGCGTGGTAGCCGTTCAGCCGAGCGTGCCCTCGTCACCGAGCAGCTTGCGCAACCCCGGCAGCACCGCGGAAAGGTCTTTGCCCGTCCGGAAAGCGACCACCGTCGTCTCCGTCTCGCCGGTATTGCCGAACAGCGCGACCGTGTCCGCCATCGCGGCGTCGAAGGCCGCCTCCGGATCCGCAGCCTGCCCCCGCAACCATCGCCGAAGGACGTGGTTGTGCGCCGTCACCACCGCGGCCGCCATGAGTTCGGCGCGCAGCGCGGTTTCTTCGCCGCCGCCCATCCAGCGGTGGACGAATTCCTGGAACAGCCGTTGATACTGCCGCGTGCCCGCGATTTCGCGCGCGCGTAGTGCGGGCACGCTGCGGGTGAGCCGGTAGCGCGCCAGCGCGAGATCGCCCTCCGCGACGTAATGCCGCAGCACCAGTCGCGCGGCTTCGGTGACCGCGACGATCGCGGTGCGCGGATCGGATCCGGCCAGCCGGGCCTCGATCGCGCTCAGCAGCACCTCGTGGTCGGGGAAGATCACGTCCTCTTTGGACCGGAACGCACGGAAGAACGTGCTGCGCCCGACGCCCGCGCGGTCGGTGATGTCGTCCACCGTCGTCTGGTCGTAGCCGCGTTCCTCGAACAGCGCGAACGCGGCCTCGGTCAGCCGTTGCTTGGCCGGTTTCTCGGGCATCGGGCCACCTTTCGCACGCACGCTGCGGCCAGCCTAATCGGACGCGGCCGCGCGGGAGCAGGGTGACGTGGGCCACCCCGCTCTCGCCTACTGGTCGGTACTGAGTACCGTTATCATGAAACCAAGTACCGGAGGGATGGGTGAGGCACGTGGAGCTCGTCGGCGTGGTCGGCTGCGGCCAGATGGGGGCGGGGATCGCCGAGGTGTGCGCCCGGGCCGGGCTGGACGTCGTGGCGGTCGAATCGAGCCGGGCGGCCGCCGACGCGGGCCGGGCGCGGCTGGAGGCCTCGCTGGGGCGGGCCGAGCGCAAGGGGAAGATCGCGTCCGCGGCCGAGGTGCTGGACCGGATCCGGATCACCGAGGACCTCGACGACCTGGCCGACCGCACGCTCGTCGTCGAGGCGATCGTCGAGAACGAGACGGTCAAGGCGGAGCTGTTCGCGAAGCTGGACAAGATCGTCGCCGCGCCGGACGCGGTGCTGGCCTCCAACACCTCGTCGATCCCGATCATGAAGCTCGGCACCGCGACCGAGCGCCCGGCGCAGGTGCTCGGCATCCACTTCTTCAACCCGGTCCCGGTGCTGCCGCTGGTCGAGCTGGTGCCGAGCCTGCTCACCGGCGACGAGACCACCGACCGCGCGCGGAAGTTCGCCGAGGAGACCCTCGGCAAGCACGCCATCCTGTGCCAGGACCGCGCCGGATTCGTGGTGAACGCGCTGCTGATCCCGTTCATCCTCGCCGCGGTGCGCATGCTGGAGTCGGGTTTCGCGACGAAGGAAGCCATCGACGAGGGCCTCGTGCGCGGTGCCGCGCACCCGCAGGGCCCGCTCGCGCTGGCCGACCTGATCGGACTGGACACCACGAAGGCGGTCGCGGAATCGCTGTACGAGGAGTTCAAGGAGCCGCTGTACGCGCCGCCGCCGCTGCTGGCCCGCATGGTCGACGCCGGCCTGCTTGGCCGCAAGACCGGCCGCGGCTTCTACACCTACTGAGTTCCGGCGAGGAGAACCCGATGAGCTTCGACCTGTTCAAGATCAACGAAGACCACGAAGCGATCCGCGAAGCCGTGCGCGCGGTCGCCGAAGAGCAGATCGCCCCGCACGCCGCGGAGGCCGACGAGCGCGAAGAATTCCCCAAGGCGTCCTACGACGCACTGGTCGCGTCGGACTTCCACGCCCCGCACGTGCCGGAGCAATACGGCGGCGCCGGTGCCGACGCGCTGGCCACCTGTATCGTGATCGAGGAAGTGGCGCGCGTGTGCGCTTCGTCCTCGCTCATCCCCGCGGTGAACAAACTCGGCAGCCTGCCGCTGATCCTGGCCGCGAACGAGGATGTCAAGGCGAAGTACCTGCCCCCGCTGGCTTCGGGCGAAGCGGGATTCTCGTATGGACTGTCCGAACGCGACGCGGGCTCGGACACCGCCTCGATGCGTTGCCGCGCCACCCCTTCCGGCGACGACTGGATCCTCAATGGACAGAAGTCGTGGATCACCAACGCGGGCTTCTCCGAGTACTACACGGTCCTGGCGGTAACCGACCCCGACGGTCGCCGCGGCGCCAACGTGAGCGCCTTCGTGGTCGAGAAGTCGGACCCGGGGTTCTCCTTCGGTGCCAAGGAAAAGAAACTGGGCATCAAGGGCTCGCCGACGCGTGAACTGCTGTTCGACCAGGTCCGCATCCCGGGCGACCGCATGGTCGGCGAGCCGGGTCAGGGCCTGAAGATCGCCCTGAAGACGCTGGACCACACCCGCGTGACGATCGCCGCGCAGGCCGTCGGCATCGCGCAGGGCGCGCTGGACCACGCGCTGGGATATGTCAAGGAGCGCAAGCAGTTCGGCAAGCACATCGCGGATTTCCAGGGCATCCAGTTCATGCTGGCGGACATGGCGATGGCAGTCGAGACGGCGCGCCAGATGGTGTACACCGCGGCCGCGAAGTCCGAACGAGGCGACGACGACCTGTCGTTCTTCGGCGCGGCGGCCAAGTGCCACGCGTCGGACGTGGCGATGAGCGTGACAACGGACGCGGTCCAGCTGCTCGGCGGGTACGGCTACACGCGCGACTTCCCGCTGGAACGCATGATGCGGGACGCGAAGATCACGCAGATTTACGAGGGCACGAACCAGATCCAGCGCCTGGTGATGGCTCGGCAGTTGCTGAAGGGCTGACGTTTCCCCCCGGCAGTTCGGGCGGCTCTGGCTGCTCATGATCAGGTCTCTTGCAGGCCGTCAGAGCAGCCAGGCCGTCTGAACACCGCGTCGAGCGCGCACACGGAGTTCAGTGGCTCCTCGCCGTCGGCGTGCTCTTCGATGGCGACCGCCCATCCCGCGGCCATCGGCCAGCCGTAGCGAGCCTCGATCCATTGCGCGGCTGACGTTGCCGAAGCCGCATTCCCGGGCGAAGCCGGATCTCGTCGAAGACTTCGTGCACGTCTTGGCACTGATCCAGCTGAGCAAGCACTGCCGCAGCGAGCACGCAGTCAGGTCGAAGGCTTGTGCTGCCGATCATGCCTTCGCTGTGCCTTCACCACATCCACCGCCCGCACGCGGACCCATTCCAGCAGGCCCTCCAGCGGCGTCGCCAGTTCCTGCCCAAGCTCCGTGAGCGAGTACGTCACCTTGGGCGGCGTAGCGGGCTCCACCTCGCGATGGATCAACCCGTCGCGGGTGAGGGTGCGCAGGTTCTGCGACAGCATCTTCTCGCTGATTCCGCCGATCGTGTCGCGCAGTTCGTAAAAGCGCGCCGGACGATCGCGCAAGGACAGCAGGATCAGCGTGCCCCAGCGGCTGCACACGTGGTCGAGCACCGTCCGGCCGGGGCAGTCGCTGTTGAACGCGTCACCCGGGTCCGGGGCGGTGCGGCGTCCTGCCTCGGTGCCTACTCCCATGTCCGGAGCTTACCCCACGGTGCGTCCTTACCAAAAGTTAGCCCAGAACCTACGGTGAGCTTCACTGCGACACAAGGAGGTACGACCCGTGACTGTTTTGGTGATCGGCGCTACCGGCAACGTCGGCCGTCAGGTGGCCGTCCAGTTGGCCGAGCGCGGTCTTCCGGTGCGTGCGCTGGCTCGTCGGCCGGAGAAGGCCGATCTGCCTGCCGGCGTTGAAGTCGTTCCCGGTGATCTGTCTGATTTGGACAGTCTGCGGGCCGCGTTGCGAGGCGTGGACTCGGTCTTCTTGATGTGGCCGTTGATTTCCGGGGACCCGGCCGAGGCAATCGCGGACACCATCGCGGGCAGTGCTCGTCGGCTGGTGCTGCTCTCGTCGGCCGCGGCGCGCGGGGACTCGGATGACGCGATCAGTCAGGTTCATCGCGCGGTGGAGAAGGCGATCGAGCGCACCAGTCTGGAGTGGACGTTCCTTCAACCGCACGGGTTCGCGACCAATACCCTTGGCTGGGCGTCGCAAATTCGCGAGGACGGCGTCGTGCGCGGGGCTTACGGTTCGGTGTACTCCACGCTCATCCACGAAGCCGACATGGCGGCGGTCGCGGTGACTGCGCTGACTTCCGAAGGGCACGTTGGGGCCAAGTACGACCTCACGGGGCCCGCTGCGCTTACGCAGGTCGAGCAGGTCCGGGTGATCGGCGAGGTGATCGGCCGGGAGACCCGCTGGGAGGAGGTGCCGCGGGAGGTTGCGCGCGAAATTCTGCTCCAGCGGATTCCGGCGAAGTACGCGGACGCCATGCTCGACGCGTTTGCCCGCTTGGCTGGCAGCGAACCCGACCGGCCGACGACGACGGTCGAGGACGTCACCGGGGTTCCGGCGCGGACTTTCGCCCAGTGGGTGGCCGATCACGCGGCCGAGTTCGCTCCGGAGGGAAGCTGACGGGACCCGCGGGTTCAGCAATTGCTAATATTCGCAATTGCTGAACCCGCCCGGTCGAGAGGGCGGACCCGGACCGAAGGCGGCACCCGTGAGCAGACCGCTCTACCAGCTGAAAGCCGAGTTCTTCAAGACGCTCGGCCATCCGGCGCGGATCCGGGTGCTGGAGCTGTTGTCGCAGCGCGAGCACGCGGTCGCGGAGATGCTGCCGGAGGTCGGGATCGAGCCGGCGAACCTGTCGCAGCAGCTCGCGGTGCTGCGGCGGATGGGGCTGGTCACCACGCGCAAGGAAGGGTCGAGCGTCTACTACTCGCTGATCAGCCCGCAGGTCGCGGAACTGCTGGCGGTCGCGCGCGAGATCCTGACCGGCGTCCTGTCGGGCCAGGTCGAACTGCTCGACGACCTGCGCACCGCGCACGCGGACAGCTCGCGTTCCCCGCGCGGCTGAGACCAACGGAGGCGATGTGACGAGCGAATTCGTGCGGGAACTGAAGCGGGGGATCGCGGCGGCGCAGCAGGCGCTGGAGCACGCCGGCGAGGACGAGGCGGAGGGCCATCGCGAGCGGCTGGCCGAACTGCGGGAGATCGCGCAGCAGAACGACGTCGACCTCGGCGAGTCCGGTCGATGAGCTGGACGCGTCCCGGGCTGGCGATCGTCGGGGAGGACGGGCCGTCGCGGCTGCAGGCGGACGCGCTGGCGATCCAGGAGCACACCGACGTGCCGACGTCGGCGTTCACCGTGCGTTCGCGCGACGCAGCGGAGCTGGCGGCGGCCTTGCGCTCGTTGCCGGACGAGATCGCGGTGGTGTACCTGACCGGGGTGGAACCGGCGAAAGCCCGTGTGGCACAACGAGAACTGACTTCGACGCTTCCCGTCGTCACCGAGGAGGAAGCCGCCGCGATCGTGCTGACCGCAGCGGTGCTGATCCGGTCGCGACGGCTGCAGGTCGCGCCGTTCGACGCGAAGGTGGTCGTGGCCGGTTCGGACGCGATGCCGTTGCTGGTGCCGCTGCTGGTGGCGTCCGGAGTCGGCGACGTGGTGGCCTGGCGACGCGACGACGCGGCCGGGTTTCCGCTGCGGGAAGTCGCGAGGAACGCGACTGCGGTGGTCGATGCGGTGGGGGAGTTCGAGGGCTCCGCGCTGGTGCCCCCGGAACGGAGTGCGCTCTTGCTGCCGCTGCCGGGGTTGTTCGCAGCACTGCGGCGGGGGCTGGCCGGGTCTGACCCGGTGGACGTGCATCGGGCCTGCGCGCACGCGTTGACGACGCTCGCGCCGGTGGATCAGCCGCTGCCGGAACTGTCGGACCCGGATCTGGCGACCCGGGTGCTGGACGCGATCGCGGAGGCGGTTCGGTCGCCTCGGAAGCGTTAGACGGTGTCCTCCAAGCTGAACTGGTCGGATTGAAGTTGCGGAGGCCGGTAGGGCGCACCGTTGAGGGTGGTGCCGTCGAAGCCGATGTGGCCCTCGAACGTGGCGTTGTCGAAGGTCGTGTAGTTCGCGAAGCTCACTCGGTCGAACCATGCTTCGTCGCCGAAGCGGGTGTTGTCGAAGGTGGCGCTCTGCGTTGTGACCTCGTGCTCGAAGACCGGGGTAGCCAGGAAGTCCGCGTCGGTGAACCTCGCGTTCCGCTCGAATTCCGTGCGGCTGAAGTAGACAACGCCTCGGAGAAGAGCGCGGTTGAACCATGCGTCGCTCTGGAATCTGCCGAGGCGGCAGAGAGTCGCTCCTACGAAATCTGTGTCCTCGAAGTGCGCTTCATTGCGGAAGACAACGTGATCGAGATGCGTGCTTCCGGTGAAGGTGGCACCGGTGAACCAGGCGGCGTTCTCGAAGACGGCGTCGTCGAACCGAGTCGTGCCAGTGAACGTGACCTCGTGAAACCAGGCGTCCCCGATGAACCGGGCACCGGTGAAGCGGGCATTGTGCAGCGCGGCCCCGTTCATGGCGAAGTCGAACAGCACGGCACCCGAGAGATCGAGTTCCACGCCGCTCCAGAACAGGTCCTGCGAGGCATCGGGAACGAGGTGCTGGACCAGCAGTCTCTGCGCGGTGAGCCGGACCTCGCGTTCCTGCCGCGGTTCCGGACCGGAGACAGGCAGGTCGTAGGGCATGCGCAGGTAGGCGCTCAGCACGTTGGCGATCGTGGGGCGCAGCCGCGGGTTTTCCTGGGCGAGGCGGTCCAGCGCGTACAGTCCGGCCAGCCGTACCGGGGCCTGTCCGGCCCCGAGCTGTTCGACGGCTTTGAGGTAGAGCTCGTTGATCCGCCGTTCGGTCGCGTCGTGCCGGGCGTCGTTGTTCGCCTGTTCGCGCACCCGCAGTTCCGCGCGCTTGGTCGCGAGGTCCCGTTCGGCGGTCTGCTGACGGCGCGCGGCCAGCAGGAGCGCCAGCGCGCCGCCGGTGCCGACCACGATCGTGCCTACTGTCCGGATGCCGTCCAGCCGGATGCGGTCGGCTTCGGTGCCGTGCCCGTACCAAGCGAAGAGAACCCAGCACGCGCCCGCCGCGATCGCGGCCACCGCCAAGGCACAAATGAGGATCGTCCGGCTGGATAGGACGCCGTCAGCGCGGGAATCGTCCCGGTCGTTCGGGGCGGGGCCTGCCATTCCTCCATGATCAACCCTCAGCAGGCGGAAGAAAGCGGCAATCGGGGTGGAACCTGCTCCGCCGTCCGGATGGTTCGCGAGAACCCGGAACGGCTCAGCGGTCGTAATACGTAGTCGGCCCCTCCGGCCACTGCCGCGTAGGCGGAGGCGGCTGCTGCTCCGCCCGGCTGTTCCGCTTCCGCCGATGCAACGTCCGGGCACTCGCCGCCATGCTGCTCACCAGCGAGGCGATCACCAGCCCGATCACCAGGTTGATCGCCGCCGTCGCGATTTTCGCTTCCAGGCCCACCGTCAGGGTGAGCGGCAGGACCACCGCGATGGCTGTCACCAGCACCATGATCCAGCCGAAGAACTGGCCCGGCGCCGGGGTCGCCACGCTCAGCAGGTGCATCAGGCCAGTCGCCAGCAGGGCGACTGCCGCGGCGGAGATCGCGTACGTCGGCGTGCTCGCTTTGCCCCACAAGCCGTCACCCTTTGGGGCCAGGACCGGCACGTCGAAGATGCCTCGCGCGATCAGCAGGCCCACTACCGCCACGAGGGCCGCGACCACCGCGGTGGCCACGCCGCCTGCCCACAACCTCGCTGCGTCGATGCCTGGCCGGGTGTCCTCCCCGTAATTGCCGGGGTACTGCTGAACCATCGGGCGGTCCTTCCCTCGCGCATGCGGTCGCTTCGATTGTCGCCCTACCGAGGCTGTTCCGCCGGATCGGCGGAATTCGCCAGCGAGCGCAGCCGGAACGACAGGACCACCAGGGTTACCCCGTAAATCACCGCGTAAATCCCGATCAGCAGCGCGACGCCGAACGCGCCCGCGATCGGGTGGAACAGCACGAGCACCCCGGCGATGACCGAAAGCGCGCCCGCCGCGATCAGGAACGCCTCGCCGGTGATCTGCTTGCGCAAGCGGATCGCGGCGACGATTTCCATGATCCCGGTGACGACCGCCCACGCCCCGACGAGCGTCGCCAGCACCAGCACGGTCACCCCGGGCCACACGAGCGTCATGATCCCGGCGATCAGGCCCAGCACGCCGAGCACCGCGTACGCGATCCGGTGCGCGCCGTCGCCCGGCCGGAACGCCTGCATGATCGCGCCGGCCGCGTCGATCAGCACGTAGATCCCGAACAGGAAAGCCAGCGCCAGCACGGTGATCCCCGGCCACACCAGCGCCAGCACACCGAACAGGACGCCCAGGATCCCGCGCGTGAGCACGAGCGGCCACGCGCGCCGCGGGTCGAGCACCGCGAAGCCGAGGACGGGCGGAATGGGCGTGGACATCGAGGGCCTCCCGGAGGTGTGGTGCTGACCTGGCAAAACGGTAGCCGGACCAGGGCAGCACCGCCGGGACCTCACCCGATCGAGGGCGTTACCAGGCGACGGTCAATCCGGCGAGCCGCCACGTCCCGGGGTCGGCTACCCGCTTCGCCTCGAGGACACGCAACCCGGCGAACCGGTCCAGCAGCGCGGTCAGCGCCACCTCCGCCTGCACCCTCGCGAACGACGCGCCGAGGCAGAAATGCGGCCCGTGCGCGAAACCGAGGTGTGCGCCTGCCGACCGGCGGACGTCGAAGCGGTCCGGGTCGGCGAAGACGCGCGGGTCCCGGTTCGCCGCCGCGATCGACGCGGTCACCGGCTCGCCCTGGCGGATCTGCACGCCGTGCAATTCCAGGTCTTCGGTCGTCCGCCGGGGAATCGTCAGCAGCTGCGAACCGCACCAGCGCATCAATTCTTCGACCGCGCCCGGCCACAGCTCCGGTTCCCGGCGCAGCACTTCGAGCTGATCCGGGTGCGACAGCAGGGTTTCCACCGCATTGGCGATGAAATTCGCCGGGGTCTGCCCGGCCAGCACGAGCTGCCAGACCAGCGCGACGGCTTCCGTTTCGGTCAGGCCCGCGCTCGTCAGATGCGCCAGCATCGCGCTGTCCGGACGCGAGACCAGCGTCCGCGAGCTGTCGATGATCCCGGGCACGGCGGCGGCGAACCCCTCGCCGGACACCTGCACGACCGCCGCGCCGTATTCGTGCCAGCGCGGCCGTTCGGCTTCCGGCACGCCGACCAGCGCGCAGATGACCTCCATCGGCAGCGGCCTGGCGAACTCGGCGAGCAGATCGACCGGGCCGTCCGCGGGCAATGCGTCGAGGTAGCGGGCGACGATTTTCTCGATCTCCGGCCGGAAATCCAGCGCCCGGCGGGCGGCGAACGCCGGCGTGGTGAGACGGCGCAGCCGGGCGTGTTCGGCGCCTTCCATTTCCTGCATGGTCCGCAGGTAGGGACGGCAGTGCTCGGGGACGTCCGGACGCTGATAGCTGGCCTCGCTCAAGGCGAACCGCTGGTCAGTGAGCATCGCGCGGGCTTCGGCGTGCCGCGTCAGGACCCACATCGGCGGGAAGCCGGGGCCGGTGAGCTTGGCCAGCGGGCCCTGCTCCCGGGCGGCTCCGTAGGCGGTGAACGGGTCGCTCGTGACGGCCGGATCAGTCAGGTCGAGCTCGGGAACGGGCGGTGCGGGGGACACGGACGACCTCCAGATGGTCATTTCAGATGATCTCATCATATGAATGGTGGCGGTATCTTGGCAAGGAAGCGGACCGGGAGGACTCACGATGGCGCGGCTGACCAGGGCGCAGACGCAGGAGCGCAACCGGGCGAAAGTGCTGGCCGCCGCCCGCGAGGAGTTCACCGAGCGCGGCTTCCGCGACGCCAAGATCGACGTGATCGCCGAGCGCGCCGAGCTCACCCGAGGCGCGGTCTACTCCAACTTCCCCGGCAAACGCGCGCTCTACTTCGCCGTGCTCGCCGCCGAAGCGGAACGGTTCGCCGCCCAGCCGCCTGAACCGGACCCGGGCCTGACCCCCGCCGAAGCGCTCGGCGCGTTCGCCCGCGCGTGGGTCGCGCGGCTGCCGCTGGCCACCGATCCGGACGCGCGTCTCGGCGTCGACCTGCTCCCGGAAATCCTCGCCGACGAACTCACCCACCGGCCGTACGCCCAGTTGCTGCGGTTCGACGCGATCGTGCTCGGCCTGGTGCTGGAGCGCCTTTCGCCGTCGTCCGGACGGCTGGTGCGGGTGGCGGAAGCGGCGCTGACGATGCTGCACGGGGCGAGTCAGCTCGCCGCGGCGGCACCCGGTTTCGGGGAGCCGTTCAACGTCGTGCGCGCGTGTGAAGCGTTGCCCGCGCTGGGACTTGCCGACACGTGGCCGGAGCCGCCGATCGTGCCGCAAGCGAAAGCAGTCGGGGAAACCTGGGCCCCGCCGGAGGTTTTCGACGCCCTGCGCGAGCGTTCGGTCCGCATCGACGGCGACGGGGTGGTCGCGGTGATCGGGCTGCACCGGCTGTCCGCGGTGGAAGAAGCCTTGCGTGCGGCCAAGAATGTCACGCTGGTCGTGGTGACGGGTCAGCCGGGAGAGCTGGTGCCGCTGACCAATCTGGTGCTGGCGGATCTGCGCGGTCTGCTGAAGCGGTCGTGTCCGGGATCGGCGTGGCCGGACGTGCGAGTGATCGTGGACGAGACCGGCGCGGTGGCCGCTGCGGCCGGGGTCTCGGCGGTCAGCGACGCGACCGAGACCGCGGTCCGGGTCCACAATGGACAGATTGTGCTGCGGGCGGAGGGCTTCGGCGCCTGCCACGCCGCCGCGACGAGCACTGTCCCCGCGGAAACCCGGTAAGCCGCGCAAACCCTTCCGACGTCGGTGGACAGGGCAGGCGCCGCGGCAGATAGTGGAGCGAAGATCGGCCGAAGGGGGCGGCGATGGCCGAAATCGCTCCGGTGGACCGGCAGTTGCGCAGCCTGCTGCGGCACGGCACGTTCGCGCAGGTCCTCGACCACGCGCTGAACATCCGGGGGCTGAGTCTCGAACAGGTCCGGCAGCGGCTCGCCGGGCGGGGAGTGCGGGTCAGCCGGGCGGCGCTGAGCTACTGGCGCCACGGCCGCAGCCGTCCGGAACGGGCCGAATCGCTGCGCGCGGTGCGGGCGCTGGAGGCGGTGCTCGGGCTTCCGCCGGAATCGCTGGTCGCGCTGCTCGGCCCGCCCCGGCCCCGGGGCAGGGGAGCGGCGGCGGAACCGGGGGCCATCGACCGCAAACGGCTGTGGCCGGGCCACCGGCCGCTGCTGGCGGAGCTGGACCTGCCGCCGGACAGCCTGGTGCGCCGCCTCGACGTGCACGAGCACCTGCGGGTGGACGAGCACCGGCGGCTGACCCGGGTGCACACCCGGCTGGTCGTGGAGGCGATGGCCGACCGGATCGACCGGTGCGTGGTGTTCCTGTGGGCCGAGCAGTCCGCCCCGGCGCTGCCCGCCGAGGTCCGGTACTGCCGACCCGGCCGGGTCCGGGTCGACGCCGAAGCCGGGGCGACGGTCTGCGAACTGCTGCTGGACCAGCGGCTCGCGACGGGCGAGCGCAGCGTGCTCGAGTACACCGCGGTCTATCCGCCCGGCCCGGAACTGACCTTCTACCACCACCGGTTCACCCGCCCGGTGCGGCAATACCTGCTGCAGGCGGAGTTCGCCGGCACCCCGCCCGCCACCTGCGTGCCGTTCCGCCAGAACAGCGTGCAGGCGCCGCGGCGGCCCGGTCCGCCGCTGTGGATCGGGGCCTCCCGGACCGCGCACCTGGTGCTGACCGACGTCCGGCCGGGCATCGCGGGCCTGTCCTGGGAATGGGCTTGACCGGCGGTTTTCCGGGAACCGCCGGTCAAGCCCCTGCGCACCCGGTCAGTAGACGAACCAGGGGACCTGCACCTTCCCCGCCGTGCCTGAGGTGTCGGTGGCGGTGATCGTCGAGTTCAGCAGACCCGAGGTGGTCTGCGGGTTTCCGGAGATCACGCCGGTGGCGCGGTCGATGGTCAGCCCCGAGGGCAGTCCGGCGGCGCTCCAGGAGTAGCTGCCGGTGCCGCCGGAGGCGCGCATCGCCAGGTGCACCGGCGAACCGTGCGGCACCGCCTGGAAGCCCGGGTCGGCCACGGTGACCGGACCGGACGAACCGCCCTGCACGGTGAGCGTGAACGTGGTGGCGTGGCTCGCGGTGGTGTTCTTGCCGGTGATCGTCACCTTGTACGTCCCCTGCGGGGTGGAGGCGCTGGTGGCGATCGTCAGCTTCGCCGAACCGCCCGCGTTGACCGACGCCGGATCGAACGTTGCGCTCGCCCCGGAGGGCAATCCGCTGGCGGACAACGCGATGACGCCGCCGGACGGAGGCGTGGTGCCGATCTGCTGGTTGGCCCAGTCGCCCATCGAACCCCACAGCTTTCCGTGCGCGTTGTAGGACGCGCAGTCGGTGCGCAGCCAGGAGAAGACGCCGTAGATCTTGCCGTTGTAGTAGTACGGTCCGCCCGAGTCGCCTTGGCACAGGCCCTTGCTACCGTCGCCGTAGCCGTCGCAGAACATGTACTCCGGCTTGAACACTGACGAATCGATGGTGCTGCAATTCGAACCGTCCACTGTGGGCAGTACGACCTCGCGCAGCTTGGTGTTCTTAGTGGCGTCGTTGGCGTCGGTCTTGCCGTAGCCGATGGCCGTGCCTTGGGTGCCGAGCGGCAGATCGTCGGCCGAGGACGCGATCTTCGGGTAGGTCATGCCGGCCGGAACGGGGATGTCGGTCTTGGTGAAGATGATCGCGACGTCGTTGCCGTTGCGCCACCCCTGGTCGCTCTGCGGGCTGTAGTCCGGGTGGATCCGGAATTCCGCGATCTCGATCCGGGTGCCCTTGCTCGTGTCGTTCAGGTCGTCCCGTCCGTAGATGAGGTACTTCGGGTCGCCGTCGGCGAACTTGCAGTGCGCCGCGATCAGCACCGCCCGTTTGGCGACCACGCTGCCGGTGCAGGACTGCTCCTGCGGGCGCACCCCGCCGGTGCGGTGTTCGGAAATGATGAACGGGTACTTGGCGACGGTGGTCGTCTGCCCGTTGATCACGCTCGGGCTCGCCGATGGCGCGGCGCCGTTCACCGCGGTCGTCGAGACGGTGGCGGTGGCGGATTGCCCGGCGTTGACCGACGCCGAAGCCGGGGCGACGCTGAGTGAGAAGTCGCCTTGGCCGGAACCGTTGACGGTCAAAGCGACTGGAGTCGTGTGCGTGGCGTCAGCGGCTTTTCCGGTTACTGTCACGGATGTTTGCCCTGGCGAGGCCGAGGACGACGCCGCTAGGGTGAGGGTGGAGGCGCCGCCTGCGGTTACCGAAGACGGGTCGAATGTTGCTGTGACACCGGCTGGGAGCCCGCTCGCCGACAACGCGATGCTTTGTGCGCTCCCCTTGACGACCTTGGTGGTGATCTTCGTGGTCGCCGACTTGCCCGGGTCGACGCTGAGCGAGGCCGGGTCCGCGGCGAGGGAGAAGTCGTTGGCCGCGGGCGGTGTCGCGCCGTTGATCAGCGGGTCCGCCAGGGTGTCGCCCTGCATGGAACCCCAGCCGGTGCACAGGTCGTAGCCGGTGCCCGCGTCGTAGGTGCCGTTGTTGCCGGAGACGACGTCGTGGAAGGCCGAGGAGTACTGCGAGGACTGCGCGATCGAGTACACCGTCGGGTTGATGGCACCGAGATTGCTCTTGCCCGCGCTTTTCGCTTTCTGGTTGACCATCGCGAGATATCCGGCCCACAACGGGGAGGACAGGCTGGTTCCGCCGACGTCCTGCCAGCCGCCGTTCATGTACACCGAGAGCGCGCCGGCTCCGTAGTCGGCGTCGAGCGCGACGTCGGGCACCGAACGGTATTTGTTGCTGCCCGGCTGCCAATCCGGCTTGCTGTAGACCGCCGAATACCCGCCGCCGGAGCGGGTGTTGCCGGTGCCGCCCTGGTTCCAGCATGACTCCGACTGGTAGGTGCCCGCGCTGTCGCTCGTCCGCAGCTGCGTGCCGCCGACGCCGGTGAACAGCGGGTCGCTGGCCGGGTAGTCGGCCTGCACGGTGGAGTTGTCGCCGTTGTAGCCGCAGCCGGTGGCTCCCCAGTCCCCGGAGGCCGACAGCAGCGTGACGCCCTGGGCGACCATCTGGGAGTAGGAATCGTGCGAGGCGGCGATCGGGTCGGATTCGCATTTCTCGCCGAGCAGCCACGAGCCCGACAGGATCGTGATCGCGTTGTCGCTCGCGATTTTCGCCATCTCGTCGACCCAGGCTTTGTCGCTGTTCGGTGCCTCATAGACGATCTGGCTCGCGCCGGGCGCGGTGGCCGCGACCGCCTGGATGTCCAGCGTCACCTCGAGCTGTCCGCTGCCCGGCTGGGAAACCCCGCCGTCCACCGGCACTACCTGGGGCTTGACCGAGGGCTGCTTGAAGTAGTTCGTCCAGGCGTCGATGTCGGACTGCTTGAACGAGTCGAACTCGATCAGCCCGACCGTCTGCCCGGATCCGTCGTAGGAACCGGAAAGCTGCTTCATGCTGTAGGCGGTGCGGAACTGGGCGGGGGTGTAGCCGCCGCCCGGGCCGCCGGGACCGGCCGGAGCTGAGGCGCGGTGCGCGATCGGCCGGTTCGTCAGACCGGTCACCGTGCGCACGATCTTCGCGACCGAGGACGGCACGCTCGGCGCGGATTCCCTGGCGTAGAAATGCTTTCCGGTCGAGTCTGCATAGTCGTCGAGCCGGGTGCCGAACGCCGCCTCGACCTGTCCGACGGTCCCGACCGCGTCGACCACCTGACGGTTGGCCGAGACGTCGGTGACCCGCAGCCCCTGCTTCTCCAGGTACGCCTTCGCAGCGTCCACATCGGACTCTCGCGGCGCGTAGCGGGCTGAATAGTCCGCGCTGGACAGGAAATGCCGGTAGTCCGGCGAACGCGGATCGCTGACCGAGGCGACGAACTGGGCGAGCCCGGCTTCGTCGTGCGGCCGCAGCGACAGCGCGATCGGGATCTCCCGGCCGGGATCGGTGGCGCCGAGCCGTTGCGCACCGGCCGGTGCGGAGCCGGTGGGCGCCAGCGGCGTCCGGGGCTCTTGGGCGGCGGCCGAACCCGGTATCGCCAGGGCGGCCGTCAGGACGAGACCGGCTGCCGCGGCGGCCGGTCTCGCCCACAGGGAACGAGGGAGCACGATTCCTCCAAAACGAAGCGGAGAAGAAACAGCCGGCCAAGGCTAGCCGCGGCGGCGGTCTGCGAATCGTGCTCGTTGAACGTTCGACGACGTTCAACGGTCATTCTGAACGACGACGTTTTACCTGGTCAGAAGGGGTGAGGTGAAACAGTTTTCCACAGAATGGCGGGCCGGTTCACCGTGCTGGGAGAACGAAACGGGAAAGGAAAACCGGCACGACCATCAGTGCGATGGCGGTCCACGGCAGCGCGCCTGTGCCGAGCAGAACTCCGCCGGTCAGCGCGCCACCCGCGACCGCGCCGTTCCAGCTGGCGATGGTCAGCGACTGCGCGAGGTCGGCCCGGCGTCCGGCCAGTACCGCGGTGACCGCTTGGAACGACGTCGGCGCGCCGCCGAAAGCCAAGCCCCACAACGCACACGCGACGAGCAGCAGTACCGGTTCGCGGCCGCCGAAGACCAGTATGCCGAAACAGCAGGCGGTGACGGCGGCGCAGCACGTGAGCACAGCGCGGGGATGCCGGTCGAGGGCGAGTCCGACCAGCCACAGCCCGGCCACCGTCGCGGTGCCGAACAGCAACAGCCCGGCGCTCAGCAACGGGAGATGCCCGCGAGCGGCGTAGAATGGTCCGAGATAGGTGTAGAACATGTTGTGCGCCAAGGAAAACGCGATCACCAGCAGTAATAGCGGGCGCAGTCCTGGCGTGCGCAGCACGGCGCGGAGACTTGTCCGGGCCCCCGGTTCTTCGCCGGACAGCGGCGGAACCACCGCTACGATCCACCACAGCAGCGGCACCGCGACGAGGGCCATCCCGGCGAACACCCAGCGCCAGCCGACGAGTTCGCCGAGCGCGGCCCCGGCCGGGACGCCGAACGCGAAAGCGACCGGGGTGCCCGCCATCGCGACGGCGAGCGCGCGACCGGCCCGTTCCGCGGGGACGAGCCGCATGGCGTAATTCGCCACGAGGGACCACAGGATTCCGGTGAGCGCTCCCGAAGCCACTCGCGCCACGAGCACCAGCGCGAACCACGGGGACAGCGCGATCGCCAGGTTGGTCGCGACGAACCCGGCGACGAGCAGGAGCAGGAGTTTCCGGCGGGGCATCCGGGCCGACGCCGCGGTCAACGGCAGCGCGGTGAGGGCGGTGGTGATCGCGTACACGGTGACCAGCTGCCCCGCGGCGGCCGGGGACACGCCGAGATCAGCCGCGGCCGGGAGCAGGATCCCGGCCGGGACGATCTCGGTCAGGCAGCCGAGGAACACCGACGCGGCCAATGCCAGCAGAGCGGGCAGGGGAAGCGCGGTGCGGGCGGGCGGCGCGGTGACGTCCATGGCGGGTCCTTGGGGTCGTGGCGGTCGGCCGCGTCGGTTGTACGGGGTGGGGAGCTTGATGGCTCGGCTGGTTATGCGCTGCGGGGTGCTCGGGCTTGCGAGGTGCGGGGTTGAGGCCGGGGAGTGTGGCGGCCGGGTCGGTTATGCGCTGTGGGGTGCTCGGGCTTGCGAGGTGCGAGGCTGGGACTGGGGATTGCGGCGGCTGAGCCGGTTACGCGCTGTGGGGCGCTCGGGCTTGCGTGGTCCGGGGCTGAGGCCGGGGACTGTGGCGGCCGAGTCGGCTATGCGCTGTGGGCGCGGCCTTCGGGGGAGCGGCCGGGCGGTGCCGCGACGTCCATGGTGGGGGGCGTGGCGTCGCGGCGACCGGCCCGGCCGCGCGCGGTTACGTCGTGTGCAGCAGCAGGTTGTGCGATCCCTCGCCCGGATCGACGACCTTGTCCTTCGTCGCCGCGTCGGTCATGCCCTTGAGCACCTGGTCCGGCGTCGCGTCCGGATGCGCGGACAGGAACATCGCCGCCACCCCCGCCGCTTCCGCGGAGGCGATCGACGTGCCGGAAACCACGCTCGACGCGCAATCGCCGGTGTTGCCCGCCGTCGGAATGTCCTTGCCGGGCGCGTAAAGGTCCACGCAGCTGCCGAAATTCGAGGACGGCACCCGGTGGTCGGCCTGATCGGTGGCGCCGACAGTGATCCCGGTGGTCTGCCGGGCGGGCGTGATGTCGCAGGCGTTCACTCCGGCGCCGCCGGTGCCGTTGCCCGCGGCGACGGTGTAGGCGAGGCCGTTCTGGGTCATCTTGTAAAGCTGGATGTCGAGGACCGTGCCGCTGGGACCGGCGAAGCTGAGGTTCAGCACGGCCGGGCGCTGTGCGTTGAGGTTCACCCAGTCCAAAGCGGACAGAATCTCCTCCGACGTGCCCGTGCCGTCGCAGCCGAGGGTGCGCACCGATTCGACCGAAGCCTCTTTCGCGACACCGTAACGGCGGCCCGCGATGGCGGCTGCGACCTGGGTGCCGTGGCCGTTGCAGTCCGTTCCGCTCTGGTCCGCGTCGGGGTCGACCGCGTCGTACGCGGCGTGGGCGCGTCCCCCGAAGTCGTGGTGGCTCGTGCGCACCCCGGTGTCGAGCACATACACGTGCACGTTGGCCGCGGTGTTCGGGTAGGTGTAGCTGCCGTCGAGCGGGAGGTCTGCCTGGTCGATCCGGTCCTGTCCCCACGAAGGCGGGTCGTCCTGGGTCCCGGCCGCGGTGTAGACCTGGTTGTCCCCGACCGTGGTGACCGCGGCGTCGGTGAGGTACTTGTCGTGCTGTTCCCGGGTCGCGGAAAGGGAAAACGCCTGCGACACCGAGTAGTAGACCCGGCGCAGCGTGCCGCCGTACTTGGCGATCAGCGCGTTCGCGGCGGCGGTGACCTTGTCCTTGTCTTTGTCCATCGGCTTGAGCCGCACGATGTACACCGCGGTGTCGTCCGGCGCGGCGGAGGCCGCCGCCGGCAGCACGCCGGCCGCGACCGAGAGCAGGGCCGCCAGCACGACGGCTTTCGGGGTGCGTTTCATGGTCGTCCCTTCGGGGAGCCTCCGCCGGGATCCCGGGGAATCCCGGCGGAGGCGGGCGCGGTCAGAGGTTGTTCAGCCAGGTGCGCAGGTCGTCCGGGCCGCTGCCCTCGTCGAAGCCGACCACCCGGCTGCCCTTCTCCTGTCCGGCGGAGATGTCGATCAGCGTGGGGATGTACTCGATGCCGTACTTGTCGGCGATGTCCTTGTTCTGGCCCTGCTCGCTCAGGTCCACCTTCGCCCAGATCCACTTGCCGCCGTCGGCCGTGTGGTATTTCTCCAGGTACGGGGCCATCTTCTGGCAGGGACCGCACCAGCTGGCGTAGAAGTCCAGCACGACCGGCTTGGTCTTGGACATCTCCATCACCTGGTCGTAGTTGGCCGAGGTGACGTCGACGACGGTCTCGTCCTGCGGGGCCAGCGAAACGTAGGACGCCGGGGCGGCGCTCGCCGGCGTCGCCGCGGTGCCGCCGAGGACTCCCGCCGTCATCGCCGCGACGGCCGCGAACATCCGGATTCTCGTTCCCATGTTCTCTCCTCTATTCGGGGTGGGTGACGGGCACCGGCGCCGGGCGCGCCGGGGCTTCGGGGGCGGGGCCGGTTTCGGTGGGATGGCCGGCTCCGACCCAGTCTTCGATTCCTTCGCGGTACTTGCGGACGTCCGCGTACCCGAGCTCGAGCAGCCGGGCGCCGACGAATTCGCTGTTGCGGCAAGGGGTGTTGGCGCAGTACACGACGATCGCCGCATCCTTGTTCGGGACCACCCGCGGCGCGTGCTCGTCGGTGAACGCCGCGGCCTGCTCGTAGGGGAAGCCCGGGATGTTGCGGGCGCCGGGAAGGTGTTCGCGGGCGTAGTAGTCGGGCGGCATCGTGTCGACGACGATCACCGCGCCCTCGTCCATCGCGGTTTTCAGCTCTTCGCGGCCGATCAGCGGCAGCATGCCGGTTCCTCCCGGGTTCCGGCGGCGGGCAAGCAGGCCCGCCGCGAGGTGACTGACGAACGCCACGACCACCGAGTTGATCGTGGGAATCCCGAAATCGAAGACGAGCGCGAAAGCCGTCCCGAGCGCCCAGCTGACCAGCGCCGCGAGCTCCCAGTCTCGCCCGGCGACCGCTTGTCCCCGGCGCAGGGCGGCGAAAACCGGACGGCACCGGCGAAGCACGAAGTACTCCGCGATGAGCACCCCGGCGACCGGCGGGGCGAGCACGCCGACCGCGGTCAGGAACCCGGCGAAGTGGTCGGCGATCCCGAGCGCGGACGCCGCCGTGCCGAACACCCCGAGCACCAGGACCACGCGCACCCGGCCGACCTTCCGGTCGAACAGCACGTCCACGACGTTGACCAGGCCGAGCGAGGAGGAGTACAGGTTCCAGTCGTTGATCTTGAGGATCGCGGTGGCCAGCACCAGGGTGCCGAGCAGCCCCGAGGAGGAGGTGACGATGCCGACGACGTCCGAGGTCGCGGCGGCGTGCGCGAGCAGCACGCTGATCAGCCCGATCAGGTACTCGCCGAGCGTCACGCTGAGCACGGTCTGCTTGACGACGTCGGCGCGGGTGCGGTTGAACCGCGTCATGTCCGGGGTCATCAGCGCGCCGAGGATGAACGCCCCGGACACCAGCGTGGTCGCCGCGCCGAGCGACAGCGGCGGTCCCGGCGGGGGAGCGGAAATCAAGTCCGCCAGCGAGTGCGTGTGCAGCGCGTCGAGCACCGAATACCCGGCCAGCAGCAGGAAAGCGGGCACGGTCAGGTAGGCGGTCCAGGCCATCAGGCGGAAGCCGTAGACGGTGATCACGGTGATCGCCGCTCCGCCGACCAGCGCCCAGCCCCATTCCGGCACCGCGCCGCCGAGGGCGTGCATCCCGTGCGCGAACACCCCGTTCTGCACGCCGAACCAGCCCGCGAGGCTGACCGCCACCAGCAGGCCGACCAGCGCGGACCCCTTCCGGCCGAACCCGGCCCAGCGGGCCAGCACCGAGGTGGACAGTCCTTCCCGCACCCCGGCGATGCCGAGCAGCACGGTGATGACCTCCAGCAGCACCGAACCGATCGTGATGGCCAGCACCGCGTTCCAGAACGTCATGCCGTAGCCCAGCAGCGCGCCGACGATGAACTGCTGGAACGAGGACACCTGCCCGAACCGCTGCACCGCGACCGAGGGCCAGGACCGGCGGGCGGCGTCCGGGACGCGGGTCAGCGAATAGTCGTCGTGGCGGTCGCTCATCGGCCGGTCGCTTCCAGCGCGGCTTCGGCGACGACCAGGAAACCCTGGCCCGGCTCGGGCCGGAACGCGAATTCCCGGTCGAAGAACTTCCGCAGAAACGGCACCCGCTGGTGGTAGACGAACATCGACCGCGGATTTCCGGTGATCAGCCCGGAACCGGCGAACAACGGGAGTTCGGCGAGGAAGTAGCGCACCGCGAGCCGCAGCGCGCCCTCGTCCGGCACGTTTCCGGTGCGGCCCTGCAGCACCCAGGTGGAAGCGCCGTAGCAGGCGGAGCGGAATGCGCTGTCGGTTTCGAAGTGGTTTTCCGCCGCCGCCAGCAGCCGCCGATAGGCGGGCAGTTCGCGCAGCCGGGCCATGCCGAGGATCCGGCTCTCCGGGTCGGGCACGTCCAGCGCGCGCAGTGCGGCGGCGATCTTGTTGTGCACGTGGCAGGACTGCCGGTGCGCTTTCTGTTTCGCCCTGGCCGGCGGGTATCCGAGCGCTTCGAGCGTGTAGGCGGTGACCTCGTCCGGGACGAAAAAGCAGAACTCGGCGAAGTGCTCCGCGGTCCACGCGGCGAGCCGGGTCAGCCGGTCCGCGGTGAAATAGCCGTTGAACGGGCTCACCCCGACACAGGCGTGCCGGACGTCCGGATACAGGCGGGCGCAGCCGGAAGACAGCGGAGTCGCGTCGAACATGGAAATCCTCCACCTTTTCTCGTCTCGATTCCGCGTTTCTCCCGGCGGGGCGGGACTGGTGCGGATCACTGTGCCGGGATCCGGGCGGCGCGGGTAATGCCTGCCGGTTATGCCGTCGCGGGACGGCGAGGTCGGCAGTTCGGAAAGAGGATTTCCTACTTTGGTCGGGCGATTGCCACACTTTCGCCGGTGCACTCGCGCCGGCGGGCGTCATATCGTGAACTTTCGTGGAGTTGGAACTCAAGCATTTGCGCCACCTCCAGGCGATCGCGAAAGCGGGCAGCCTCAACCGCGCGGCCACCGAACTGGTGCTGCCGCAACCCGCCCTCAGCCGCGAACTGCGCAGGATCGAGGAACTGCTCGGCCGGGCGCTGTTCGAACGCGCCCGCGCCGGGGTGCGGCCCACGCCGTTCGGGCAGCTGATCCTCGACTACGCGGACGGGATCCTGGCGCGCACCGCCCGGATCGGCCCGGCCCTCGCGCAGCACTGCGCCCAGCGCGAAAGCGCGTTGCGGGTCGGCTGGTCGGAAACCGTCCTGTCCGGCCCGCTGCTCCGCGCGCTGGAGACGACCGGGCTCGGCGACCGGGCGGAGATCCGGACCGCCGAGTCGACCGCGGAGATGCTCGGCTGGTTCGGCCGCGGCGAACTCGACCTCGCCGTCCTGTCCGAACAGTGCGCGGTGCCGCTGCCCGCGAACACCGGCCGGATCGACCTCGCCGAGGACCCGCTGCTGATGATGCTCCCGGACTGGCATCCGCTCGCCGCCCGGCACGAGGTGGACCTGGCCGAGCTGGAACACGAGCGGTGGATCTCCTCGACCGGGCCGGACCGCTGCCGCGAGTTCCTCGCCCGGGTGTGCGGCCCGTACGGCTTCGCCCCGGTGATCGCCCACCACGTGCCGGTCTCCGGCCCGCGTGACGAGATCGTCCGCTACCAGGGCGACGTCACGCTCGTCCAGGCCTCCCGCCCGCTCGCCCCGGGCGTGGTGCACCGCCCGGTTCCCGGACTGCGGGCGCGGACCAGCCATTTCCTGCTGTACCGGGAGGACAGTCCGGTCGCCGCGCGGGTCAGCCTGCTCGCCGGGTTGATCCTCGACGCCTATCACGACCACAAGGGCGGCTTCGACGGCCCGCGCGCGATCCCGGGGGAACTGCCGTGGCTGACCGCCCGGACCAGCTGATCCGTTCCGGTGCCGACCTCGAACTGCGGCAGTTGAAGCTGCTGGTCGCGGTCGCCGAGGCGGGCAGCGTGGCGGCCGCCGCGGCCGCACTCGGAACCACCCCGGCCAAGCTCACCCTGCGGATCCGGCGGCTGGAACGGATGATCGGCGCCCCGCTGCTGGCCGCGGAACCGGCCGGGAAGCTGTTCACCGAAACCGGCGAGCTCCTCCTCGAACACGCCTCGGCGGTGGTCCCGCAGTTCGACCGGATGCTGACCGCCGCTCGCGCCGGGCTGGAGCGTCCTGTCGCGCAGATCCGGATCGGCTCGGTTCCGACACCCGTGCTGCCGCGGCTGATCCGCGAGGTGGGGCTGCGCAATCCCGATGCCGGACTGACGGTTCGGACCGCCGAATCGGCTGCGGAGCTGGCGGAAGCGCTGCTGCGCGAGGAACTGGACCTCGGCCTGCTGCGTCAGGACGCCGTGCGGGAACGCCCTCTCGAATGGGTTTCGGTGGCCACGGAACCGCTGGTGGTCGGCATTCCGTCCGGACATCCGCTCGGCGTCCCGGACTCGCTCACCCCGGCCGCGCTGTCCCGACAGCGCTGCGTTCTCCTCGACCAGACCGTGCAGCCGCGTACGCGGGCTCTGCTCGCGGCCTTCGCCGACGCCGGTGCCGACCCACGGCTTTGCTACGCGGACAGCGAATGGGCGGTGCTGTGTCTCGGCTACGGAGCCGGAATCCTGACCGTGACAGCGCCGCCGACGAGACCGATGCCGGACACCTCATACCGGCCGTTGCATTGCGCGGCCACGAATTCGACCCTGGTGCTCGCCTGGACGGACGACGGGCCGCTCGCCGGGTGCCTCCCGCGCGTCCGGGCGGCGATGACGCGCGCGCACGCCGAATCCCTCCGCGCGCTTCTGAGCACGTGAAGTACGTGAGGGGAACCCTGAGGGAATCAGATTCCCTCAGGGTTCCCCTCACGGAACGCGAGATCAGCCGATGCGGTAGCTGTACGGCAGAGTCGCCAGCACCTCACCGGTTCCGACCTGCGGCAGACCGGTCACGCCGGTCGGCAGCGACGGCACGGTCACGATGTTCAAGTGCCCGGCCACCTGCCGCCCGCGGTTGCCCGACGGCGTGATCGTCACCAGGATCGTCGCGGTCTCGCCCGGCTTCACCAGCTGCGGCGTGCCGCCGGTGCCGTTCGGGTCCACCGACTGGCCGTACGGGTCGCCGGTCGACGACGTCACCGAACCGTCGAAGCCCGCCGTCTGGATCGACGCCGTGTAGCTCGAATGCCCGGCAGGCGCGCCGTCCGGACCGAACGGGCCGATCTCCTGCACGTCGGCGAACCAGACGCCCTTGGTGACGTAGCCGGTCTTCTCGCCGATCGTCGCGACCGACACCGTGCTGCCGTTCTGCGCGGACTTCAGGTCGCCGAGCACGTCGATGCCCGCCGCCGAACCCTGGATCTCCGCCTGCGCGGGCACGGTCGAGGACGTCGCGACGGTGAACTTGCTCGTCTCCGGCGGGATCGAGTACACCGGCGCGTTCGCGTTCAGCTCCGGCAGGTCGACCTCGGTCGAACCCTGGATCGGCTGCGGCTGCAGCGTTTGCTTCGCGTTCGTACGCGCGTCGATGCCGATGGCGATCGGTTCGATCCCGGTGTTGCGCACCGTCACCGGCACGGTCACCGCCTTGCCCGCGGCGAGCGACGCGGACTGCGGCAGCGCGGGCGCGCTGGCCGAGACCTGGTCGAAGCCGACGGTTCCGGTGAACGGCTGGTCGATCTGCTTGCCCGTCACCGGGTTCTGCACGACGAGCACGAGGTGCCAGCGGCCCGGCAGCGGGTTCGCGTCGACGAGCTGCAACGCGGTGCCCTGCTTCAGCGTGGTGGCCGAATCGAGGTAGGCGTTGCTGTTCACGTCGGCGAGTTCGCCGTTCGGGTCGACCAGGACGCCGTCGAGCAGCGTGCCCGGGTCCTGCAGCTTCACCGCGACGTCGAGGTCCCGCTTGCCGCGCGGAACGTCGAATTCGTAGGAGAAGGTCTGCGCCGGCGACACCGCGCGGGCGTTGCCACCGGTGATCGTGCCGCCGAACGCGCCGGGGCCGTTCTTCGTCGGGATCAGCGCGCGCAGCACGGCCGACACCGTGGTCTGGTGTCCGTCGGAGCTGCCGAAGGTGATCGAGTAGTCCGCGTCGCCGCCGCTGGCCGGGGTCTGCAGCGCGACGTGCACCGGCTTCGTCTGACCGGGGTTGAGCTGCAGGATCTGCGGCGAAACCTGGCCGTACGGGACAGCCCGCTGCGCGGTGGTCGCCAGCTGGATGTCACCGGTGTAGCCGGCCTGCCCGGACGCGGAGTACAGCACCGCGGTCCACGTGCCCGCGGCCGGGCGCGTGACGTCCACGTTGGCGTAGTTCGCCGTCGCGGCCCCGCCCTGCGGACGGCTGTTGGCGACGAAGGTGCCGTCCGGAGCGAGCAGCGTCAGCCGCACCACCGGGGTGACGGACTGGCCGTTGACCGTCTTCGGGCTGCCCTGCCACGCCATCCGCGCCAGCAGCCGCTGCGCGCCGTTCGGCACGGAGAAGGTGACCTTCTTGTACGCCCAGTTCGTG
Source organism: Amycolatopsis sp. La24 (assembly GCF_029087445.1). Classification (NCBI taxonomy): domain Bacteria; kingdom Bacillati; phylum Actinomycetota; class Actinomycetes; order Pseudonocardiales; family Pseudonocardiaceae; genus Amycolatopsis; species Amycolatopsis sp. La24. The sequence goes on from NZ_JARACH010000064.1 coordinate 37,903, forward strand.
CCGTTGAAGTACGGGAAGGTCGGCAGCTTGGTCGAGTCGAACCCAGTGGTCTGCGTCTGCGTCCCCATCGGCGCGAACGTCCGCGTGCCGGTGCTGACCGTCAGCGGCTTGGCGCCCGAGTTGGTGACGTTCACCGACGCGTGCTGCGTGCTGCCCGGCGCGCCTTCCAGCGTCAGCTGGTCGGCCGACAGCGTGATGTTCGACGAGACGCCCGCCGGCGCCCCGGTCGAACCCGGAGCGGTGAGCGCCGCTTCGACCGCCGCGCGAGCGTCGAGAAGGCCCGCGCCCTGCTCGTCGGCCGGGAGGTTGAGGTCGCGTGCCGTGCTGGTGATGATCTGCTTCACCTGTGCAGGCGACGGCGAGGCACCGTGGTGGGAATTGCGGTAACTCTGGATCACCAGCGCGGCGACGCCCGCGGTCAGCGGGGCGGATTCGCTGGTGCCGCCGAAGGATTCGAGGTCCGTGCCTTCCGGGACGGTCTTGAAGTTGCGGCATTCCGAGTACGCCGGGGAGCAGTCGGCCCAGTTGCCCTCGCCGGGTGCGACGAGGTCGATGGTGCGGCCGTTCTGCGTGATGCCGGACGAGGACAGCGCGGAGATGTTGTCGTTCACCCATTTCCCGTTGGAGAACGGGAAAGCCGCGTAGCCGGTCTGCGCGTACAGCCGGTTGTCGGTCGTCGCGCCGGTCGAGATCACCAGCGGGTCGGTGGCTGGGCTGCCGATCGTGGACGTGGTGCCCGCGTCGCCGCTGGAGGCGGTCACGGTGACGCCCGCGGCCACGGCCTGGTCGTTGAAGACCTGGAACAGGTTGCGGGAGCTGGAATCCGGGTACTGGTTGAGGCCGAGCGACTCGTTGATCACGTCGACGTGGTCGACGGTCACCGCGTAGTCGATCGCCTGCAGCACCGCGGAGTTCGTCGCGGTCTTGCCGAAGACGTTCAGCCCGACCAGGCTCGCGCCCGGCGCGACGCCCTTGACGACGATGTTGCAGCCCGCCGGGAGCGGGTGCTTCTCGTTGACGAACTTCGACAGGTCGTGCACGACGACGCCCTGCGCGGCGATCGAGGAGGCGTCGCCGAAGGCCTCGGCCCCGGCGTCGGTCGTGTTCGGGCCGTCGCCGGAGAAGTCCTGGTAGTCCGAGAACACGTGGCTGCCGTCGGGACGGATGAAGTCCGCGTAGTTCGGGTCCATGTTGTCGGCGAGGAACGCGACCTTCACGCCGGCGCCGTTGGCCAGATCGGACGCGCTCTTGCCGCCGGTGGTGCTGTACGCGCGGATCGACGTCAGCGCTTCGGGCTCCAGCAACGGTTTCGCCGGGTCGGCCGGGCAGGTCGCGTTCGGCGTGGACTGCGCGGCCGGTCCGCCTGCCTTCGGCGCGGCGGCCGGTGCGCCCGGTTTGGCGTCCGGCAGCGTCACCTTGCTGTCCGGCAGCACCTGCGCGACCGCCGGGTCGTGCGCGAGCTGTGCGGCCTGCGCGGGCGTGACCGTGGCGGAAAACGCGTTGCCGAGCGCGAAGTGCTTGACCTTGGCCGGTGCCGCGCCGGAGAGCTTGGCGAGCACCGAGTCCTGTTCTTGGGTGGCTTTGGCGCGGCGAGTGCCCGAGGCCGCCTTGGTGGGCGGCGCGCTGGGCAGCTGGTCCGCGAGGACGACGATCACCGATTGCGGCGCGGTGTCCGCCGCGGCGGCCGGTGCGGCAGCCTGCGCCGGCTGGGTCGCCCCGGCCAGCACCAGGCTGCCGGTCGCAGCCATGACCAGGGCGCGAACGGATCGCGAGGAACGCCCCATGTGCAGTTCCCACTTCCTGCTAGAAGGGTTCGTGAGTTACCGGCCCCGACGAAATCGGGCGCACTCGTGCCGCGCTCGATTTACCGGCAGCAGAACTCTTTCCGACTCCCGCACGATCCACAAGCGACAATAGTGGGAAACAAATCCGGCAAACGGGACCGAATTTCCGCGCGGTCGCGCATTCGGTCCCGTTTGCCGGAATCGGGGTCAGTCCTGGGGAAGGTGCCGGCGCGAGTGCCGGGTCACCACAAGGGTTCCCGCGATGGCGACCAGTGCGACGCAGGCAAGCAGAACCGGGTAGCCCGCTACTCCGTTCAGGGCGGCCAAAATTGACGGCAGCAGGAATCCGATGTAGGCCAGCGCGTAGTACACGCCGGTGAGTTCCGCGATTTCGCCCGGCCGGGCGAGGCGTTGCAATTCCAGCAGCCCGGACACCACCACGATGCCGTAAGCGCCGCCCAGCACAATCGCCGCGCCGAGGGCGATCCACGGCGATTCCTGCGCGGCGGCGAAGACGCTCAGGACGAGTCCGGCGCAGAGCACCGCCATCCCGGTGAGCACCGCCCGGGCGCTGGTGGCGCGGTCGACCCGCTTGGCGATCGGCTGGATCCCCACGCCCGCGCCGATCGCGCAGACGGTGAGCAAGGTGGAGTAGGCCAGCGCCCACGACCCGGTCTGATGCTCGACGAGCTGCGGCAGGATCGCGTATGCCACGCCGCACGAACCGAAGATCCACGGCGCGGCGGGCAGGATCACCCGGCGGAACCGCGGATGCCGTGCGGTGGCGGGCAACGCGGCACGAACCGATTCGGTCCGGACAGTGAGCGTTTCGGGGCTGCGCGTGACCGCGAGCAGCGAGACCAGCGCGAGTCCGATGTGGACCAGGTAGGGGAGGACCATCGGCCACGGACCCCATTGCGCGAGCACTCCGGCGACGCCCGGGCCGATGCCCAGTCCGAGCGTCAGGCACAGCGCGGCGCGCCGGGTGCCGGTGTCGGCCGCGCTGTGCGGGTCGGCGTCGGCGAGTTCCTTGATCCAGGTGGAGCCCACGGCCATCGCGACCGCGACCGCGATGCCGGAGAGGAACCGGCCGGCCGCGATCCACCCGACGCCGACCGGGCCGAGGGCCAGCAGCACGCTCGCCAGCAGCGACACCACGGTGCCCGCGAACATCACCGGGCGGCGACCGTACCGATTGGACAGTCCGCCGGAAAGCAGCAGCCCTGGAACGAGGCCGACGACGTACGCGCCGAGCAGCGCGTCGACGGTGAACGCGGAGTAGCCCGCGGCGTGGTACATGACGAGCAGCGGGGTGAACTGGTTGCCGCCCCAGCCGCACGCGAACACCGCGGCGGCGGCCGGAAACCAGGCCGGACGGGCGCTTGTTTCGGGTGTTTCGGGCAGGGGAGCGCGGTCAGCAGTAGTGGTCATCGACGGTGCACCGAATCCAGGTGTGCTCGCAGGGCCGGGGCGAAGGTGTCGGCCTTCGTTTCGGCCTCCGCGATGATGTTCAGGAGGTCTTCGTGCTCGCCGACGACCTGGGGCAGCCGAGCCGGGATCGGCGCGAGCGCGTGGACGTTCATCCGGCGCTGCCGGTCGGCGAGCGTGGTGTAGAAGCTGAGCAGCAGCGCGTTGCCGCCCGCCTCGACGATCGTGCGGTGAAACAGCGCGTCGGCTTCCGCGAACGCCGGCACGTCGCCCGCTTCCGCGTGTTGCCGCTGGACAACCAGCACCGCGCGCAGCTGCTCGAGCGCCGCCGGGATCAACTCCGGACGCCTGCCCAGCCGTTGTACCGCCGCGCTTTCGACGGCCTCGCGGGCTTCGAGCACGTCCTCGGCCTCGCCCGGGGTGATCGGGACGACGATCGCGCCGCGCTTCGGGATCAGGTTGAGCAGCCCCTCGACCTGCAGCCGCAGGAACGCCTCGCGCACCGGCGTCCGGCTCACCCCGAGCCGCTCGGCGATCTCGCCCTCGCTGAACAGGTGTCCGCCGGGCAGTTCGCCGGTGAGCACGAGTTCCTTGGTGAGCTCGTACGCGCGGTCGGCGGCGGGTTTCAACGCGTTCACAGGTGGGACGCTAGCATGCATCCCAGCTTGTATCTAAGGCGTTGTGACCTGCGGCTCAGCTGGTTCTGTCGGTGCCGTGTGCGATGCTCGTCGGCGTGCTGTTCCTCGATGCCCCACCGACCGTCCGCCAAGCCGTCGACGCCATCCGCACCGCATTGACCGGCGGCCTGGACCCGGACCAGGACCCGCCGCGGTCTGTCGTACCGGTGCCCACCGGGCAGTTTCTGCTGATGCCCGCGTTCTGGGACCGCTACGCCGGGGTCAAGGTCGCCTCCGTCGCCCCGGACAACCCGGCTCGCGGCCTGCCGCGGATCCAAGGCCACTACCTGCTGATGGACGGCCCGACGCTCACCCCCAAGGCGCTCCTGGACGGCATCGCCCTCACCTCGGTCCGCACGGCGGCGGTTTCCGCCGTGGCCGTCGACCTCCTGGCCGAGCCGGACGCGGAACGCCTGGTCGTGTTCGGGACAGGCCCGCAGGCGCAGAGCCACATCGAAGCCTTCCGCGCCGTGCGGCCGGTGCGGGAGGTGGTGGTCGTCGGCCGGAATGCGGAGCGCACGCAAGCTCTCGCCGCGCAGTACCCCTTCGCCCGGGTAGGCACGCCGGATGACGTGTCCTCGGCTGATCTGATCGCCTGCTGCACCTCGTCGCGAACCCCCGTGTTCGACGGCGCGAAAGTCCCCGAGCACGCCACCGTCGTAGCCGTCGGCTCACACGAACCCGATGCCCGGGAAGTCGACGATGTCCTCATTGGACGGTCCACAGTGGTCGTAGAAGGCATGGGTGCGGCTACTCGCGAGGCCGGAGATGTAGTGCTGGCAATGAAATCCGGCGTCCTCGCGGCGGACGACCTGGTGCCGCTCGCGGAACTGGCACAGGGGCGGACGGTGGCGTCGGGTCCCCGGTTGTTCAAGAGCGTCGGAATGGCTTGGGAGGATCTGGTGGTCGCGGCGGCGGCCTATGAAGCTGTCACGTGACATCCCGGCGCAGCGGGAACGCGACTGCTAGCCCGGCCGCGACCAGTGCGTATCCGAGGAGAACGAGCGCGCCGCCCGCGGTGGGCAGCAGCTGTCCGCCCGCGTGGCCGGTCTGCTGGGCGAGCGCGTCGGTGAGATAGCCGAATTCGGTGAGCGCCGCGGTGGCTCCGCCGGGAAGGTAGGGATAGATCGTGTTCACGCCGGGAATGGCGAGCAGCGCGATTTCGACCAGGTACAAATACCCGATCACCACCGCCAGCGCGGCGACCTGATTCCGCAGCAGTGCACCGATTCCCACGCCCAGCACGGTGTAGATCGTCATCGCGGCGGCGATCCGGAGCAGCAGCTCGACGACTGTCGCCGGGGCGAGGCCGACGGTCACCCCATGGAGGGCGGCGCTGCCGTAGAGCGCGAGCCCGGCGGCGACGGCGGTGACGACGCCGTAGCAGAGGCCGCCGACGGCGAACGCCGCGAGTTTCGCGATGAGGATCCGCCAGCGGCGCGGTGCGAAGAGGAACGTGACGGAAATCGTGCGGTGCTGGTACTCCGACGTCATCGCGACGGTGCCGAAGACGGCGGGGAACAGGACCGTCACAGTCGCCATGCCGAGCACGTTCCGCACCCCGGCGGCGGTGTCGAGACCGGGCATCGGCGGCTGGACCTGCTCCGGGCCGATCACGCCGATCAGCCCGACCAGGCCGCCGCCGCACACCGCGGCGGTGACGAGCGCCCACAGCCACAGCCGGGTGGAGCGCAGCCGGCGGAGTTCCGCGGCGATCATCGGCGTTCTCCTGCGGTGAGGGCGAGGAAAACCTGTTCCAGGCCGGGTTTTTCCGGGGTGAGCTCGTGGATCCGCAGTCCGGCCGCGGCCGCCCGGTCCGCGATCTCGGCGGTGCTGAGGCCGGAGACGCGAAGGAGATCCGGTGCGATCCGTTCGGCGGCCCCGCTCAACGTTCGAGCGAGGTCGTCGGCGTCGGGGGAGCGGACGAGCGCGGCGGGTGCGGTCGAGACGGACAGCTCCGCCAGGGTGCCGGTGGCGACGAGGCGGCCGTCGCGGATGACCACCACCTGCCCGGCGATCTGCTCCAGCTCGCTGAGCACGTGGCTGGAGACCAGCACGGTCCGGCCGGTCGCGGCGAACCCGGTGAGCAGGTCGCGCAGCCACGCCATGCCCTGCGGGTCCAGTCCGTTGCCCGGTTCGTCGAGCACCAGCACTCGCGGGTCGCCGAGCAGCGCGGTCGCGAGGCTGAGCCGTCGCCGCATGCCGGTGGAATAGCCGCGCGAGGGCCGCCCCGCGAAGGCGGTCATTTCCAGTTGCTCCAGCACCTCGTCGACGCGCCGGCGCGGCAGCCGGGCCATCGTGGCGTAGATGCGCAGGTGCTCGCGCGCGGAACAGGACGGATGCGGGCCGGCCCCGTCGAGCACCGCGCCGACGGTGCGGACCGGATGCGGCAGCTCGGCGTACCGGACGCCGTCGATCGTCGCGGTCCCCGCATCCGGCCGGACCAGGCCGAGGAGCATCCGCATCGTGGTGGTCTTCCCGGAACCGTTCGGCCCGAGGAAACCGGTGATTTCCCCGGGACCGGCGGAAAACGTCAGATCGGCGACCGCGGGCGTCGCGGCGAACCGCTTGGCCAGGTTCTCGACGGCGATGCTCATGCGCGGGCCTTGAGCGCTTCGGCCAGCTCGGCCGCGTCGGGCAGGCTGAGCAGCAGTTCGCCGAACTCCCCGCCGTCGAGGACGATCCGCAGCGCCGGACCGGACCGGCGCACCGACACCAGCTGGCGCGTCCCGGTGCCCAGCCCCCAGATCCCGACCTTGACCACCCCGCTGACCAGCATGCCGATCCGGCCGCCGCGCGTGCGGGCCAGCGGATTCCCGATCTGCTCGACCGCCTGGATCCGGGCCAGCGGGACCGTGATCTCTTCTCGCCACACGGCGATCCGCTCCCAGCGGGAGAACCGCACCCGGAGCCCGTCGCCGACGATCTCGGCTGTCGCCATCGCCTTCACCCCCTGCGTTATCTGTTCTATTAGATGTATAGCAGATATCCTGGACAGGTGCTGCTGACTTTGGATCTCGACAGCGAGACGCCGATCTACCTGCAGATCCGCGACCGGATCGTGGAGGCGATCGCCCAGGGCGACCTCGGCGAGGGCGACGCGCTGCCGTCCACGCGGCAGCTCGGCGCCGACCTCGGCATCAACTTCCACACCGTGAACAAGGCCTACGACCTGCTCCGCGCGCAGGGCCTGATCCGCATCAACCGCAAGAGCGGCGCGGTGATCCGCCGCGACGCCCGATCCGGCCCCGCCGAACCCGGGTACGCCGACGAATGGCAGGAACGGCTTCGCACGCTCCTGGCCGAGGCCGTCGCGCTCGGGCTGGACGCCGACGAGGTGACCGCCCGGTGCGGCTCGGTGCTGGAGTCCTTCCGCGTCAAGGCGGCGTCGTGACGTCGTCGGTCTATGTGGATCTTGCGCTGGTGGCGTTGTTGGCCGCGGCGTTCTGGGCGGCACCCGCGCTGGCCCGGCCGACGCTTCCGTTCGGTGTGCGGGTGCCGGCGGCGCGCGTTGCCGAGCCGGAGATCGTTCGTGCGCATCGTCGTTACGCGCGCGGGGTGCTGGTGGCCGGCACTCTCGCGTTCGTCCTGGTCGCCGACGAGGTGACCGCCCGGTGTGGGTCGGTGTTGGAATCCTTCCGTGCCAAGGCGGCGTCGTGACGTCGTCGGTCTATGTGGATCTTGCGCTGGTGGCGCTGCTGGCCGCCGGGTTCTGGGCGGCGCCCGCGCTGGCCCGGCCGACGCTTCCGTTCGGCGTGCGGGTGCCGGCCGCGCGCGTCGCGGAACCGGAGATCGTCTGTGCGCATCGTCGGTATGCGCGCGGAGTGCTGGTGGTCGGCACTCTCGCGTTCGTCCTGGTCGCTTTCGCATCGGCCGGATTGCGCTGGGAGCAGGCGGCCGCGTTCGCCGCACCGGTTCTCGCGGCTGCTTGCTGCGGCCTCGGCTACCAGGCGCACCGCACGGTCGCCGCCGCGAAACGCTCCGGCGACTGGTACTCCGGCACCCGGCAGGCAGTCGCGACCGACACCTCGCTGCGCACCGACCCGGTCCGTCCACAGTGGATTTTCCTGGCCCCGGCGGCAGTGCTGTTCGCGATCACCGCGGCGATCGGGGCGTGGCACTACGGCGACCTGCCCGCGACACTGCCGACGCCGAACGGAATGACCGTCGACTCCGCCCGGCGCGGCGCGATCACGGTCGGCCGCGCGTTCGCGACGGTCACCGCGCAGCTGTTGATCATCATCCTCGTGGCTCTGCTGGGTATCGCCCTCCCGCGTGCCCGGCCGGAACTCGACGCGGCGCAGCCCGCCGCCTCGGCCGCCCGGTACCGCGACTACCTCGCCGGCGTGCTGCGGCTGCTGTTCGGCACCGCCGGATGCGTGGCCGCGAGCTTGCTGGTCGCGTCGCTGGAGGTGTGGGAAATCGTCCCGGCCACGACCGGCGCGACCGTCGTCAGCTACGTCCCGCTCGCCGGCGCGGTGGTCGCGTGGGTGGCGTTCGCGTTCCGGGTGGGTGATGCCGGGCACCGGCTGCCTGCGGACGAAGAGGATTCCGGCCGCGTGCAGCGCGACGACGACCGGTACTGGCACCTCGCAGGCATGGTCTACGCGAACCGCGGCGATCCGGCCCTTCTCGTGCACCGGCGCTCGGGGGTCGCCTGGACGCTCAACCTCGGCCACCCGATCAGCTGGGCGCTCCTCGCCGCACTCGCGGCGTTCGCCGCGCTGGCTGGATTCGGCGTCGTCGAACTGCCTTCCCGCGGCGGATAGCCTGGGTTTCTTCGACGGCGAGGGGAACTGGGATGTCCGAGGAACTGACCACCGCGGCGGAACTGTTCGACGCGATCGGCGCCGGGTACGAGGACGCGTTCGGCCGCCCGCCGGTGGTGGACGCGGCGGTGCGGGAGCTGCTCGCGGTGCTGCCGCCCTCGGCGCGGGTGCTCGACGTCGGCAGCGGGACCGGCCGCCCCGTCGCGGCGGATCTGGTCGCCGCCGGGCACCGGGTGACCGGGATCGACGTGTCCGCGGAGATGGTGCGGATCGCCCGCGAGCAGGTGCCCGGGGCCGAGTTCGTGCAGGCCGACGTGCGGGAATGGGAGTCGGAACCGGGGACGTGGGACGCGGTGTGCGCGTTCTTCCCGTTCCTGCAGCTGCCGCGGGCCGAAACGGAGCGCGCGCTCGGCCGGATCGCCGGCTGGCTGGCCCCGGGAGGAAGGTTCGCGCTGATCACGGTGCCCGCCGACGTCGAGGACGTCCCGGTCGACTTCCTCGGCCACTCGATCCGGGTGACGAGCTTCCCGGCGGACGCCCTGGCCGACCGGGTCCGCGCGGCCGGACTGGAAGTGACCGGGACCCGGACGGAAACGTTCGCCCCGGACAAGCCCGGAGCGCAGCCGGAGGAACACCTGCTGATCTCGGCCCGCAAACCCGGCTGAGCGGATCCGGACCACGGAATTGTGAAAGAAATTCAGTGATGCGGATGCGGCACGGGAAAGCGGGGCGGCATTTTCGCGCGGTCCGGGTGAACACGCCGGAAACTGCGCTGAAACACCGCCCCGCCCGCTCGTCGCTGCTGGTCTCAACAATCCCTGCTGAGGCCGGATTATTGCGGGACCGCCACGGTTTGCTCACGGCGACCGATTCGCGAGGTTTGCAAGCTGAGTTGTTGCACTTGCGGCCGCCGACGTTCACGTCTCGTTTTCGCTCGCGGCGGCTGGTCTCGTTTCGCCGCGGAGTCTGGCCGTTGCGACAGATTCCCGCAGCCGACCGCGGTTGCCGACGCACACAGCTCTCTCGCCCCGGCTGGTTGCCGAGGCTCGTGACTTGCGCGGTTCGCTCGCCGCGGCCGATCTGCGGACTTCCGGTGGCAGTTGATTTCGCGCGAGGTTCGCCTGCGTGGCTGTCTCCTGACTCGCGCAGTTCCTTTGCCACCAACGATTTCCCAGTTCTCGGCGGGGCAGACGTGCGCGGTCCGCCGCCGGCGCGGGAACTCGGGCCGGAACAGCCCTGGTTACTGCTGGTTGCCCCACTGCTGCTCGCCCTGCTGGCCGCCTTGGTCGAAGCCGCCCTGCTCGCCCTGGCCAAATCCGCCCTGGCCACCCTGCTCGCCCTGGCCGAATCCGCCCTGGCCGCCTTGCTCGCCTTGACCGAAGCCGCCCTGTCCGCCTTGCTCGCCCTGGCCGAATCCGCCTTGGTCGCCCTGACCGAAGCCGCCCTGCTGACCCTGCGGACCGCCCTGCTGGCCGCCCTGGTCGAAGCCGCCCTGCTGCTGCCCGCCGCCTTGTTCCTGGCCGCCTTCCTGGCCGCCGCCGAAGTTCTCCTTCAGTTTGTCCGCGCCCTGGCGGATCTGGTCGCCGTGCTTGCCGCCCGTTTTCTCGTCGGCGAATTCGGCGGCCTTGTCGATGCCCTGGCCGACCTTGTCCGGGTTGTTGCCCGCGAATTCCTGGATCTTGTCCTTGGCCTGGTCGAAAAAGCTCATCGAAAATCCTCCTTGATCTATTCGTGACCCATGGATACCAGCCGGGTACCCGAAGGGCGCGGCCGCGAGACGCCAGTCCCCGGTTCGGGTGAGGCCCGGCGCCGGTTCTGCCCGGGTCGGGCCACGGGTGGGTTACCCCACACGCCCGGACGCGGACCGGACCGGCCGGTAGGGTCGCCGCGGCAGGCGCCGGAGCCGAGGAGGACACGTGGCGGGACCGTTGAGCGGGCTGAAGGTCGTCGAGCTGGCCGGGATCGGGCCGGGGCCGCACGCGTGCATGGTGCTCGCCGACCTCGGCGCGGACGTCGTCCGGGTGGAACGGCCTTCCGGATCGCTCGACCTCAGCGGCGGCAAGCCGGACCCGCTGCTGCGCGGTCGCCGCTCGGTCGCCGCGGACCTCAAGACCCCCGAGGGCCGCGAACTCGTCCTGCGGCTCGCGGCGAAAGCGGACGTGCTGGTCGAAGGGCTGCGACCGGGCGTCACCGAACGGCTCGGCGTCGGGCCGGACGACTGCTTCGCGCGCAATCCCCGCCTGGTGTACGGCCGAATGACCGGCTGGGGCCAGGACGGCCCGCTCGCCCAGCGCGCCGGGCACGACATCAATTACCTCGGCCTCACCGGCGTGCTGCACGCGATCGGCCGCGCGGGCGAGCGTCCGGTGCCGCCGCTCAACCTGGTCGGCGACTTCGGCGGCGGGTCGATGTTCCTGATCGCAGGCGTGCTCGCGGCGCTGTGGGAATGCGGCCGGACCGGGCGCGGCCAGGTCGTTGACGCGGCGATGGTCGACGGCGTGAACGTGCTGTCCCAGATGATGTGGGCATTGCGCGGCTTGGGTTCCTGGTCCGACGAACGCGGCACGAACCTCCTGGACGGCGGCGCGCCGTTCTACGACACGTACGTCTGCGCGGACGGCCGTTACGTCGCCGTCGGTTCCCTCGAGCCGCAGTTCTATGCGGCTCTCCTGAACGGCCTCGGCCTCGCCGCGGAAGACCTCCCGGCGCAACTGGACCGCGACGGCTGGCCCACCCTCCGCGCCACCTTCACCCGGGCCTTCCTCACCCGCACCCGCGACGAATGGGCCGAGGTCTTCGACGGCACCGACGCGTGCGTCACGCCGGTCCTCGCTCCCGACGAGGCTCCTCAGCACCCGCACATCGCGGCTCGGTCCGGCCTGGTCACGCTCGACGGCATCGTCCAGCCCGCTCCGGCGCCGCGGTTTTCGCGCAGCACGACGGATGTGCCAACGCCGCCGCCGGTGCCGGGCGCGGACACTGAGGACGTCCTCGCCGACTGGAAGGCCTAGCCCCGCAACCGCACCGGCAGCGTCAGGTGCCCGTTGGTGATGAACGACGGCACCGGTTCCAGCTTCTCTCCGGCTACTGCCAGCGCCACATCCGGGAACCGCTCGAACAAGGCAGGCAGCGCCAGCTCCGCCTCCATCCGGGCGAGCTGCGCACCGAGGCAGTAATGCACGCCGTAGCCGAACGCGAGCGCTGATTTGTCCTTGCGGGCCAAGTCGAACTCGTCCGCGTCCGGACCGTGGTGCGCCTCGTCGCGTCCGGCGGGGCCGAAGGACGGGAGAATCGGGTCGCCCGCGCGGATGACCGTGCCCTCGACCTCGATGTCCTCTCGCGCGAACCGCAGCGGCAGGTGCGAAATCGGGGCCTGCCAGCGCAAAGTCTCGTCCACCACGTCCGACCAGGTGCGCGTTCCGTCGCGGACCTGGCGCAGCTGCGCGGGATGCGTGAGCAGCGCGGTCACGGCCTGGTCGAGCAGGTTGACCGTCGTCTCGTGACCCGCGGTGATCACCAGCATCAGCGTGTCCACCAGCTCCTCTTCGCTCAGCCGGGACCCGTCGGAGTCGCGGGCGGCGATGAGCGCGCTGGCGAGGTCGTCGCCGGGCTCGGCGCGGCGCTGGGAGACGAGGTCGGCGAAAATTCCGTACAGCAGCTCCACGTTCGCGGTCGCTTCTTCCGCGGTCGCCGACGTCGCGAAGACCCCGGCCACCGCGGTGCGCAGGCCCGGCCGCGCTTGTTCGGGGACGCCGGCCAGCCGGCAGATCACCTCGATCGGCAGCCGGTAGCAGTACTGTTCGCGCAGGTCGGTTTCGCACGGTCCGGCGTCGAGCTCGCCGAGCAGGCCGTCGACGATTTCGGCGACCACCGGGCGCAGCGCGGCGATCCGGACGGGCGCGAAAGCCTTGGACACCAGCGACCGCAGCCGCCGGTGCTCGTCGCCGTAGGCGGTGAACATGTTCTGCACCGAAACCCAGATGTGCAGCGACCAGTCGGACGAGATCTCGCCGTCCCGGTAGGCGGGCCAGTGCCGCCGGGGATCCTTCGAGACCCGCGGGTCGGCGAGCAGGGCGCGCAGCAGCGGCAGGCTGGTGACCGACCAGGCCAGCACGCCGCCCGGCAGTTCGACCACGGTCAACGGTCCGCGGGCGCGCAACCGGGCGCCCTCGCCGTGCACGTCCGGCGCCACCGGGTCCAGCACGAAGGGGGTGACGGCGTGGTCCATGGGCGCTCCCTCGCGGCCCGACGGTCCACAATGGACGGACGATGGGGGGAGGTGTCCGTTGCGGCCGCCGGGTCCGTGACAAGCGTAGTGCGGCTAAGGATCCTCTTGTCCGGCTTGAGGGGTGGCCCGGGCCGGGCCGGAGAAGGGGTTGACGTCAGCCGTCGGCGCGCTTGCGGTGCAACGAGAACCGCTCGAACACCGACAGCTCGCCGGTCGGCTTGGTGACGTTGTAGTAGGTCACGTGCATGGTCGTCGTGCCACCCGGACGGCGTCCGGGGTCCACGGTGAACGCGGCGAAACCGTAGGGGTGGTCGAGGTCGCGCACCGCGCTCCACACCGCTTTTTCGCGCACGTAGGTCGGTTTCCGCTTGCCCGTGGCGGGATCCCGCTTGTCCGCGACGGCGGTCAGCACTTTTCCGGTGCCGTCCTTGAAGAAGCTGCCGTTGGTGGTGCCGGAGACGCCGCCTCCGCCGAGAACCATGTGCACGGTGCCGTGCGTCGCGTCGATGTCGTCGGTCGCGTCGGACACCGGGTTCGGCGTGAGCGTCTCGCTTCCGGCGACGACGCCGTGCACGGCGAGGGAGCGTTCGTAGTCGTGCTCGTGCCCGCAAAGCACCAGGTCGACGCCGTAGCGGTCGAACAGCGGGCCGTACTTCTCGCGCAGGCCGAGGTCGGCGCCGTTCGCGTCGGACGTGCTGATCATGACCTGGTGCATCGCGACGACGATCCAGTCCACGTCGCGCGACGCCCGTGCCGCAGCGAGTTCCTTCTCCAGCCAGGCGAGCTGCCGCCCGCCGGAGTAGCCGCTGACGTAGACGTCCCCGCCGTCTTGCAGGCAATTGTCGTCGTTCTGCAGCACGATCACCCGCACCGAGCCGACGGTGAAGCCGTACCAGAGCCCGGCCAGCTCGGGGTCGGTTTCGGTGGACGGCAACTGGAAGTACGCCTGGTAGGCGGCCATGCCGATCGCGCCGTTCTGCTTCTCGATCTCGTGGTTGCCCGCCGCGGGCATCCACGGCCGGTACCGCGCCGAGCGGGTGTTGTTGGTGAAGAAGTTGTTCCAGGTGCGCACGCGGTCGACGTCGAGGTTGGCGTAGCAGAGGTCGCCGTTGAGCAGGTGGAACAGCGGCGCGACGGTCTCGATGCCGGTGACGATGTCCTTCGTCGCTGGGGTGGAGAAGAAGTCGAGCGCGGGCGCGCCTTTGAGATCCCAGGTGACCTGCGGCGCGGACTGGTCGCCGAAGCTGGTGAAGGTAAACGCGGACCGGCCGCTGGGCGCGGTGCGGAACGTGCCCGCGTCGGGCGTCGCGCCGTCGTGCTGGGCGACGTAGAGGTACTCGGTGTTCGGGCAGAGACGGTTGAGCTCGGCGTGGTGCACCCAGACCGTGCGGTTGGACGCGCCGTCGAGGTAGGTGCGGGTGACTGCGGGCGCGGATGAGCCGAAGCCGTCGTCGATCGTGCCGTAGCGGACGCGGGGACGGCCGACCGGGCCGTCGGTGAGCCACGAAACCACCATCTGCCGCGCGGGATCGCGGCCGAACGTGAGATGCAAACCCTGCACCGGGGTGGCGCCACCGCCCGGCGTCGGCATGAGCGGAGCGGCGGCTGCCGTACCAGTGCCGAGCAGTGGTACGGCAGCGCTCGCGCCCATGAGACCCAGTGCTCCTCGACGGCTGACGGTGCTGGACATGGCGGCCTCCTCCGGCTCTCCGGCGGAAGCGAAGCTATGCTGGCCGCGCGGCCCGCCGATGAACGCGAGCTGTCCGGGGCGTGAAGCGTCTTTTCCGCCGGTTCCGGTTCGTTCCCTTTGCCGGGAAACGGGTTCCGGACTGTCCGAAGTGGATTCTCCCGGCTCAGCCTGATCGATTCAGAATTCTTCTGCTAGCCTCCGGGGTGACGTGCGGCTCGCCGTGGTGCCGCGTTGCTGCCGGGGCGCTTCACGGAGCGTGCGCTGAGTGCTTCGGCTCGAACCTCCGAGGAGCGTTATGACAGGCATCGTCCGGGTCCGGGGCCGTGAGGTGCTCGACAGCCGGGGCAACCCGACGGTCGAGGTCGACGTGGTGCTGGCGGACGGGTCGGCGGGCCGGGCGGCGGTGCCGTCCGGGGCCTCCACCGGCACGCGCGAGGCCGTTGAGCTGCGGGACGGCGACGCGAAGCGGTTCCACGGCAAGGGCGTGCGCAAGGCGGTCGACGCGGTGAACGGCGAGATCGCCGACGCCGTGATCGGCATGGAGGCCGAGGCGCAGGCCGACGTCGACCGCGCGCTGATCGCCCTCGACGGCACCGAGAACAAGGCCCGCCTGGGCGCGAACGCGACGCTCGGGGTTTCGCTGGCGATGGCGAAGGCAGCCGCCGCGGCGAACACGCTGCCGCTGTACCGCTACGTCGGCGGGGTGTACGCGCATCTGCTGCCGATGCCGATGATGAACATCATCAACGGCGGCGCGCACGCGGACAACCCGATCGACTTCCAGGAGTTCATGATCGGCCCGGTCGGCGCGGAGACGTTTGCCGATGCCGTGCGGATGGGCTCGGAAGTGTTCCACACGCTGCGGAAATCGCTGCACGACGCGGGACACAACACGAATGTCGGCGACGAGGGCGGGTTCGCGCCGCAGCTGGGGTCGGCCGACGAGGCGCTCGAGTTCGTGGTCCGCGCGATCGAGCAGACCGGGTACGAGCCGGGCAAGGACATCGCGCTGCTGCTGGACCCGGCGGCGTCGGAGTTCTACCGCGACGGCGTCTACGACTACACCGGCGAGGGCCGCAAGCGCAGCATCGAGGAGCACGTCGCGTATCTGACCGAGCTGACCGAGCGCTTCCCGATCGTGTCGATCGAGGACGGTCTCGCCCAGGACGACTACGCCGGCTGGAAGCAGCTGACCGACGGCATCGGCGACCGCGTCCAGCTCGTCGGCGACGACCTGTTCTGCACGAACGTCGAAATCCTGCGCGACGGCATCAAGCGCGGCATCGCCAACTCGATCCTCATCAAGGTCAACCAGATCGGCACCCTGACCGAGACCCTGTCCGCGGTCGACACCGCGCACAAGGCGGGCTACTCGGCGGTCATGTCGCACCGTTCGGGCGAGACCGAGGACACCACGATCGCCGACCTCGCGGTAGCGACCGGCTGCGGCCAGATCAAGACGGGTTCGCTGTCGCGGTCGGACCGCACGGCGAAGTACAACCAGCTGATCCGCATCGAAGAGGAGCTCGGCACCGAGGCTCGCTACGCAGGCTGGGACACCCTGCGCTGAGCTGGTTTTTTGAGGCGGCCCGGGCCCTCTCGCCCGGGCCGCCTTTCTCTACTTCTTGACCCTCAACAACACCGCAGCGGCAGTAAAGGCCGCGCTGACCCAGAACGCCGCACGCGCATGCGCCGCGTCGAGGACGACGGCCCCCGCCACCGCAGGCCCGACCACCGCGCCGAGATTGAACGCAGTAGTCGCGATCGCCCCGGCTACTCGCGGCGCGTCATTGCTGGCAGACGTGACGATCGCAACGATCAACGCGGACCCGACGCCGAACGCCATCGCCCCGGTGAGCAACGCGGCTGCGATGAGTCCCGGAAGACTCTGCGCCGCGAAGAACGCCGCCACCCACCCGGCCGTCAGCACCACCGTGCCCGCTTTGAGGATCCGCGGCCCCGCCTTGCCCGCGATCGTGACACCGACGAACGACCCCACCCCGAACACCGCCAGCACGACCGGAACCCAGTCGGATGGGGTGGTCATCGTGCCGAGGTAGGTGAAGGCCGCGAAGGTGCCGCCGTTGACGAGAACCCCCTTGCCGACGGTAGCCACGACGCGCGGCTGCGCCAGGACCCGCCACTCGCGATACACCGGGCTTGTCGCTGGCGGGTTGTCGACCTTCGCTGCCGTTAGCGCGACGGCGGCTGCCGCCGTGATCGCCGCGATAGCCCAGAACGCGGCCTGCCACCCGGCGTACTGCCCGAGCACCGTCCCGGCCGGAACACCGACGATGCACGCGAGCGTGACACCGGACAGCAACACGGAAGTCGCCCGCCCGACGGAGTCCTCCGCGACGAGCGACGGCAGCGACGCGAGCGCTATTGCGAGAAACCCAGCATTGGCGAATGCCGCGAGGGCGCGGGTTACGAGGAGGAGCGGGAAGTCGGTGGTGAGCGCACCGACTACGTGAACTGCTGCGAAGAGCCCGAGGAAGCTGATGAGCGCGATCTTGCGGGGGAGTTTGCTGCCGAGCATCGCGAGAACCGGCGCGCCGACGACCATTCCGGCCGCAAAGAGAGACGTGAGCAACCCGGCGGTGCCGAGCGAGACTCCGGTGCCTGCGGCGATCTGGGGGAGGAGCCCGGAGAGGACGAACTCCGAGGTGCCTTGGGCGAAGACTGCGCTGGCCAGGAGGAAAATGATGGGAGGCAAGGGAATCGACTCCGAACGGCTGTTGGCGTCGAGGACGCCAGAGGATTGAGGACGGTTCGTTTGTGAGGTGGGTGCCTTGGGCTCGCGGGCAGCGGCACGCGCGGTGGCCTGGGTGCCTGGCTGCAGTAGCGCTGGGCGAAACCTTGCCGCGGCGTGGCGGTTTGCGGGCAGGCTTCGTCCAAGTGCTGCGGTGCAAGCGTGTTCGGCCAGCGGTGCTGCGGTGCCGAGCGCGTTTTGCCCGCGGTGCCGTGGTGCCGAACTCGGTCGGCGGTGCTGCGGTGCCGAGCGTGCTTTGCCCGCGATGCCGAGCTCGCTCGGCGGTGCTGCGGCACCGAACTCGCTCGGCGGTGCTGTGATGCCGAGCGAGTTTGCCAGCGGTGCTGCGGTGCCGAGCTCGTCCGGCGGTGCTGCGGTGCCGAGTGTGCTTTGCCCGCGGTGCCAGGCACGTTCTGCCAGCGGTGCTCCGCGTGCGAGAGTGCCTTGCCCGCGGTGCCGTGGTGCCGAGTCCGCTCAGCGGTGCCGTGGCGCCGAGTGTGCTTTGCCAGCGGCTCTGCTGTGCCCAAGCGTTCGCCAGAACGCGTATCGAACGGCGAGGTTTGCCTGCGGCGTCAGACTTCACCACGGTGTGGCCACCGTGCGCAGGCTTGGCGCTGGCTGGCCGACTAAGCCGTCGGTGCGCTTGGCAGTCGTGAGTGTTGACGCCGGTTAGAACCCAATGCCGCGTAGCTTAGTTTGATCATGCTGCTGGGGTGAGTTTGCGGAGTCTGATGGCGGGTGGGCCGGGGTGGCGGGTGCTGGCGGGTTCGGTGCGTTTCTTGACCCGGTAG
>NZ_JARACH010000065.1:0-55404 GCF_029087445.1 Amycolatopsis sp. La24
CCAGCCCCTCCCCCGCACCCCGATACGAAGCTCTCCTGCGGTCTGGGGTGGCTTGTCAAGGCATCTTTCCCGCCTTGACAAGCCACCCCAGACCGTCAGCACAATCAAGCTTCGGGGTGCCCCACGCAACCACGTGCGCAATGTCGCCGCCAGGCGACGAGCCGCCACGAACAGCCGACTACCCAAGATCAATACGAGGCCGAGTCCGCACAGTCCCGAACAACAACGCCTGCCCAGTAGCCGCCATATGATCTGAAATCACCTGCTGCGTCTTGACCGGATCCCCGGACTCAATAGCAGTGACGATCTCCAAATGCCGCCCAGCGCTCATATTCGACAGCGCCCGCTCAAGCCCCCGATACATGATGCACATCCGAATCGCCCCCTCGAGCAGCTTCCAGGACCGCACCAGCGCGTCATTGTCCGTAAGCTCCACAAGCAGCTCATGGAACGCCAGATCAGCCTCGATCTGCGCCTCCAGCGACACCCGCTCCGCACGAGCCATCGCATCGACCGCTTTCCGCAGCTTGGCGCAGTGCTCCTCCCGGTAGTAACTCGAGGCCAGCGTCTCCCCCGCGAGCGCCTCCAGCGCGGCGCGCACGGTGAAGGTGTTGATGATGTCCTTCTCGTTGATCGAGCGCACGGTGACGCGACCCCGCTCGCCGTACGAGACCAGGCCTTCCTGCTGCAGCTCGCGCAGTGCCTCGCGCAGGGTGCCCCGGCTGATCCCGAGCTGCTCGGACACCTGGACCTCGCCGAGGTGGCTGCCGGGCGGGAACTGGCCGGTGGTGATCGCCTCGCGCAGCGTGTCGACCGCCATCTGGCGCAGGTTGCGGCCGGGTTGGCTGGCCGAAGCCGGACGGCTCACCGCACGCCTCCTCTCTGACTCGGCGTCAGCACCGTTCGTAGTCGTCGAGCAACTGTACCTTCGCCGCGCTCGGCGACCGGTCGTCGAAGGCGTACCCGAGCCATTCGCGCACGAGCCGGCGGGCGAGTTCGAGACCGATCACGCGCTGGCCCAGGGCAAGCACCTGGCAGTTGTTGGACAGCACCGAGCGTTCCGCGGAGAACGAATCGTGCGCGGTGGCCGCGCGGATCCCGGGCACCTTGTTCGCCGAGAGCGCCATGCCGATCCCGGTCCCGCACACCAGCACCGCGCGGTCGACCGTGCCCGCCCGGATCGCCTCCCCCGCGGCGAGCCCGATCTCCGGGTACGGCCGGTGTTCGTCCTCGGCGCCGCGGTGCACGCCGAGGTCGAGCACCTCTGACACCCGCGGATCCGCGCGCAGGTCGCGGGCGAGTTGTTCCTTGTAGTCCAGGCCGGCGTCGTCGCAGCCGACCGCGATCCGGTAGGTCATCGGATTCCTTCCGCGAGAGTGCGCACGATCAGTGCGAGGGAAACGGCACCGGCGTCCGGGGTGCCGACACTGCGTTCGGCCAGCGGGCGCGCCCGGCCTTTCTTCGGGGTCAGCGCGGCGGTGTCCCGCGCCGCGGCTTCCGCGACCGCGGCCGCTTCCGCCCACGGCTTCCCCACCACCAGCGCGGTACGGAACGGTTCGAGCGCGTCGACCATCGTCTTGTCGCCCGGTTCGGCGCCGCCGAGTCGCACGACCCGGTCGGCGAACGCGTCGACCACGACCCGGACGTCGACGACCCCCGATTCCGCACCGATGGCCTCTCCTGCCGCGCGCAACCCGGCGCCCCACAGGACACCGGACGTGCCACCGGCCCGAGCGGCCCACTCGTCCCCGGCGGCCGCGAGGCAATCGCCCGCGCCCGCCCCGTCGTGCCAGGCGGACTCGGCGCCCGCGAGAGCAGCGTCGATGCCGCGGACCATGCCGCGTCCGTGGTCGCCGTCCCCTGCGACGGCATCGATGGCACCCAGCTCGGTTTCGGCTCCGTGCAAGGCTTTTCGGACCGCGCGCAGGCCGTCCAGCACCGCTTCGGCGAGCTTTCGCGACTCAGGCGAGGCAGCGGCGTAACGCGGCGCAGCGGGTTCGGCCACGACCTCGGCTGCCGGAGCGGCGGCCGGTTCGTGCCGGGTTTCGCCGCGACGGAAGGCGGGCGTGGCGGCGGGCGCGCGCCACCAGCGTTCCAGTTCCTCGTCCAGCCAGGTCACGGTGAGTGAAACGCCCGCCATGTCGAGGCTGGTGACCAGTTCGCCGACCTCCGGGAGCACCGGCGTGTGGCCGGATTCCCGCAGCAGCGCGGCGATCCGGGTCCACAGCACGAACAGTTCCTCGTGCTTGACCGAACCGAGGCCGTTGAGCACCACCGCGACGCGATCGCCCGCACCGCCGGGCTTTTCGGCGAGGATCCGGCCGACGAAGTCCTCGGCCAGGACGGCGGCGGACGGGAGCGGGAGGTCGCGCAGCCCGGGTTCGCCGTGAATGCCGAGGCCCAGCCCCATCTGCCCGTCCGGGACGGTGAACAGCGGGGTGTCCGAGCCGGGGAACGTGCAGCCGGAGAACGCGGTGCCGATCGTGCGGGTCGCCGCGTTGGCCTTGCGCCCGGCGCGCACGACCGCGTCGAGATCCAGGCCTTCTTCGGCGGCCGCGCCAAGGATTTTGAAGACCACGAAGTCGCCGGCGATGCCGCGCCGCTGCTCCGCTTGTTGCGGCGGGGCGCTGGCGATGTCGTCGGTGACCACGACGTGTTCCGCGCGGATCCCGCGTGCCCGCAGCGATTCCGCGGCGAGACCGAAGTTGAGCACGTCGCCCGCGTAGTTGCCGTAGCTGAACACCACTCCGGCGCCGGAATCCGCGGCTGCCGCCACCGAACAGGCGTCCTGCGCGGACGGCGAGGTGAAGAGGTTGCCGCTCACCGCGCCGTCGGCGAAACCCGGCCCGATCACGCCGTAGAACGCCGGGTAGTGCCCGGATCCGCCGCCCGGCAGCACCGCGACTTTCGGCCGGGCGGGCCGGTCCGCGCGCACCGCGCCGCCGGGCACCCGCCGCACCGCGCCTGCGTGCAGATCGCAGAACCCGGCGAGCGCGTCCTCGGCGAACGCCGCCGGATCGTCGTAGAGGTAGGTCATCGCGTGTGCTCCGTCCTCAAGGGAGGGTCAGTGGAGGAACGAGCCGCCGTTGACGTCGATCGTGGTGCCCTGCAGGTAGCCCGCGTCGTCGGTGGCGAGCCAGGCGATCACCCCGGCGACGTCGTCCGCGGTGGCCTGCCGGCCGAGCGGGACGCTGCGGGTGATCGCGGCTTCCAGTTCGGCGGTGGTCGATTCGGCGCGGATGTCGGTCTCGACCGCGCCGGGCGCGACCGCGTTCACCGTCACCCCGGCGTCGCCCAGTTCCCGCGCCAGCGCCTTGGTGAAGCCGAGGATCGCGGCTTTCGCCGTGCTGTACGGGGTCCGGCCGAACACGCCGCCGCCCTGCTGCGCCGACACCGAGGACATGTTCACGATCCGTCCCCAGCCCGCCTCGATCAGGTCGGGCAGGAACGCTTTCGTGACCAGGTAGGTGCCGGTCGCGTTGACCGCCAGCACCTTGTTCCACAGGTCGAGCGTCGTCTCCAGGAACGGCACCGGCGAGGTGATGCCCGCGATGTTGACGACCGCGCCGACGCCGGGCAGGCGGCCCGCGTCGACGTCGGCCCGCACGGCCGCGTACGCGGCGAGCACGGACGCTTCGTCGGCGACGTCGACGCCGTGCGAGAAAGCGGTCGCACCGGTCGCGGCGAGTTCGCCGGCCACTTCCTTGGCGGCGGGCTCGTCGAGGTCGAGCACGACGACCGCCCAGCCGTCCCTGGCGAAGCGGGCGGCGGTGGCGCGGCCGATCCCGCGGGGCGCGCCGGCTCCGGTGATCACGGCGGTGCGACGGGTTCCGGTCATGTCCGTTGTCTCCTTGGCGTCAGAAGGGAATCAGAGGGCGGCGAGATAGGCGGCGGCTTTGACCGCGGCGGCCGGACGTTCCTCGTCGGTGACGTCCCGCGTTTCGAGTTCGAGAGAGCTGTGGCCGCGGTAGCCCGTGGCGCGCAGCGCGGCGAAGGTCGCGGCGAAGTCCACGTCGCCGTTGCCGATGCTCAGGTTGATCTGGCCCGGCGTCGCGTCGCGGAGGTGGACGTGCGCGATCCGTCCGGCGAACCGGTGCGCGAACGCGGCCGGGTCGCCGCCGGACGCGACGATGTGGCTGGTGTCGAGGACCAGCCCGACCGCCGGGTCGAGCCGGTCGGCCAGCTGACCGGCGAGGTCGACCGTGTGGCAGAGCCGGTACAGATGCGGCGCTTCGCACCACAGCTCGAGGCCCCGGCTCGCGGCCAGCGCCGCCGCCCTGCCCAGCTGGTCGGCGACGAGGTCCAGATCCGCTTCCAGGCTCGTCACCGGCTCGTGCGACAACGCGCCGCACGGCAGCACGAGCGCCCGCGCCCCGCACGCGGCGGCCAGGTCGAGCAGCCGCCGCAGGTGGGCCGCCCGGTCCGCCGCCTCCGCCGGGGCGAGCGGGCGGTTCAGGTCGCCGACGTCGCCGTTGACCGAGCGCACCGCCAGCCCGGACGCACGCACCTGCCCGGCGACGATGCGCACCGCCGCGTCGGTGAGGTCGTACGGCACGTGGTCGCAGACCCCGGGCAGCGCGCCGAGGTCGATCTCGGCGAAGCCGCAGTCCGCGACAACCGCCAGCGCGGCGGGCAGAGGCAGGTGCCGGAAGCTGATCGTCGAGCAGCCCGGCGAGGGGAGGCGTTCCATGGTCGGCAATGTTAACAGAGAAGTGTCAACAGACAAGTCCACGTCGAATGATCAGCTCTCACAAGGGATTATCTCCGGTATTCACTGTTGACAGAGCAGCCAGCAGAGCGCACGATACGCTCCATTGTTGACAGCCAGGCAGCTCGATTACTGTCGAGACGGCCGCTGGAAGAGAGAGGCGATCGACATGCGCAGCGAAGCGCTCACCATGCGGGGCCCGGTGCACGGCACCGCGGACGCCCGCCGGGTGGCCTGGGGCTCCACCGCCGGGGCCGTGATCGAGAGCTACGACTTCATCGGGTTCGGCACCGCCGCGGCGCTCTACCTCGGCCACGCCTTCTTCCCCGGCGCGTCGCCGATCGCCGGCACGCTGTCGGCGTTCGCGACCCTCGGCGTCGGATTCATCGCACGGCCGCTCGGCGGGATCGTCGGCGGGCACCTCGGCGACCGGATCGGGCGCAAGCCGGTGCTGGTCGCGTCGCTCATCATCATGGGGCTGGCGACCTTCGCCATCGGCCTGCTGCCGACCTACGAGACGGCGGGCGTGCTCGCGCCGGTCCTGCTGGTGACCGTCCGGATCGTGCAGGGCCTCGCCTACGGCGCCGAGTGGAGCGGCGCGATCCTGATGACCTACGAGCACGCGCCGTGGCTGCGCAAGGGCAGGTTCACCGGGATCGTGCAGTCCGGGTTCCCGATCGGGCTGCTGCTGGCGAACCTGGTGTTCCTCGTGTCGGTGAACCTGCCCGGCGACTGGGCGTGGCGGGTACCGTTCCTGGCCAGCCTGGTGCTGGTGATCGTCGGGCTGGTGCTGCGGGCGAAGGTGCCGGAATCGCCGGTGTTCCAGGACGTGCGCGACAGCGGCGACCTGGTGAAGGCCCCGATCGCGGCGGTGCTGCGCGACGACTGGCGCAACGTGGTGCGCGGCATCGGCCTGCGGATCGCCGAGACGGCGGGCTACGCGGTGTCGATCACCTACCTGATCTCGTACCTGAAGTCGGAAAAGCTCGCCAGCAGCGGGGAAACGATCCTGGCGCTGTGCATCGCCTCGGCGATCGGCATCGCCGCGACCGTCGGCTGGGGCGCGCTCACCGACCGGGTCGGCCGCCGCTCGGTGTACGTCTGGGTGACGCTGTTCGCCGCGCTGTGGGCGATCCCGATGTTCCTGCTCGTCAACACCGGCACGCTGATCGCGATCGTGTGCACCGTCGTCGTCTCCTACGGCGTCTGCCAGAACGCGCTCGCCGGATCGCAGGGCGCGTGGTTCCCGGAGCTGTTCCAGGCGGGCACCCGCTCCTCGGGCGCCGCGCTGGCCTATCAGATCTCGGCGATGATCTCCGGTCTCACCCCGTTCGTCACGACGCTGCTGTTCCTCGGCATGGGCTGGCTCGGCCCGGCGCTGCTGTTCCTCGCGTTCTCGCTGCTCGGCCTCGTCTCGGCGCTGGTGACCCGGGAAACCTGGGGCCGCGCGGAGCGCGAGGCGGCCCGCGCGGCGGTCGCGAGCTCCGCGCCGGCCGCCCAGCCCGCCGCCTGAATCCCTGTCGCCGAAAGGAAAATCGCTGTGAGTCTCGACCTGATGACGCCGACTTCGTTCCGGCGACGGCTGGACGCCTGCGCGGAATCGGCGTACCGCATCCGGATGGGCGTCCTCGACGAGGGCGAAGCGCAGGGCGAGGGCTACGTCGGGCAGGCGCTCGGCGCGGCCGACCTTCTCGCCGTGCTCTACCGCGACGTCCTGCGCTTCGACCCGGCGGATCCGGAGTGGCCGGACCGCGACCGGTTCCTCCTGTCCGTCGGCCACTACGCCCTGCTGCTCTACTCCGCACTCGCCGAGGCCGGGGTGCTCCCCCGCGAAGAACTGGCGACCTACGCCGCGGACGGCTCGCGGCTGCCGATGTCGGCGATGGCCACCTACACGCCCGGCGCCGAGATCTCCGGCGGTTCGCTCGGCCACGGGCTGGGGCTCGCCGTCGGGATGTGCCTCGGGCTGCGCGCGCAAGGCCGGACCGGGCAACGGGTCTTCACGCTGTTCAGCGACGGCGAACTCAACGAAGGGTCGACGTGGGAGGCCGCGATGAGCGCGGCGAGCTGGCAGCTCGGCAACCTCGTCGCGTTCGTCGACATGAACGGGCTGCAAGCGGACGGACCGACCCGTGACGTCCTCGCCCTCGACCGCCAAGAAGACCGCTGGCGCGCCTTCGGCTGGCACGTGCAACGCGTCGACGGCAACGATCCCGAGGCGTTGCTGCGCGCGGTGGACGAGGCGACCGGCAACGCGTCGGCCGTCGGACAGCCGCACCTGGTCATCTGCGACACCGTGGTCGGCAAGGGCGTCCCGTTGCTCGAAGGCCGGGAAAAGCTCCACTTCATGAAGATCGCCGCCGAGGAATGGCCTGTGTGCAAAGAGCAGCTGACCGCCGGACACGAGAAGAGGACCCGCCGATGACCGTCGCCCAGCCGCAGCGCTCGGCCGCGATGATCGCCTCGATCGCCGACCCCGGGGTGCGCACGACGCGGGCCCCGTTCGGCGACGCGCTCGTCAAGGCGGCCGAGGCGGACCAGCGGATCGTCGGGCTCGCCGCGGATCTGGCGAAATACACCGACATGCACGTGTTCGCCCGCGCGTTCCCGGACCGGTTCTTCCAGATGGGCATGGCCGAGCAGGTGATGATGGCCGCCGCCGCGGGCATGGCCGAGGTCGGCCAGATCCCGTTCGCCGCCACCTATTCGGTGTTCGCCACCCGGCGCGCCTACGACTTCCTGTGCCTCGACATGGCCGAACCGGGGCTCAACGTCAACATCGTCGCGGCGTTGCCCGGCCTCACCACCGGCTACGGCCCGAGCCACCAGGCGACCGAGGACGTCGCGATCCTGCGCGGGATGCCCGGACTGACCATTGTGGACCCGTGCGACGCGGTGGACATCGAGCAGGCCGTGCCCCAGCTCGCCGCGGCACCCGGCCCGAGCTACACCCGGCTGCTGCGCGGCGCGGTCCCCCGGATCCTCGACGACTACGACTACTCCTTCGAACTCGGCAAAGCGAAACTGGTCCGGCCCGGCGACGACGCCGTTTTCGTCTCCTCCGGCCTGATGACCATGCGTGGCCTCCTCGCCGCCGAGCAGCTGGCGAAGCGGGGAATCGACGTGGCGGTCGTGCATTGCGCGACGCTCAAGCCGTTCGACGAGGAGACCGTGCTCGCCCAGATCGCGGGCGACCGTCCGGTGTTCACCCTCGAAAACCACAGCGTGATCGGCGGCCTGTTCGAAACCGTCGCCGCCGCCCTCGCCCGGCGCGGCATCGGCAAGAAGGTCGTGCCGATCGCCCTGCCGGACGAATTCCTGGCCGCCGGCGCGCTCCCGACGTTGCACGACCGCTACGGCATTTCGACGAACGCCGTGACCGACCGGGTCCGGGAGGAGCTGTCCGCGCGGGCCTGACCGAACTGGCGCGCGCCGGACGTCTTACGCCCGCCCGGATTCGTCCGGGCGGGCCAGCCGCTCGACCAGATCCAGCTCGAGCCGGACGTTGGCGAGAATCCCTTCCACCGTCGGGGATTCCGGTGCGCGGTCGTCGCTCCGGACGGTGCGCACGGCCATCTCCGCGAGCTGGTCGGCGGTTTCCTGGTCGTCGCCGCCTTCCTGGTGCCACCAGGCGATCCAGTTGAGCATGCCGATGACGCCGAGCGCCGCGGTGCGCGGGTTGACGTTGCGGAAGCTTCCGTCGGCGATGCCGCCGTCGATCACCTCGACGAGTTCCTTCAGCACGCGCCTTCGGCTCGCCCGGTAGGACTTCGCGAGGTGCTCGGGCAGATCGGATTCCGACCGGATCATCAGCCGGAACCGGTCCGGGTCCGCCATCTGGTGCAGCGCCAGCGTCTGTGCCATGCGCCGCAGCTTCGCCGACGGGCTCAGGTCCGCCAGCGCGTTGATCTCGCGGAGCAGCTGGGCGGGCTGGTCGGCGATCTCGCTGACCAGCTGGGCGAACAGGTCGTCCTTGCTCGCCACGTAGTGGTAGACCGCCTGGCGGGTCAGGCCGGTCGCGTCGGCGATGTCCTGCAGCGTCGTCCCGGCGACCCCGCGCTCGGCGAACAGCCGGGCGGCGTTCTCCTTGATCTCCCGTTCGACCAGTTCGCGCCGCACGCTGGGGCGGCCCCGGCGTTTGGGCGGCGGGTCGGCGGCAGGGGAAGTCATAGCGGCCAAGGCTAGTCCATCACCCGGTGAAGGCCACGAGATCGACACGCTCGCTGGCGAGCGCGCCCGCGGCGACGGCCCGGAACCCGGCGGGCACGTCCGCGACCAGGAGCGCGCCGGTCGCGCGGCGGATGCGCTCGCCGAGGTCCAGCCGGTCGAGGGTCGCCTCCCGGTCGCCGGGGCCGGTCAGCCAGTACGCGCTCGCGGGTGGCAGGCCCGCGATCAGTTCGGCCGCCTCGGGGCTCCACGGCCGGACCGAGATCTCGACCGGCAGCGTCCCGGCCGCGGTCCGCAGCGCCTCCGGAGCGGTGCGGCCGGGGAACCTCCGCCCGCCCGCGGTCAGTGGCCGGTCGAGGATCCACTCCGTGACCGAGGCCGGGCACGGGACCTCGTCGGTCCCGACCCCGCCGAACGCGGCGAGACCGGGGACGGCGACCTGCGGCGCGGACTCCGCGAACCGGTCGACGGGCACCTTCCCGGCCCGCGTCATGTACGCGACCATCAGCTGCTCCACCGGCATCGACAGGCGCTCCGGGAACGAGTCCCACCACGCCATCGAGCGTTCGGCGATGGACTGCAGGTGTTCGACGGCGGGCCGCCGCTCCGCCTCGTATGCGGCGAGCGCGTCGTCGAGGCCGTCGGCGACGAGCACGGCCCGGTCGAGCGCGATCGCGTCCTCCATGGCGAGTTTCGTCCCGGAACCGATCGAGTAATGGGCGGTGTGCGCGGCGTCTCCGAGCAGGACCACGTTGCGCGTGTGCCAGCGGCGGCACCGGATCGTGCGGAACCGGAGCCATTTGGTGCGATTGCCGATCAGCCGGTTTCCTTGCAGGGTCTCGGAAAACGCCTCCTGGAGGTAGCCGAGCGAGCGCTGGTCGCTGTCTCCGTTGGGCGTCTCGCGGGTCGAAACGTCGAATCCCGCCCGCCGCCACGTCTGCTCGTCGGTTTCGATCAGGAAGGTGCTGCGGTCGGCGGCGTACGGATAGGCGTGCGCGACGAAGGTGCCGTGCTCGGTAGTGACCGGGGTGAAGATCGCCCGCGGCAGCGCGAAGTCGGTGCCGCACCACAGATACAGGCCCTCGCCCTCGGCGATCTCCGGACCGAACTCCTCGGCCAGGTCGGTCCGGGTCGCGCTCGAAATCCCGTCGGCGGCGACGATCAGGTCGGCATCGAGCTCCGACACCGCCCGGCGCTCGCCGAAGCGCAGCTCCACTCCGGCGGCTTCGGCGTGCTTTTGCAGTACGGACAACAAGGTCGCGCGTCCGATGGCGAGCAGTTCGCCGTGCGCGAGACGCACCTCCGAGTCGCCGACGCGCATCGACATCTCGTGCCCGTGCGAGGCGGCGACGATGCTGTCGAGCGATTCCTCGTCGGCGAGCCGCAAATTCCGCTGCGTCCGCGATGCCAGCCCGACGCCGAATCCGAAGGTCTTGTCCGGCACGCCTTGTTCGTAAACCGTCACCTCGGCGCCGGGATGACTGCGTTTGAGCAGCCGGGCGGCGTACAGGCCGCCCGGCCCGCCGCCGAGGACGGCGATGGTGTCGAGCTTCATGCTCCGGCTCCTCGCGGGGTCGGTCCGGCCGGGAGCGGTGCCGCCGCTTCGGCCCGGAGACGCTTCTTGTCGATCTTCCCGACGTTGGTCTTCGGCAGTTCCGGCACCCAGACCAGGCGTTCGGGCCACTTGAACTTGGCCACGCCGAGCCCGTCCAGATGCCGCTGCACCTCGGGCATCGTCAGGGTCTGCCCGGTCGCGGACACCAGGAACGCGCAGGCCTTCTCCCCCAGCCGCGCGTCGGGCATCGCGACCACCGACGCGATCGCGACGTCCGGGTGCTTCATCAGCAGCACCTCGACCTCCTCGGCGTTGACCTTCTCGCCGCCGCGGTTGATCAGGTCCTTGATCCGGCCCTCGATCGACACATGCCGGCGGCCGTCGACGACGTGGACCGCGGCGAGGTCGCCGGTGCGGTAGAAGCCGTCCGAGGTGAACGCGATCGCGTTGTGCTCGGGCGCGTCGAAGTAGCCCGGGATCGTGTACGGACCGCGGCAGCACAACTCGCCGACCGCGCCGTCCGGCACTTCGGTCTCGGTGCCCGGTTCGAGGATCCGGACCTCGTCCGACGGCGCGATCGGCGTGCCGACGGTCGTCGTGCGCAGGGCTTCCGGATCGCCGGACCGGCTCGCCAGGAACATCCCCTCGGACATCCCGAACATCTGCCCCGCCCACCGCGTTTCGCCGTCGTCCACGCGCCGGAACACGTCCGGCGGGACCTTCGCCCCGGACAGCACCGTGCGCCGGACCGTGGGGAGAACCGCGTCGAACTCGGCTGATCGGAGCGCCTGGTAGTGGCCGTGCCCGATGAGGACGTCGGTCACGCCGTGCTCCGCCATCAGCGCGAACGCGGCGACGTGGTCGGGATTGGCCAGGATCAGCGTCGCGCCGACCGAGTGGGCGGCGTGCAGCGCGCAGGAGATGCCGGCGTTGTGGATGACCGGGATGAGGTGCGCGAGCCGGGTGTCGGCGTCCCATCCCAGCGCCTGGGCGTACAGGAGCGCGTTGTTCCAGTACTCGGCGTGGATCCGCGGGATCACCTTCGGCACTCCCGTTGTCCCGCCGGACAATTGGAACACCGCGACGTCCTGCGGATCGGTTTCCGCCTCGACGCTTTCGACGAACGCCCGTGCTCGCGCCGGATCGATCCCGGCGCCGAGGTCCTCGATCCGGTGCGTTCCTTCTGCCGCGCCGACGGTGAGGACGGTGCGCAGCGTCGGATGTCCCTCGGCGACCTGGCGGGCGAACGCGACCAGGTCGAACCCGAGCCCGGCCTCGACCAGATGCGCCGCCGCGCCGACCTTGCGGCTGATGTGGCCGATCTCGTGCATCCGGTGCTGCGCCAGCGTCGCCACCGGCACCAGGCCCGCCTTGAGACAGCCGTACCAGGCGAGCACGATCGCCGTCCGGTTGGTCGACTGGAACAGCACCGGGTCGAGCCGGCGCAGGCCCAGGCTGCGCAGCCCGGCGGCGATCCGGTCGGTGCGCTCGTCGAGTCCGCGGTACGTGAGGGCACCTTCGGCGGTAATGAGCGCGGGGCGATCGCCTTGCCGCAGCGCGGATTCGTGCAGCCGCGCGCTGATCGGCAGGTCGCTCCATTCGCCGCTCTCCCGGTAGCGGCGGGCGCGATCGGCGGGGTACCGGACCACTCGTCCGTCCCAGTCGAATGCGGTCACTGAATGCTCCTCAGTCGATCGGCGCGGCGGTCAGCAGCGCGGTCAGTTCGCCGACGTGGTCGGGGTGGTCGGCCGGAACGACGCCGGAGTAGACCGCGGACCAGCAGCCCGGGCAGCACTGCTGGCGGAACACGACCTCGGCGTCCACGTACTCCGACGGAGCCGAAACCACCTGCGGTCCCGCCGCGCTCGACGGCCCCTCGTAGCGGGCCAGCGCCAGCTTCCCGGATTTGGTGTCGCCCAGCAGCCGGCCGCAGTGCGCACAGGCGATCACGCGGGCCTCGCCGATGGTGACCTCGGCCAGGTTGTCGTCGATCCGGCGCGCGTTGCGCAGATCCACTGTCGCCTCTTGGGAAAGCGGCGTCTCGGAACGGTCGCGCCGCTCGTCCAGCATGCTCACGCGCAACTCGGCGGTGGCGGACTCGTCGAGTTCGCCGTTCGCGATCACGACGCCGTAGTTGGTGCGGGCGCCTTCAGCGGTCACCTTGCCGTTGGCCACATCCCAGGCGACCGCGTCGGCATCGCGGCGCAGCGGATCGCCGTAGCCTCCGCCGCCCTGCCAGTGCATGTACAGCACCTCGCCGGGAGCCAGGTAGCTCTCCGCGTAGCAAGCGCCGATTTCCTTGGTGCCATTGAGTTCTTCGAGGTTGCCCGGCAGCTGGCCCGACGAAAGCAGTTCCTGGACCCCGGAATCGCGCGCCAGGATCTCGAGACCGGTGTTGCCGGGAAGACCGCCCGCGAGGCCGCCGTTCTGCGCGACCGCCTTGCCCGCGGACGCGAACACCAGCCCCATCGGCAAGCTGCTGCCGTACGGGGTCACGGCGAGCGACGCGCTCACCCCGCCGCGCATCCGCCCGGGTCCGCCCGAGTCGGGTTCTTCCCGGCGCCAGAGCGTCAGCAACGGGTAGAGGAATTCGGTCATTTCGGTGTCCGGGATCCGGCCCATCGGAATGCAGAACAGGCCGCCGGTGTCCATGCCGTCGGCCACCGGACGCGCGCCGTAGCCGCCCGCCATCGGCTCCATCAGGATGTTCAGGAACGGCGCCGGCTGCTCGCCGCGCTCGTCCAGCCCGGCCACGATCGCCGTGTCCCACGTCCCGCAGCACGACGCCTGGACGCTCTTGCCGAGGTCGACGTCGCGGTCGAGCATCTGCGCGAGGCATTCGGCGATCAGGTTCCCGGTGAGCCAGGCAGGTCCGATCGGACCCCGGCTGACCGCGGCGGGGAAGGTGGCGTTGTTGATGGTGCCCTCTTCGGAGATCAGTTCGAAGCAGCGCATCAGCCCGCCCGCGGCCCACGGGATGTCCCCGGCCAGCACCGGCAGCACGGCGAGCATCACTCCGCCGCGCATCCCGGCGTACGTGCAGTTGATGACGCCGGCCTGCGGGTCGGTGCCGGTGAAATCGAAGACCAGGCGGTCGTCCGATTTGGTCATCGCGACGGTGATCTTGTGCAGCCGGCGGTCGCCGGTCGACGCCTGGTCCTGGTAGCCGGTGGCCTTCCAGGTGCCGTCCGGCAGCCCGCGCAGCTTGGTGCGCAAACGCGCCTCGGAGTCGTTCATCATCCGCTTCATCACGGCCTTGACGGTGTCCGCGCCGTACTGCTCGATCACCGCGAGGAGCCGGTCGCGGCCGACGGTGTTGGCCCCGATCTTGGCGCGCAGGTCGAGGCCGACGAGCATCGGGACGCGCGAGCGGCGGGTCCAGGCGTCGGCGACGTCGCGCTGCAGGACGCGGTCGCGGACCACCTTGATCGGCGGCGTCGGCACCGATTCGGAGAAGACGTCCTTGGCCCCCGGGTCGAACGAGCCGAGGCCGGAACCGCCGAGATCGGGTTCGTGGCAGATCGCGCTGGTCCACGCGAACAGCTTGCCGTCGTGGAAAATCGGCTGGTACACGATGACGTCGCTCTGGTGCAGCCCGCCGCCGACCCAGGGGTCGTTGCACAGGAACATGTCGCCGTCGGCGATGCCGGGGTTGGCGGAGCGGTGCTCCAGCGTCCAGTAGATCGCGAGGTCGACGGCCCCGACCAGCATCGTGTTGTAAAGGCCCACCTGGACCTCTTGGCCCACCTCGTCGCTGACGGCGAAGTCGAAGTCGTTGGCGTCGGTGACGATCGGGGAACCGGACATGCGCTTGAGCGCCTCCCCCATCTCGTCGGTGACCGACCACAGCCGGTGCCGGATCACCTCGTAGGTGAGCGGGTCGACGGCGTCGATCTGGTCCTGGGTGACGGTGTGCAGCGGGACGGTCCCGCCGACGGCCCGGCTGAGCGCGTCGGGGTCGAGCGGGCGGCTGGAGAAGATTTCCGAGCCGGGGATCGGTGCGGTCATGCCAGTTCTCCTTGGGGCTCAGGCCTGGTCGAGAGCGATGTGCAGGTTGCCGAGCCGGTCGACGGTCCCGGTCGTGCCGTGCGGGACCACGACGGTGGTGGTGGGCACCTCGATCACCGCGGGACCGCGCAGCACGTGGCCCGCGCGGAGCTTGGTGTAGTCGTAGATGGCGGTGTCGGCGTAGCCCTGGCTCGCGCCGAGGCACACCTTCCGGGTGCCGGTGAGCGCCGGGGACGCGTCCGCGGAATCCGCCTTTTCGAGTTCGGGCAGGGTCGGCGAGAACGGCAGGACGCCGGTGCCGCGGACGCGGTAGGTGATGGCCTGGATGCCGGCCTCGCGGAATCCGCTGTCCTGCCCGAAAAGCGTGGCGTAGCGGGCTTCGAAGAGATCCGCCGCCTTCGCCACGTCCTCGGCGGCCAGGTCGCCGCTGGGGATCGGGGTCGCCACCTCGGCCAGCTGCATCGTGTAGCGCATGTCGATCTCGCGCTCGATTTCGACGGCCGAGAACTGCATGCCCTGGCGTTCGAGCATCTCGCGGACCTCGGACTCGAGCTCCTCGAAGTTGCGCTGCACGCGGACCGGGTCGAGCGGAAGCGCCGCCGGGTCGGAAAGTTCCTTGGCCAGCACGATGTCCGACGAGGCGAGCCCGTACGCGGAGAACGCGGAAGCGACTTGGCCGAGCGGCACCACGACGTCCGTGGCGCCGATCTCCTGCGCGTACCGGCCGCAGTGCGCGGGGCCGGAACCGCCGAAGGCGTAGACGATGAAGTCGCGCGGGTCGTGTCCGGCCTCGACCACCGTCTTCCGCAGCAGGTCGCCGGTCTGCGCGTTCTGCACCTCGTAGATCGCCGCGGCGGCTTCTTCGACGCTCAGCCCGAGCGGTTCGGCGATGCGGGTGCGGATCGCGTCGCGCGCCAGTCCGACGTCGAGCGCGCGCCGCCCGCCCAGCAGGCCGCGTTCGGGGATGATGCCCAGCACCAGGTTCGCGTCGGTGTTGGTGGGCTCGGTGCCGCCGTTGCCGTAGCAGGCCGGGCCGGGGACCGCTTGCGCGCTGTGCGGGCCGATCTGGAGATTGCCGCCCGCGTCGATCCACGCGATCGCGCCGCCGCCGGAGCCGATGGCGTGCACCTCGAGGGTGGGCACGTTGATCGGATGGTGGTTGATGATCGTGGTCGACGACCGCACCGGTTCGCCGTCGACGACGAGCCCGGCCAGGAAGGTGGTCCCGCCCGCATCGGTGGCGATGATGTTGCGGTGGCCCAGCTGCTCGCCGAGCGACACCGCGCCGACCACGCCGCCGGTGAGCACCGAGCCGACGGTGGAGATCGCGTTGCCCGGAGCCTCGGACGCGGCGACCGCCCCGCCGTTGCTCTGCATCACCAGCAGCGGTCCGGCGAGCTTTTCCTTGCGCAGCTTGCTTTCCAGCTCGCCGAGGTAGTCGCGCAGGCCCGGGCCGACCTGGGTGCTCATGATGGTGGTCGCGTTGCGCGCGAACTCGCGGATGCGCGGGGAGACCTCGCTGGAGATCGCGACGAACAGGCCGGGGTCGATCTCGTGCGCGATCTCCCGGATCCGCTGTTCGTGCGCGGGATTGCGGAACGACCACAGCAGGGACACCGCGATCGCGGAGATGCCGTCGGCGACGAGGGCGCGCACGGCGGCGCGGACCTCGTCCTCGTTCAGCGGGACGACGACCCGGCCGTCGCGGTCGACGCGCTCGGTGACCTCCAGCGCGTGGCGCTTGCGGACCAGCCCGTGCGATTTGCTCTGCCCGATCGGGTTCTGCAGCTCCTCCGGCGCGCGCCCGAGGTAGCGGCCCTCGACGTTCATGATGTAGATCGAGTCGCGGTGGCCCTTGGTCGTCAGGAAGCCGATGTCCGGGACCTGGTTCATCACCAGCGCGTTGAGCGACGAGGTGGTGCCGTGCGCGATGTGGTGGGTGCGGGACAGCATCTCCGCCACCGGAACGCCCAGCTGCTCCGCGAGCACGCCGAGCACGTCCATCACGCCGTCCGAGTAGTCCGGCGGGGTCGAGGCGGTCTTGCCCGCGAGCACCAGGCCCTCGCCGTCGTCGAGGACGGCGTCCGTGAACGTGCCGCCGACGTCCACTCCGATTACGTATGCCATGAGCTCCGCTCTCCCTTGAGCTGAACGATTCTAGGTGACCCAGATCACTGGTTCGACTACCATGACGATTATTCGACGCTTGCGCAGAAGAAGTCAAGGGGATGTGCGCATCGCCCCCTGCCTGCGCGGACGACTTGACTGTTTTACATGAGCGTCGAATACTCGTCGTAGACGCAAGGAAGTGAAGGGACCCGCATGAGCACCCACCGGATCGGGCTCGTCGTACCGAGCAGCAACGTCACCGTCGAAACCGAGATGCCGGCCCTCCTCGCGAGGCACCCCTCCGCGGAGTTCTCGTTCCACTCGACGCGGATGCGCATGCACTCCGTCTCGCCGGCGGGCCTCGCGGCGATGAACGCCCAGCGCGAGCGATGCGTCCTGGAGATCGCGGACGCTTCGCCGGAGGTGATCCTGTACGCGTGCCTGGTGGCCATCATGGTCGGCGGCCCGGGCGAGCACCGGCGGGTCGAGTCCGCCGTCGCCGAGCAGCTCGCCACCGGCGGATCCGAGGCCCTCGTCCGGTCCAGCGCAGGTGCGCTGACCGAAGGTCTGCGCGCACTCGGCGCCCGGCGGGTCGCCTTGGTGACGCCGTATCTGAAGCCGCTCGCCCAGCAGGTCGTGGACTATCTCGAGGCCGAGGGGTTCGAGATCGCCGGCTGGCGGGCGCTGGAAGTGTCCGACAACAACGAGGTCGGCTGCATCCCCGGCGAACGGGTGATGGCGGCCGCTCGGTCGCTTGATCTGTCCGATGTGGACGCTCTGGTGCTCAGCTGCTGCGTGCAGATGCCCTCGCTCAGCCTGATCGAACCCGCCGAGCAGGAGTTCGGGATTCCCGTGCTCTCCGCCGCGACCGCCGGCGCGTACAGCATTTTGCGCAGCCTCGGCCTCGACGTCTCGATCGACGGCGCGGGCAGTCTCCTGCGCGCCCGCGCCACTGTCTGATACCGCCGGAAAGGAGAACCAGCATGTCCGAAACACACCTGGTGAAGGGCGTCGACCACGTCGCCTTCCCCACGTTCGACCCGGCCGGGACGGTCCGCTTCTACCGGGACACCCTCGGTTTCCCCGTGGTGCACTCGATCTGCGCCGCGGGCTGGGGCCCGGAGCAGCACCCGGATTTCATCCACTTCTTCTTCGACATCGGCAACAACGACCGGCTCGCGTTCTTCTACTACTTCGGGCTGGACCAGTTCGACGGCGGCCCGCAGGGCGACGTGTACGCGAAGTTCGCCGAAGACGTGCCGCTCTTCTTCATCCGCTCGCGCCACCTCGCGATCCACGTGGACAGCGAAGAGCACCTCCTGGAGTACCGCCGCCGGCTCGACGCGAGCGAGTGGCCGGTCGAAATGCAGATCCAGCACGAGACCATCGAGTCGATCTACACCCACGATCCCAACGGCTACATGGTCGAGATCACCCGGGCGCTGCGTCCGGTGACGCCGCAGGAAGACCTCGACGCGAACCTCACCATCGACGCCCTCCTCGACGTCGTGTCCGGTCCGGCGCCGTCGATGGACGCCCTGCTGGTCCGCAAGGCGGAACTCATCGTCGAGCGGTCTTCGGCGGCGGAGGTGCCCGCGCGATGACTGCCGTGTTCTTGTTGGATGTTCCCGAAAACCAGCCGATCGTGGCGGTCGCGGCCCAAGCCGACACCGTCACTGTCGACCGGGTCGGCGCGTATTTCAAACTCAGCGCACCTGGTCCGATTGTGATCGATCGCCGCGCCACCGGCTGTCGGCATGCCGTGTGGTACAGCAGCATCGCGGGCCTGCTGGACGCGAAAATCACCCAGTGGGACAAGGACGCGCTGCGGCTGGAAGCACGATGACCGCGCGACTCGGCGCTGGACGGTACATTGAGACCGCCGAAATCCCTTCTGGCACCGTCACTTCCGCCCACGAAATGACCACATTAGACGGTGCGAAAGTCTCCGGCGTGCTGCGCGCACTGCCCGGTGCCGACACCGTCGTGTCGATCATGCATCCGCGGATGGACACGACCCACCACGTCCTCGTCCCGGAGCTGGTGGCACGGGGTTTCGCGGTGTGGACGCAAGGCACGCGCTCGCCGAACAACGACCTGAACCTGATCCACGAACAGGCCCTGCTGGACGTCGCCGCCGGTCAGATTTTCCTGCGGGATAAGGGCTTCTCCGCCCGGGTCACGCTAGGCCACTCCGGCGGCGGCACCCTGTTCGCGTTCTACCACCAGCAAGCAGGACTGCCGCCAGAACGACGACTCACCGCCGCCCCGTCCGGCCGACCGGTCGACCTGGGGTCCGCAGACCTGCCCACCCCGGACGGCGCCGTGTTCCTCGCCCCGCACCCCGGCCAAGGCGCGCTGCTGCAACGGCTGATCGACCCGTCAGTCGCCGACGAGTCGGATCCGCTGTCCGTGCTCCCAGAGCTAGATCCGTTCTCGGCCGCCAACGGTTTCGCCCCTCCCCCGTCGTCTTCGGCTTATTCCGCTGACTTCATCGAGCGCTACCGCACAGCTCAGGCCGCCCGGATCGCCCGGATCGACGCGGAAGCCCGCGCCCGCGTCGCCGTCGCCGCCGAAGCCCGCGCCCGGTTCAAGACCACCCAGGACCCCGCGGACCGCCGAGCGTCCCTGGCACCCCGGGTCCTGACTGTCTACCGCACCGATGCCGACCTGCGTTTCGTCGACCTGTCCCTGGACCCGAACGAGCGCCCGTACGGCTCGCTGTTCGGCCGCCGCCCCGACCTGACCGACTACGGCCTGGTCGGCTTCGCGCGGCTGGTGACCCCGGAAGCGTGGCTGTCGACTTGGTCGGCGAACACGAGCAATGCCTCGTTCCTGCGCTGCGCGGCGGGCGTGCGGACCCCGTCGCTGTTCGTGGAACTGACCGGAGACGCGGCTTGTTTCCCTGACGACGCGAAGGCGATGGTCGCTGCGTTGGGCGCTGAGGATGTCGAGCATCGTCAGGTACCGGGGACCCATTTCGGCGGCCCGCTTCGGCCTGGCGAACCTACTGGGGCCAGTCTGGCGGCGGCGGAGATCGGCGAGTGGCTTTCGGCTCGGTTTCCGGGGTGAAGGTGCGCTCACCGCGGTGTCGCAGGGACTCCGCCGACCTCAGCGCTTCACCACAGCCCGGCGGTAATCGCGAATCCCGACGACGGTCAATGCCACCACGATCACCCCGGCTGAGCAAACCTGCGCAAGCACTATCTCGTCGAACGGAATGATGCCGTTCTTCAGCACCAAGTTCTGGACCAGCGCCAGCGCGATGCACAGGGCCAGCGCGAACGTCCATGCCGGGCGTGGTTCGGAGCGGAGCCGGAGCAGCAGGTATCCGGCTCCGGCGATCGCGCACAGCCAGACGAGCGGGGACAACCCGATGAGCCGGTCGAGGCCGCCCGGGAGCCCGAACCTGAGCGCGAGGACGGGAGCGAGGAGCAGGCTTCCGCCGATGGCCCACCACCACGGTCGCGTCGGGGGCAGCGGGGCGTCGGCGTGGAAGGCTGGCAGCAACAGCACCAGCGGGAGCCACTGCGGAGCGAAGTACGCGGCCGCTTCCGGGCTGGGATGTTTGACCAGGAACCAGATCGCGCCGGCGGTCAGGATCGTCACGGCAGCGACCCGCGCCAGGCGGCGCCAGCCGTCGACCAGCAGGACGAGCGGGATCAGCGCGGCGGCCAGCGGGATGAGCCCGGTGATCAGGCCGGACGTCAGCGCGGCGCGGAAGGTGCTCGGGTAGGGGCCCGAGAGGGTGAGGAGCGTCCAGAGCGTGTTGCTGACGTTGCAGGCCGATTTGAGCACGTCCCAGAGCAGGCCGAGGAGCGCGACCTGCCGGACGAGATCACCGAGGGCGACTGTTCGGGCGGGTGCGGCCCGGGCTGCCAACCGGGTGCGGACGCCCAGCGCCAGCACCGCCCACAGTTCGCTCCACAGCGCCTTGCGATCCTGCTCGTCATGCAGGTCGAGCAGGGCTCCGACCATCTCCTCGCCTCGGTCGGCGCGGTACCAGGCCGGGAGGACGCGGACCAGGGCGCGGTACTTCGTCTCGGTGCCGGTCATGCTCGTGCTTCCGCTGTGTACGGGCTTGGCACCATGCTCCACATATATCCTAGGACGATATATAGCGGCGTACGTTGCTTCGTCGGCCGCGAAACTTCGCCGAAGCGGCGTTGCGGCTGCTCAGGGGCAAGGCGGAGCGGTTCTTTGCGGTCTCGATGTCGATCCTTTACCCAGCACCGGCCAGTCCTGCTCCTCGCTGGCGATTACCTGATCCGCTACGTCGCCACCTCCGGTGAATCGACCGACGGTCTGCAGGTCATCCTCTGCGCCGACATCTCGAACGCCGAAGACCCGCAGCGCTGCCCGGCGTCATTCGTCGATGCGGCCCGAAGTTTATGAGCCTGGGTTACGCCGTCTCCGCGGATCGCCGCAGCACGACTCAGCGACAGACTGGATACCCTCTTCAACGAAGAAGCCACAGCGTGGGAGCTAAGCTATATCCGCAACAACCCAGCTTCGCGGCCGAACGTGAGATGGAGTCGCCGTTGCCCACCCCGTCAATCCCTGACCGAGACAGTGGACCGAGCGGGGCGCTTCCCCTCACGTTCGACCGGGTTTTTCGCCCGTGGCGCTATGCCGTCAGCCATTCGGAACTTCGGTTGCGCACCGTCGACACCGAAGCCGGCGACCTGATCGAAGCCGCCTTCTTCGGGGTGGTCGGGATGAAACTCAAATCCCTCTAATCAGTCCCTGACCATAGACTACGCAGACCGTGCGCAGACCGCGGAAATACTGCAGTTCGCAGACATCAAAGAGAAGTCCGCCCATCACGTGCGATGTTTGACACTGCACTCGACCGGCGACAGCGGATTCATCGCATGCCTCAGTTTTGTCGTCAGATCCTATCTCCCTGGATCCGGCCCCGACCGCACCGGCAATTCTGCTTTGATCGCGAGGAGCAATCGATAAGGTCCCTGTCTGACACTTCGTTAAGCCGGATGCGAAAGCCTCCTCCAGCGTGCACCCCGACGGCCCTCACTCCACCGCGGGACCGATCGGCCCGAGCACCCCGGTCTCGGTCCGGACCCCTTCTTTGAGCTCGATGAACAGGGCGTGGCTGTCGGTGTCGCCGATGTTGTGCCCGGCGTGCTGCTGAGCGGCCAGCCAGCCGACCTTGCCCGCGGTCAGCTCCAGGTCGTGCGTGCTGTCGTCGGCGGCGTACATCCGGCGGCGGAACGAACTGAGCACCACCAGCACGCTGTCGGGATGGGCGTGGCGGGTGGTGCGGTCGCCGGGCTTGTCGGTGTATTCGAGCACGCGGACGCGCTCGTTCTCGAACACCACGTGGTAGTGCTCCGGGTTGGTGACAGCGGGATCCAGGGCGGTTGCCGCATCGATGGTCATGACTGCCTCACCGAGAAGGTTCGAGGTCCGCCCGGCGGGCGCCGGACGTGCGGCCCGGCCGCCGTCGCGGCGGGTACCGCAACGGAGGATTTTATTGCACGCATGCGTGCATGTAAATGGGTAGACTGGACGCATGCCTCGCCGTTATTCAATGCAGACCCGGCACCGCGCCAGCGAAGAAGCGCGGACCCGCATCTTCGACGCGACCCTGGACGCCCTGGTCGCCTCGGGCGGGCAGCAGGTCACCATGCAGGAGATCGCCGAACGGGCCGACGTGGCGCTGCGCACCCTCTACAACCACTTCTCCAGCCGCGACGAACTGCTGACCGCGGCGTTCGACCACCACACGGCGCAAACCCGTGCGGCCGTCGAGGATCTCGGCTTGCCCGACGCCGCGCCCGAGCATCAGCTGCAGCACATCATCAAGGCGTACTACTCCCGCTACGAGCAGATGGGCCCGCGCCTCACCGTCCTGCTCGCCCAGCAGGACGCACCGGAACTGGACGAGCAGATCCGCGCGATCCGCCGATGGCGGCGCACCCTCCTGAACAGCATCGTCGAACGCGCCCACCGGGACGGCAGACTCGCGGTCTCCGCGTCGGCCGCCCTCGCGCTGGCCTACACCCTCACCAGCCACGCCGGCTGGCAAACCCTGCTCGACACCTTCGACGGCGACACGGCATCAGCTGCGCGCGCCGCGACCGAGGCGTTAACCTCCGCGCTGTTCCACCAGCAGCCCAGCGTCGATCATTGACCTGACCGAGGAGCACCTCATGGCAACCGGAGCCGATCGGACCGCGTTCGGGCCGATGGTCATCGTCGCCGCCGACCAGCACGAGGCCCGGCCGCTCATCGACGACCCGTGGGCCCGCCGCCTCCTGCCCGCCAGCGGGAGGCTCGCCGCCGCGCTGACGAAATACCGGCCGATCCGGCGGGCGCTGATCGCCCCGACCGAGAAGAAGATCCCCGGCCTGTGGGCGAGCATGCTGTGCCGCAAACGGTATGTCGACGATGCCCTCCGCGCGGCTCTCGACGAGGGCGGGATCGAGGCGGTGGTCATCCTCGGCGCGGGCTTCGACACGCGCGCCTGCCGCCTGCCCGCGCTCGCGAAGATCCCGGTCTACGAGGTCGATCTGCCCGCCAACATCGACCGCAAACGCACCGCGCTCACCAAGGCGCTCGGCCGCGTCCCCGCCAACCTGACGCAGGTGCCGGTCGACTTCAACACCGAAAACCTCGCCGACGCCCTCGCCCGGCACGGCTACCTCCCCGGTCGGACTTTCTTCGTCTGGGAGGCAGTCACCCAATACCTCACCGAGGACGGCGTCCGCCGCACGTTCGACTTCCTGGCCACCGCGGCCGCGGGCAGCCGCCTGGTGTTCACCTTTGTCCGCAAGGACTTCCTCGACGGCACCCGCCTTTACGGCGCCGAAGCCGCCTACACCGAGTTCGTTCGCAAGCGGCCGCTCTGGCGCTTCGGCCTGGCCCCCGACCGCGTCGAAGCGTTCCTCGCCGAATACGGCTGGCACGAACGAGAACAAGCCGGACCGGAGGAATTCACCGCCCGGTATCTGCGGCCCGCCGGACGGGACCTGCCGGTGTCGGAGATAGAACGCTCGGTGCTGGCCGAGTTCACCGGCTGATCCCGCCTGTGGAATTCGCTCAGGTCAGATGGTCGAATTCCCCGCTGACCCAACGGATATGCGCGTCGGCGGAACGATGCACGACCGCCTTGGCGTCCGCGTCGATGGTGTCGCCGCCGAGCGTGTACAGCCGGTCGTAGGACCAGCCGTCCAGCCGGTCCACGATCCGCCGTACCACCGCGGCGGACAGCGGGATGTGCTTCGGGAAATTGCGCTGGAACGACACCCAATTCGGCACCAGACCGCCGCTGATCGAGTCGCCGGAGAGGATCGTGCCGTCGTGGGTGCGCAGCACGGCACTGCCCAGCATGTGCCCGCCGACCTGGATCAACTCGACCCCCGGCACCGGCTCGGCGTGCCCGGTCCAGAACTCGAGTACAGGATCGGTACGGCCCAGCCATTCGCGGCCCGCGGCGTTCACCAGCACCGGGACCCGCCCGAACGCGTGACTCCAGCTGACCTGGGCGGCGAACATGTGCGGATGACTGGTCGCGATGGCGGCGACCTCGCCGAGCGCCCGAACCGCGGCGAGCGTGTCCGGCTCGATGGAAGTCGGCGGATCCCACAACACGTTCCCCCGCGCGGTCCGCACGACGAACGACCACTGCCCGATCCCCACCACCGGTTCCCGCCGCAGACTGTGCACCCCGCGGCCGTGGTCCCGCTCCCGCACCACGTGCGGTTCGGCGGCAAGCTGTTCGTGAGTGCGCCAACTCCCCGAATGCGGGCCCAGGTCGCCGCGCTCCTCGATGCCGACCTCGCCGCGGTCCAGCACGCAGTGCGGGGGTTCCGGAGAGCCGGGTTGTTCGATGCCGCATCGGTCGCAGATCCACAATGTCATGATCGAGATTCTTGAACCTCGACCATGGTGGAGGTCAACCTCCGATCGACGAACCACGCCGGTTGCTCCCCCGACCTGGCTCGCGAGCTACCGACCGTCCGACGAATCCTCCAGCGCCGCAATCATTCCCGCCAGCGCGCCGAGGCTGACGGTCCGGACCTGGTCGCGGGTGAGGCGGTCGTGTTCGAGCCATTCCAGGCACAGGGTGTGCACGAACATCAGCCAGGACGTGAGCGCCGCGGACATGGTGGCGCGCTGTGCGCCGCTGAGGCCGGTGGCGGCGAGCATGACGTCGTGCATGGCCCGGTGGTCGCCCAGCACGATGGCTTGCACGACGGGGTCGCCGGCGAGATCGCGGTTGGCGGCCAGCACGGTGTGGCGGTTGGCCGCGAAGTAGTCCATGTGCGCGTCGAGGCCGGCGGCGATCTGGTCGGTCAGCGGCAGGTCGGGCTCGATCCGGATCTCGGCCTGCAACTGCTCGGCGGCGCGCTGGTAGATCGCCGCGAACAGGACGCTCTTCTTCGGGAAATGCCGGTACAGCAGGGCGCGGGAGACCCCGGCGCGTTCGGCGACGCGGTCCATCTGCACCTGCTCGTAGGGCAGTTCGGCGAACAGCTGCGCGCCGATGTCGAGGAGTTCGGCACGGCGCTGGTCCGGAGCGAGACGGCGGCGAGGCGGCATCGCCCCACCTTAGTTGACGCGCGTCCACTAGCGCGGTTACGCTTCGGCGGCTTAGTAGACGCGTGTGTACTAACGGCGCGCATCCGGGACCGGGAGGCGATCATGAAGGCCGTATTGCGGTGGTATCTCGTCGTTTTCGGGATCGCCTGCGCGCTGATCGCGCTGGCGCACATCCTGATCGGGCCGAGCACGATCATCGGCGCGAACACCCCGAACGCCACCCTCGACGGCGATCTGCGGTTCTCGATGCTGCTGTTCCTCGCCTACGGGATCGCCTGCGTGTGGGCCGCCCGGGACCTGGACCGGCACGCCGGCCTGATCCACCTCCTCATGCTGGTGTTCTTCGCCGGCGGGCTGGTGCGCTTGCTGACCGTGGCCTACTCCGGCTGGCCGCACTGGTTCTACGTCGCGATGCTGGTTGTCGAACTCGTCACGCCCCTGATTTATTCGCCCCTGCTGCAGAAAGCCACCGGACGCCCGGCGACCGCGGACCTCGCGGCATTGACGCGGTAGAGCTTCTCGTTGCGAACAAAGGAAAACATCATGCTGGCCGGTTTCATCGCTTACCACTATCCGCATCCGCATTACCGCGACGAGTTCTTCCGGCGCGTGGAAGGCGTTGCCCGGGTTTTCCGCAGTGCACCGGGGTTTCTGTCGGCGGATTGCTGGCTCACCGCAGACGGGGAAACCATCGTGTGCGTTGCCAAAGCCGAATCTCGCGAAGCGCTCGAAGCCGCCATAGCCCTGCGCCATTCGCCACAGACCCGG
This sequence comes from Amycolatopsis sp. La24, assembly GCF_029087445.1. NCBI lineage: Bacteria > Bacillati > Actinomycetota > Actinomycetes > Pseudonocardiales > Pseudonocardiaceae > Amycolatopsis > Amycolatopsis sp. La24. The sequence goes on from NZ_JARACH010000065.1 coordinate 25,881, forward strand.
CTCGCGCTCGACGCGGAGTTCGGCGAAGCGCCACCCGGCGTCGTCGACGGCACGAACACCGAACTGTTCGCGCGCCCGCATCTGGTGCACCAACTCGTGTCGCGGTAAATCCGGCTCGTTTCCCGGTCAACGGTGAGGAAAATCGTGATGAATGCGCATGAACCCGCTCGCACCGAGGTTTTGGTAGTCGGAGCCGGTCCGGCCGGAATGGCGGCAGCGGCCTCCCTGTCCGATCAGGGCGTCGAAACGATGGTCGTGGACAAACAGGCCGAAATGATGAACACCTCACGGGCAGCGGTCGTACATGCCCGCACCCTCGAGGTGCTCGAGGAAATCGGCGTCACCGAGGAACTCGTGGCACGCGGCATCCGCGTCTCGAAATTCACTGTGCGCGAGCATGATCGCGTGCTGCTGCACATCGATTTCGACCAACTGCCCAGCGAGGTGACCGCGTTGGCGCAGGACCCCGCAGGCGTCACCGTCACCCTCGCCACCGGCGAGCAGATCCGGGCCGGATACGTCATCGGCGCCGACGGGATGCACAGTCTCGTCCGCGAGCAGGCCGGCATCACGTTCCACGGCGACAGCTACCCGCAGTCGTTCGTCCTCGCCGACGTCGTCCTGACCGGCGACGTGACCGACGCGGAAGTCCGGCTCTACTTCGCCCCCGAGGGAGTCACCGTGCTAGCGCCCCTGCCCGGCGGCCGGCACCGAATCGTGGCGACGGTCGACGACGCGCCGCCGCACCCCGACCGTTCCCAGGTACAGGCGTTGCTGGACACCCGCGGTCCGCGGACCGGTTCGATCGACGTGACCGATCTGGGCTGGAGTTCGCGGTTCCGCGTGCACCACCGCCTGGCTGACCGCTACCGCGCCGGACGCGTCTTCCTCGCCGGCGACGCCGCGCACGTCCACAGCCCGGCCGGCGGCCAGGGCATGAACACCGGCATCCAAGACGCACTGGACCTGGCCCGCCGACTGGGCGCGGTGCTACGCGACGGCGCCCCAGACAGCACCCTGGACGGCTACGAAGCCGAGCGACGTCCGGTCGCCGAGGAAATCGTGGCGTTCACCGACAAAATGACCCGCGCCGCCACCCTCGGCAGCCCCGCGCTGCGGGCCATCCGCAACACCGCGATGCGCACGCTGGACTGGCTGCCCGCGGTCCATCGCAAGATGGCGCTGACGCTGTCCGAACTCAAAACCGGCCACTGACCCCCGCGAGTTACTTGAGGCGCAACAGGTCCGGGTGGGGCTGAGAAGGCTGTGGCATCTGCTCCGCACGGAGCCGGTGGAGCTGGCCAATGGTCAGCGGAACCGAGAAATCAGCACCGTATTTCTCGCCGCGCGTCTGGTGAAACTCCAGGCCGTCCGGCGAAGTGCCCACGCCGACAGTCGCCAAGTAGACAACGTCCAATTCGTCGGCGAGCGCCAGCCAAGCGCCCGCGAAGTGCAGCACCGCCGCCTGCACGCGGACGCCGTCCACCGTCCACATCGAACGCGGCCAGCTGGACAGGTCAGCGACACGCTCGGCCAGATGCGCCTGAACAGCCTTGCGAAGAGCGGCGCGATCCGCACCGGGCGGGGTCGGTTCGATGACGTTCAGCAGCTGCCCGAGCGCCATGCCGGGCACACCCCATTCCAACGGCCCCGTACCCGCCGCGAACGCTCCGCGCGGCAAGGTGCCCACCAGCGCGGCCCGGTCTCCGGCATCGGTCCGGTGACCGAACCAGACCGGCGTCGCAGGCGAGTTTTCGATCGCCGCGACCCACTGCTTGTGCGGACCGGGAAAGTCCAGGTCGTACACCGGGTCGACAGCGGGCGCGGCCTGGTCGTCTGCGTTCATCCGCTCGGCTTTCACAGCACGAGATCCTCTCGACGGGGTGTGCACGCAGTAGAGCACGCAGGCACTGAACCGCCTCAGCCAGGAGCGAATGAGCATCGCAAGCGAGTGTGGAGTCACGATGAAGCTGTCATTCAGCGATGACTTCCGCTTCCGGGGCCGTTTCAGCGGGTCAATACGACCGCGGCAAGCCAAGTGTGTGGCTCGCGACGTAGTTCAGGATCATCTCCCGGCTCACCGGTGCGATCTTGAGCAGGCGCGCCATTCCCCACAGGTGCGCGAGACCGTATTCAGTCGCCATTCCGTTGCCGCCGTGGGTTTGGATGGCTGCGTCGAGGGCTTTCAGGGCGGCATCGGCGGCGCTGTATTTCGCCATGTTCGCTGCCTCGCCCGCGGGGCGGCCCGCGTCGTGCAGCCACGCGGCTTTCGCGGTCATCAAGCGTGCGAGTTCGACGTCTACCGCCGCCTCCGCGAGCGGATGGGCCACTCCCTGGTGCGCACCGATCGGCGTGCCCCAGACCGAGCGCTCGTTCGCGTAGCGCGCGGCTTTCGCCAGTGCGTACCGTGCGATGCCGGTTTCGATCGCGGCGCCGCCGATGCGTTCCGGGTTGAGGCCGCGGAAAACGATGCGCAGTCCGTCGCCGACCTCGCCGATCCGGCGGTCGTCGTCCACCCGGACGTCGTCGAAGCTGAGCGTGTACTGCTTCTCCGGCGCGCGCATTTCGACCGGGATTCGGCTGCGGTGCAGGCCGTCGGCGTCCGTGGGCACGACGAACAGCGTCATTTCGCCCTGTCCGGAGTCGCTGGCGCCGGTGCGGGCCACGACGAGCAGGTTCGCGGCTTCGTCCACTCCGGAGATGTAGTACTTCGTGCCCGACAGCACCCACCCGTCCCCGTCCCGGCGCGCGGTGGTGCGCAGCTGGTGGCTGTTCGACCCGGCGTCCGGTTCGGTGATCGCGAAGACCATTTTCTCCGCACCGGAAGCCATCGCGGGCAGCCACCGGCGCTGCTGCCTGGGCGTGCCGAATTCCTTCAGCACCTCCCCGGAAATCGCGGCAGACACGAGCAAAAGCAGCAACGGCATCCCGGCCGCGGCGGTCTCCTCGACCACGATCGCGAGTTCGGTGATGCCCGCGCCTCCCCCGCCGTGTTCCTCAGGCAGGTTCACGCCGACGAAGCCCGCTTCGCCGAGGGCGTGCCACAGCTCGTCGGTGCGCCCGTCTTCGTCCAGCACGCGCCGGAAATACCCGTCGCCGAACCCCGCGCAGATCTTGCCGACCGCGGCCCGCAGATCGGCGTGCTCGGGCGATTCGTCGAAATCCATCAGTGCCGTCCCGAGGCTTCCGTGGCCGACGCATACTGCCGGCGCAGCTTGTACTTCATGACTTTTCCGCCGACTGTTTCCGGCAGCGCGTCCACGAACCGCACTGTTTTCGGGGTTTCGAAGCCAGCCAGGCGTTCCCGCGCGAACGCGATCAGCTCTTCCTCGGTGACCGCCGCGTCCTCGGCCAGCACGACGAACGCCGCCACCCGCTCGCCCCAGCGCTCGTCCGGCACGCCGATCACCGCTGCCTTCGCGACGCCGGGATGCAGGTGCAGTGCCGACTCCACCCGAATCGTCGAGACGTTCTCGCCGCCGGATTTCACGATGTCCTTGTACCGGTCGACCATCACGCGCTGGCCGCTTTCGCCGTAGGAGCAACTGTCGCCGGAGTGGAACCAGCCGTCGCGGAACGCTTCGCGCGTGGCCGCTTCGTCGAGGTAGTAGCCCGCGGTGGTGACGGGCGAACGGTAGACGGCTTCGCCCGGCACGCCTTCCTGTCCCTCCAAGGAAACGCCCTCCGGATCCACGATCTGCGACGCCAGCAGCGGACTGGGCGCTCCGACGTAGTTGTCCTGCGGTTCGGTCCGCTCGTACAGGTCTCGATGCTGGTCGGGCCAGAACCGGTGGCAGGCAATGGATTCCGTCTGCCCGAAGATTTCCGTGACTGTCAACTGTGGACAGTGCGCGCGAAGACCGGCGAGCACCGCGGGCGGGAGCGCGGCCCAGCCGTAGACGGCGATCCGCAGGGACGACACGTCGCGCGGGTGCGCGTCGAGTTCCTGCCGCAGCGCGCCGAGCATCGCCGGGGAACCACCCCACAGCGCGGTGCTCCGCTCGCGCTCGATGCAGTCGGCGGTCGCGACCGGGTCCGGCCGCCGTCCGATGACGGCCGAGCCGCCTGCCGCGAACGCCGCGAGGAGGAATATCTGATGGCCGACGTGATACATCATCGGCAGGAAGCTGGCGACCTTCACCGCGCCCTCGAACGGGACCCCGCGGGTGAGGGTGAGCGCGAAGCCGTGTGCGGCGAGCGTGGACGCCGCGTGCGAGCACATCACGCCCTTCGGCATCGCCGTCGTGCCGGACGTGAAAAGGATTTCGTAGATGTCGTCGCCGTGGATCGTGGTGTCCGGCGCGGTTTCGGAGACGCCGGAGACGAAGTGCGAGAACGACTCGCTGCCTTCCGGCGCGGGTCCGCCGATTTCCACCGCCACGTCCGGCGAAACCCCGGCGCCGCGCCACTGCTCCGGCGCGGCGACCCAGATGTCGGCGTCCACCACGCACATTCGCGGCTGCACCCGGTCGATCAGGTAGCGCACCACGTCCGGCGCCATGGCCGGGTTGATCGGCGCCGCGACCATGCCCGCCTTCGCGACGCCGAGTTTGAAGGCGTAGCCCTCGACGGAGTTCTCGCACACCATCGCCACCCGGTCGCCCCGGTGCAGCCCCCGGGCGAGCAGGGCGTTCGCGATTTGGCTGGTGAGCGCGTCGAGCTCGGCGAAGGTCAGCCGGGCGAAGCGGGGATCGCCGAACGCGCCGGGCCAGCCCGCGATCGCGGTCGCGTCCGGGACGCTCCAGGTGAGGCGTTCGACCAGATCGGACACGCAGATGCGGTTCCAGCGGTCGTCCGCGCGGCGGTTGTAGAGGCTGGTGACATCGAAGGCCATGAAGCTCCCCCTTTGGAACTCCGCGGTGAGCACGCCGCGTGCTCGGATGCCCCTCACCTTAGAGAATCATCATTCACTAAGCAAGGGGCTCCGCGGCCGGGGTCACTGGTCCGCGGCTATCTCCAGCACGAGCTCGGCGGCGCGGGCGAGGCAGTCGAGCAGCCGGTCGGCTTCGAGGCCGACGTTGTGGAACAGGTTCGACTGGACGGCGCCGACCGCGGCGTGGACGAGCGTGCGCGCCACCGCGTCGTCGAGGTCCGGATGCGCCTCGCGGGTGAGGTGCACCCACTCCTCCAGGTACAGCCGCTGCTTGCGGCGCAGCCGGACCTGGTCCTCGGCGGGCAGGCTGCCGATCTCGTTGTGGTAGACCCGCGCCAGCGCGCGCTGGCGCACCACGAACTCGGCCTGCCCGCGCACAAGCCGCCGCAACGTCTCGCGCGGCCCGGCATGCTCGGCGAGCGCGACCTCCTGGTCGGCGATGAGGCGGTCGATGATGTCGTCGAAGAGCGCGACGAGGATCGCTGCCTTGCTGTCGAAGTGCCGGTAGATCCCGGAACCGACAATCCCCGCGTCGCGGCCGATCTCGGCCATCGACACCGCGTGGTAGCCGTTGCGGCTGATCAGATCGCCCGCCGCGACGAGAATCTTCGCTCTCCGGTCGGGATCCCGCGTCCGGGTGGCCGAACGTGCCACACCCACCACCTCCAGCCTGTCGCTCCCGCCACGATATCGGCCGCGCGGCGGGCACGCCGAAGCGGACCCAGTGGGGTGAACGGCGGGTCACTCAGGGTTGGCGGGATTGCGGCGGGAGGACGGGCGGGGCAGGCGCGGGTGGAAGGACGGGCGCAACGCTGGGAAGACCCACGCGGGCGGGGAAGCCCGAAGCGTCCGCAGTCGCAGCGAAGGGTTGGCCACAAAGCGCTGCGCGGGCACTGGCGCGGCGAACCCGCAGCGAAGCTCGGCCGCAAACCCACGAGCGGACGCCTGGCTTAAACCCCCGTCCGGGCCCGGCTCAGCCGCGGCACTGCCCAGACCATTGACGCTCCCCGGCGAGGGCTCGGCCGCAAACCCGCAGCGGCTACTCGGCCACATCCCGGCCCGGACCCACCTCAGCCAGGGATCTGCCCCGGCCACCGACCCACCCCAGGCGAACCGGCGAGCACTCGACCCGAACCCACCTCAGCCACGGAACTGCCCCGACCTCCGGCCCTTCCCGGCGAACCGGCGAACACCCGGCCCAGCCCCAAGCCTGCCCCGCCACCGACCCTCCCCGGCCAACCGACGAACACTCGACCACAACCCCGCCCGAACCCACCTCAACCAAGGAACTGCCCCGGCCTCCAACCCTCCCCGGCGAACCGGCGAACACCCAGCCACAACCCAGCCCGGCCCAGCTCAGCGGCGAAACTGCCCCGCCCGCCGCCCAACCCCAGGCGGGCCAGCGAACGCCTGGGCCACCCGCATCCACTCCCCCGCGATATCACCGCGCGTGCGCAACGCCGTGTCCGCCACGTGCCGCCGCTGGGTCACCACCAGGCAGAAGTCCTCGGCCGGTCCAGTCACCGCGTTCGGGGAAGCCGGGTCGCCCCAGGTCCAATGGTCGCCGTCCGGGGCGGTCAAGTCCACGTGCACCTCGGCGTCGGGCACTGGCCGACCCCGCGCGCGGTAGCTGTTCGGGAAGGCCAGCACCCCGATCCGCGCCACGTGTCGCAGCCGTGCGGTCGCCTCGCGGCGCACGCCGAAAGCGTCGGCGACATCCTGCCCGTGCGCCCAGGTCTCCATGATCCGCGCCGTCAGCTTCGACGCCAGGCTCATCGACGGCCCGAACCACGGCACCCGGACCGCGGGATCCGCCGCCTCGGCCGCGGCGCGCAAACGGCGGTGTTCGTCGTTCCACCAGGCCAGCATCTGCGCACCGGGCCGATCCGCGTGCGCCGCTCCAATCCCGTCTACATAGGACTGCAGATCTTCGAGGGAATCCCGCAGTGCGACGAATTTCTCCGGCTCGCCGACGCACAGCGCGGTGACTCCGTCGAAATGCGCCAGGTGCGCGATCTGGTCGCGAACAGTCCACCCCGGCGCGGGCGTCGGCGCGGACCAGTCGTGGTCCGGCCGTCCGGCCAGCAACGCGGCGAGCGCGTCGTGCTCCGCCGCCAAGTCTGTCAGCAATCCGTCGATCATCGCGCCCGCCACTGCGGCGCCCGCTTCTCGGCGAATGCGCGCGGACCCTCCTGCGCGTCCTCGCTCAGATAAACCGGTTCCCAGATCCGCTCGGCCACCTCGAAGGCATCCGAGCGGCCGTGCTCGGCGACCGCGTACACCATTTCCTTCGCCGCCCGGACCGAAAGCGGTGCGTTGGCGGCGATGCGGGCGACCAGTTCACGTGTCGCGTCAAGCAGTTCCGCGCCCGGCACCACGCGGTTCACCAGCCCGATCTCGTAAGCGCGCCGGGCGCTGATCGGATCGCCGGTCACCAGGATCTCCATCGCGACGCGCGGCGGGACCAGCCACGGCAGCGGCGCGGCCCACGGCGAGCCGCGGCCGACTTTCGCTTCCGACACCGCGAACTTCGCCTCCTCCGCCGCGATGACCAGGTCCGCCGACTGTGCGAGCAGGAAGCCGCCGCCGTACGCGCCGCCGTTCACCGCGGCGACGACCGGTTTGGCGAGCTTCAGCGTGCGGCCGGGTTGGGGCACGAAGTCCGGCGGCGGCACAGTGAGCTTGGTACTTGCCATCTCCTTCAGATCGCCGCCCGCGCAGAACGCCCGGTCCCCGGCCCCGGTCAGCACGATCACCGAGACCGCCGGATCAGCGTCCGCCTCCTCGAAGCGCGCTTTCAGGCCGCGCCGGACCGCCGCGTTGAGCGCGTTGCGCGCCTCCGGCCGGTTGATGGTGATCCACGCGGCGCCGTCTTCCACCGCGTATCGGACCTCGTCAGCCATTTTCGCCTCCCGCACCGGTTTCCTCGAGCACGATCAGTACTGTTCCGGTGTCCACAGTGGACCCTTCAGCGACCGGGACGCTGCCCACGACGGCGTCGGCGGGCGCGGTGACGGCGTGCTCCATCTTCATCGCCTCCAGCACGATCAGCTGCTGCCCGGCCCGCACCTGCTCGCCGGGCGCGACCGCCACCCGGGTCACTGTGCCCGGCATCGGCGCGACCAGCGAACCCTCCAGCAGGTGGTCGGCGGCGTCCGGGAACCGCGGCAGCACCGCCAGTTCGACCGTCCCGCCCGGCCAGCCCGCGTAGACGGTCGCGCCGGCCCGGTCGATCGAGAACGCCCGGCGCACGCCGTCCACGACGAGATCCGCGTGCTGCGGCGTGCAGGCGTGGATGACGACCTCGTGCGGCTCGCCGTCCACTTCGAACCGGACGTCGCGGCCGAGCCGGTAGCCGACGGCCAGTTCGCGGTCCAGATGCCGGTACGACCGCGTCTGCAGTTGCGCGGGCGAGGACCGGAAGCCCGACGTCACGTGCGGCAGCACCCGTGCCGACGCCCGTTCGTGCGCTTGCTCGGCCAGCGCGGTCGCGAGCGCCGCGGCGCGGACCACCTCGGCGTCGTCGACCTCGATCAGCGTCGACGGCCGCCGCCGGTCGAGGAAATGCGTGTCGATCCGCGCGGCGGCGAACTCCGGGTGTTCGAGGATGCCGACCAGCAGCGCCCGGTTGGTGGTGACGCCGTGCACGCGGGCCCGCCGGAGCGCCCGGACGAGCCGCGCGGTCGCTTCTTCCCGCGTCCGCCCGTAGCCGACGACCTTCGCCAGCATCGGGTCGTAGTTGGTGGACACCACCGAACCCGACTCGACGCCGCCGTCGACCCGCAGCCCCTCGGTTTCCGGGATCTCGAAGCGCTCCAGCAGACCGGCCGCGGGCAGGAAATCGCGCGCCGGGTCCTCGGCGTAGAGCCGGGCTTCGATCGCGTGCCCGCGGATCCGCGGCTCGTGCGCCTCCGGCGGCAGCGGCGCCCCGGCGGCGACCTCCAGCTGGAGCCGCACCAGGTCGAGGCCGGTGACCAGCTCGGTGACCGGGTGCTCCACCTGCAGCCGCGTGTTGACCTCCAGGAAGAAGAACCCGCCGTCCGGCGCGACGATGAACTCCACCGTGCCCGCCCCGACGTAGCCGAGCGCGCGCCCGGCGTCCACCGCGGCCGCGCCCATCCGGGCCCGCAGCTGCTCGTCCACCACCGGCGACGGGGCTTCCTCGACGATCTTCTGGTGCCGCCGCTGGATCGAGCACTCCCGTTCGTTCAGGTGCACCACGGTGCCGTGCCGGTCGCCGAAGATCTGGATCTCGATGTGCCGCGGATTGTCCACGTAGTGCTCGAGGAACACCGTGTCGTCGCCGAACGCCGCTCCGGCCTCGCGGCGGGCCGACGCGATCGCCTCGAGCAGCTCGCCCGGTTCGCGCACCACCCGCATGCCGCGCCCGCCGCCGCCGAACGACGCCTTGACCAGCACCGGCCAGCCGATGTCGGCGGCGATGCCGAGCACCTTGTCGTCGGCGACGCCGGTCAGGTCCCGCCCGGGCAGCACCGGCACGCCGGCGCGTTCCATCATCTCCCGCGCGGTCAACTTGCTGCCCATCGCGGCGATCGCTTCGGCGGGCGGACCGACGAACGTGACGCCCGCGGCCTCGCACGCCCGTGCGAATCCCGCGTTCTCCGAAAGGAAACCGTAGCCGGGGTGGATCGCGTCCGCGCCGACGCGTTCCGCCGCGGCCAGCACCCGGTCGGCCCGCAGGTACGACTCGGCCGGCGTCGCCCCGCCGAGCGGGACCGCTTCGTCGGCGTCGTGCACGAACGGCGCGTCGGCGTCCGGATCGGCATAGACCGCGACCGTGGCGATGCCGAGTTCGCGGCACGTCCGGAAGACCCGGCGGGCGATCTCGCCGCGGTTGGCGACCAGCACCTTGGTGATCATGTGTCCCTCGCCTACATCCGGAAGACCCCGAACCCGCGGGTCCCCTCGATCTCGTTGTTGTGGCACATCGACAGGGCGATCCCGAGCGTGTCCCGCGTGTCGCGGGGGTCGATCACGCCGTCGTCGTAGCACTGGCCGCTCATGTACAGCGCGAGCGATTCGGCCTCGATCCGCTCCGCCAGTTCGGCGCGGCGGCGCGCGTCGGCCTCCTCGTCGAACGGCCGCCCGGCCGCCGCGGCGGCTTGCCGGGCGACGATCGACATCACCCCGGCCAGCTGCTCCGGGCCCATGATCGCGGTCTTCGAGTTCGGCCAGGTGAACAGCAGCCGCGGATCGTAGGAGCGGCCGGACATGCCGTAGTTGCCCGCGCCGTAGGAGGCGGCCAGGTTGACCGTCAGGTGCGGCACCCGGCTGTTGGTGACGGCGTTGATCATCTTCGAGCCGTCCTTGATCATGCCGTTCTGCTCGTACTGCGTGCCGACCATGAACCCGGTGGTGTTCTGCAGGAAGACCAGCGGGGTGTCGGTCTGGTTGCACAGCAGGATGAACTCGCTGCCCTTCTTGGCCTCCTCGTTGAACAGCACGCCGCGCGCGTTCGCGAGGACGCCGACCGGGAAGCCGTGGATCGAGGCCCAGCCGGTGACCAGAGCCGTGCCGTAGAGCGGTTTGTACTCCTCGAACCGGGAGCCGTCCACGATCCGCGCGACCACCTCGCGCGGGTCGAACGGGACCTTCAGGTCGACCGACGCGATCGACAGCAGGTCTTCGGCCGGGTACAGCGGTTCGTCGGCCGGTTCGGTCGGGCCGGGGCCGAGCTTGCGCCAGTTCAGGTGCTCCACGATCTCCCGGCCGAGCGACAGGCATTCGTGCTCGTCGCGGGCGAGGTAGTCGGCCAGCCCGGACGTGCGGGCGTGCATGTCCGCGCCGCCGAGGCTTTCGTCGTCGGCGTCCTCGCCGGTGGCCATCTTCACCAGCGGCGGACCGCCGAGGAACACCTTCGCCTGGTTCTGCACCATCACCGCGTAGTCGCACATGCCCGGCACGTACGCGCCGCCCGCGGTCGAGTTGCCGAAGACCAGCGCGATGGTCGGGATCCCGGCCGCCGACAGCGCGGTCAGCTCGTGGAACAGCCGCCCGGCCGGGACGAACAGCTCGGCCTGGCGTTCCAGGTCGCCGCCGCCGGACTCGACCAGGTTGATCACCGGGAGCCGGTTCTCGCGGGCGATCTGCATGGCCCGCAGCACTTTCTTCCAGGTGTAGGGGTTCGACGCGCCGCCGCGCACGGTCGGATCGTGCCCGACGATCATGCATTCGACCCCGCTGACCACACCGATGCCCGTGACGACGCTCGCGCCGACCGGGTATTCCGTGCCCCAGGCCGCGACGCCGCCCAGCTCCAGGAACGGCGCGTCCCGGTCGAGCAGCAGCTCGATCCGTTCCCGCACCAGGAGCCGGCCGCGTTTCCGATGCCGTGCCACGTATTTCTCGCCGCCGCCGTCCACCGCGCGGCCGAGCTGGCGGCGCAGTTCGGCCAGCCGTTCGAGGTTGCCCTCGCGGTTGGCGGCCGCGGTCGCCGAGGAGAAGTCGAACGTACTCGTGAGTGTCTTCATCCGGCCTGGATTCCTTTCCCACACCGGGTCCGCGCCGCCGCTCCGGCGAGCAGCGCGGCGGTTTCGGCGATGTCGCCGGCACTGCAGCCGCGCGACAGGTCCGCCCACGGCCGGCGCAGGCCGAGGACGAACGACCCGAGCGCCCGGGCGCCACCGACCCGTTCGGCGACCTTGTACGCGATGTTGCCCGCCTCCAGCGACGGGAACACCAGCACGTTGGCCCCGCCCGCCAGCACCGAGCCGGGCGCCTTGCGCGCCGCGACGCCCGCGTCCACCGCGACGTCGAACTGGATTTCCCCGTCGGCGACCAGGTCCGGCCGCGTCGCGCGCAGCAGCCGGGTCGCCTCCCGGACCTTGTCCGCGCGCGGGTGGACCGCGCTGCCGCTGGTGGAGAACGACAGCAGCGCCACCCGCGGCTCGGTCCCGAACAATGCCTGGTGGTGATCGGCCGCCGCGGCGGCGATCCGCGCCAGCTGCGCCGCGTCCGGGTCGGGCACGACCACGCAATCGGCGTAGGTGGCCCACGTGCCGTGGTGGCGGATCGCGAAGCAGCCGCACACGAGGTCCGCCGTCCGCAGCTGCCGGATGCCCGCCCGCAGCACCGCCGCACTGGTGGTGAGGCTGCCGCTGACGCCCGCGGCGAGCCCGGCCGGTTCCAGCACCCGGGCCAGGTAGTCCACTGTGGACTCGCCAGGCGGCGGGGTCAGCTCCTCGACGCCCGCGGGCGCGGTGCCGGGCGCGGCGCCGATCAGCACCGGCGTGATGCCGCCCTGCTCCACCAGCCGGGCCGCCGCTTCGATCACCCGCTCGTCGCTCGCGTCGGCGAGTCCGATTCGGACAGTCATCGCGCGAGGTCCGCGGGAGCGTCGAATTCCATTTGCAGCAGGCCGAGCGAAAGGGTTTTGCCTTGCGCGTCCGTGCGCAGCGAAGCCGCTCCGCCGCCGTCGAGCGCGTCGTGGAGGATGAAGTTCAGTGCCCGCAGGTTCGGCAGTTCGTAGCGCACGACCTCGCCGCGGCACAGCGCGCGGAAATGCGCGGCGACGCGTTCGGCGGTCAGGTGCTCCCGGAGGAACTCATACGCCGCGTCGGTTTCGGTCCAGACGCCGATGTTCGCGTCCGCGCCTTTGTCACCGGAGCGCGCCGAGGCGAACTCGCGCAACTGCGTCGTCCCGGTCATGCCGCCACCTCGCTGACTCGCACTGCCGGGCGCACCGCGGATTTCTCGAGCAACGCGGGCCAGAACCCGACGATCGCGCTGGCTTTGGGCCGCCCGCCGGCGAAACCGGTCAGCCCTGGCGGGCCGGACGTCAGCAACGAGGCCAGTTCCGCGCCGAGCCGGTCGACCGCCGCCTTGTCCTGCGACCGGACCGACACCCGCAGCACGACTTCCGACGGCGGCGCGGCCGGCTCCGGCAACATTCCCTCGTACAGCACGTTGGTGCCGACGACCTCCACCCGGCAGTCTTCTTCGGGAAACCGGACGCCGTCCTCGGCGAGCCGCGCCAGCAGAAGATCAGCGGTGCAGCGCGCTTTCGCCGCCGCGTCCGGACCGCCGACGGTCAGCTGCGCGGTGGTGCGCCAGCCGTCGAGCGTGCTGACGGAAACCTTGTAGGTGTCGGTGGGCGCGCTGCCGCGCACGCCGTGCACGCGGACGCGGTCCGGGCCGTCCTGGGCCAGCTGGATCGAGGTGAAGTCCGCGACGACGTCCGGCGTGAGGTACCGGGCGGGGTCGCCGAGTTCGTACAGCAGCTGCGCGGTGACGGTGCCGGCGTCGACCAGTCCCCCGGTGCCCGGTTTCTTGGTCAGGACGAACTCGCCGGACTCGCTGACCTCCGCGATCGGGTAGCCAATGCCGGCCAGGTCGGGCACGGATTCCCAGCGGTCGTAGTTGCCGCCGGTGCTCTGCGTGCCGCATTCGAGCAGGTGCCCGGCGACGGTGCCGGCCGCGAGCCGGTCGTAGTCGCTCGCGGTCCAGCCGAACTCGTGGATGAGCGGGGCGAGCACGAGCGACGGGTCGGTCACGCGCCCGGTGACGACGATGTCCGCGCCGTCGGCCAGCGCCTCGGCGATCGGGAACGCGCCCAGGTAGACGTTCGCGCTCTGCACGCGCGCCAGCTCGCCGGCCAGCGGAGTGCCGGTCGTGAGGTTCGCCAGCGCGTGCCCGTCCTCGATCAGCGCGGGCAGCCTGGCGAGGATGTCGTCACCGCCGACCGTGGCGACCCGGACCGGGACGCCGAGCCGCCGCGCGACCTCCTCGACCGCGGTCGCGCACGCCGCCGGGTTCACCCCGCCCGCGTTCGCGACGATCTTGATGCCGTGCTCCGCGCAGTCCGGAAGGATCCGCTCGAGCTGCGCGACGAAGTCCGTCGCGTACCCGGCTTCGGGGTTCCGCGCCCGCAGCTTCTGCATGATGCTCATCGTGACCTCGGCCAGGAAGTCCATCGTCAGATAGCCGATGCCGCCGCCGCGCACCAGCTGCAGCGGCCCGCGCACCGAATCGCCCCAGAAGCCCTGGCCGTTGCCGATCGCGACGGTTCTGCCGGTCATGACCCCTCCTCGCTAGTGAATTACTATTCACTATGGGCATTCCACTCGCGCCTGTCAAGACAAGCCCCGCGCCGTGATCGCCGCGCGCTGGCATCCGGCCCGGGCACGCGTTACAGTGCCGCATTAGTGAATGGGAACTCACCTGAAGATCCCGGAGGACCGCCCCGGTCGGGATTCCCGCGATCCGTGGAGGAGCAATGGAGCTCGCCGCCAACCTGATCCAGCGCGTCAACGTCGCGGATTCCCTCCGCCGGAGCGCCGCCGCCCGCCCGGACCGCCCGGCGCTCGTCGACGGCCCGCGCGCCTGGACCTACGCCGAACTGGACGACTGGGTCGACCGCCTCGCCAGCGGCTTGTCGGCGAAGGGCTACGAGCGCGGCGACGTTCTCGCCCTCGCGTCCGGCAACAGCGCGGAATTCCTCGCGGCCTACTACGCCTGCGCCCGGCTGGGCGTCGTCTGCGTGCCGATCAACCTGGGCTGGCGGCCGAAGGAAGTCGGCTACGTGCTGACCCACTCCCGGGCCCGCGGCCTGGTCGTGGAAACCCAGCTGGTCGCGACGATGGCCGAGTCGCTCGCCGAATGCGCCCAGGTGTCCGACGTCTTCGTCGCCCCCGGCACCGGTGCGGAGTGGTCCCCGGCGCCGACGGACCGCTCCTGGACCACGCTGGACGAGGTCGCCGCCGGACCGGCCGCCCCGGGAGAAGCCCTGGTGGCCGACCGCGATCCGCTGAGCTACCTCTACACGTCCGGCACCACGTCGTTCCCCAAGGGCGTCGTCGGCACGCATCTGGGCATCTACCTGGAGTCCATGTCAGCCGCCCTGGACAACGGCTGGAGCGCGGCCGACCGGTTCCTGGCGATGATGCCGATGTTCCACACCGCGCAGCTCAACGCGTTCTGCACGCCCGCGATCCTCGTCGGCGCGACGGTGCACATCCATCGCGGTTTCGAGCCCGAACGCTTCCTCGAAACGATCGAAGGCGAAGGGATCACCCAGGTGTTCGGCCTGCCGATGATGTACCGGGCGGCGCTGGATCACCCGTCGTTCGGCGCGCGGGACCTGTCTTCGCTGCGCCGCGCCACCTACGCGATGGCTCCGATGCCCGAAGCCCAGATCAAGGCCTGCCTCGACGGCTACGGCTGCGAATTCGCGCTGCTGTTCGGGCAGACCGAGATGTCGCCGGTCACCACCCTGTTCCGGCCCGAGCACCAGCTCACCCACGTCGGCGCCGTAGGCACCCCGCTCACCGGCGTCCACGTCGCGATCATGGACGAGCAGGGCGAGCTGCTGCCCCGAGGGGAAACCGGCGAGATCGTCTACCGCGGACCGTCCACAATGGAGGGATACCTGCGCGACCCGGACGCGACGGAAACCGCGTTCCGGCACGGCTGGTTCCACTCCGGCGACGTCGGCCGGTTCGGCCCCGACGGCGTGCTGTGGTTCACCGACCGGGCCAAGGACGTCATCAAGACCGGCGGCGAGAACGTCGCGTCGCTGGAGGTGGAGCGCGCGGTCTACGACGCCGAACCGAACGTCGCGGAGGTCGTCGTCGTAGGGCTGCCGCACGAACGCTGGACGGAGGCGATCACCGCGGTCGTCGTCCCGAAACCCGGCTGCCGGATCGACGCGGAAACCCTGCGCACCGCGCTCAAGGACCGGCTGGACGGGTACAAGGTGCCGAAAGCGGTGATCGTCGCCAACGAACTGCCGCGCACTTCGACGGGGAAGATCCAGAAGAACGTGGTCCGGGAACAGCACGCGAACCACTACGGGGAGCGGTGAAGGAGCCCCTGTCCGGAACGCCACTACTCAGCGAGCAGCCCGAGCACGACCTGGTCAGCGAACTCCCCGCCGACCCACGCGGCGCGCCGCAAGGTGCCCTCCGGCACGAAGCCGGACGCGGGTAGCGGCACAGGACCTCGACCGCATCACCGCCCAGACCCCTGGCCCCGATAAGCCGGGCGGAGAGCGACGCCTACGTGCGCGATTCCGGTTCTGGAGATCGATGCCCCAGTGCGACGCTTCTCCCGCCGGCGTGTTGCCCGCGAGCCGCACCGCCGAGAAGCACGAGGCGTCGCCGACGGGATCGGACCCGGCATGAGGAGACTCCGCGGACCCCGGCGGAATCGGCCGCCACCGGCGGACCGATTTTCCGTTGCGCATTCCCGGTTCTTGCCCGATGGCGCGGCGAACCCCAACCGGTTTCCGGCTTCGGGCACGCACCCGGGTCACGGCGACAACTGCTCGAGCACCTGGCCCTTGGTCTCGATCGCGTGCCGGATCGTCACGACCCCGCCGACGAGCGCCACGACGGCGAACGCGGCACCC
Source organism: Amycolatopsis sp. La24 (assembly GCF_029087445.1). Taxonomy (NCBI): domain Bacteria; kingdom Bacillati; phylum Actinomycetota; class Actinomycetes; order Pseudonocardiales; family Pseudonocardiaceae; genus Amycolatopsis; species Amycolatopsis sp. La24. The sequence continues at coordinate 42,122 of NZ_JARACH010000065.1, forward strand.
CAGGAGAAGAACTGCGTTTCAGCGGGCTTGCTCGGGAGACCACTGCAGCAGGAACCGCAGCGCCTCCTCGCTCGGCGAACCCGGTTCCGCGGTATAGGCGACCAGCAGCTGCTCCGGATGAGTGTCCACTGTGAACTGTTGCACGTCGAGTTCGAGCTTCCCGGCGACCGGATGGCGATAGACCTTCGACAGCGCACGCGGCCCGCGCACCTGGTGATCCGCCCACCACCGCCGGAAATCCGGGTCCCGCACGCTCAGTTCGCCGACCAGCGCGCTCAACGCGGGGTCGTGCGGCGTGCGTCCGGCTTCCATCCGCAGCACCGAAACGCACTCGCGCGCGGCCCGCGGCCAATCGGCGTACAGTGACCGGAACGATTCGTCCACAAAGGTCAGCCGGATCAGATTCCGCTCAGCCACCGGCAATTTCTCGAAATCGGTGAGCAAGGCGGCGCTTCCGCGGTTCCAGGCCAGCACGTCCATCCTGCGGTGCAGCACCATGGCCGGAACGTCGCGCATCGTGTCCAGCAACTGCCGCAGCCGGGGCGCGACCTCTGGACGGACCGGCTGCCGCGGGGAGACCGGCGCGACGTCGGCGACCGTGAAGAGGTACGCGCGTTCGTCCGGCGCGAGTTGCAGGGCATCGGCCAGCGCGTCGAGCACCGACCGGGAAACGCGGTTCGTGCGGCCCTGTTCGAGCCGCACGACGTAGTCGATGCTGAGATGTGCGAGCTGAGCCAGCTCCTCGCGGCGCAACCCGGGGACGCGCCGCCGCCGTCCGTCGTCCGGATACCCTGCCTGCCGCGGATCGAGCGCCGCCCGGCGGGCGCGCAGGAAGTCGCCCAGTTCGCTTGCCATGCCACCAGTGTGCCGTGCGGGCCGGGCCGCTTGCCTGGTACTGGGATGCATAGGCAGCACTGTCCCTGGTTCGGGCCCTGGACCGCGTCGAAGCTGGAGACATGCGAAACGACATCTCCTTCCTCAGCAACAACCTCCGCATCGCCGCCCACCTCTATCTCCCGGACGCCCCCGGCCCGCATCCCGCGCTGGTCGTCGGGCACCCGGGCACCGGTGTCAAGGAGCAGACCGCAGGCTCGTACGCCGAGCTGATGGCCGCGCAGGGCTACGCCGCTCTCGCCTTCGACGCCGCTTACCAGGGCGAAAGCGAGGGCCTGCCGTGCGGACTCGAAGACCCCGCTCAGCGAGTCGAGGACTTCAAAGCCGCGGTCAGCTACCTGACCGGCCGCGAGGACATCGACCCCGCCCGGATCGGTTTGCTCGGCATCTGCGCGTCCGGCGGCTACTCGCTGACCGCCGCCTCCACTGACCGCCGCGTGCGAGCCGTCGCCACGGTCAGCGCCGCCGACGTCTCCCGCCAGCTGCGCCTCGGCGCCGACGGAACCCAGGACCCGGCGGTGTTCGACGCGATGCTGACCGCTTCCCGCACCGCGCCCGGCGGTCTGCCAGTCTTCCCCGCGAACGAACAGGAAGCCCACGCCGCCGGCCAGCACGCCTACGAGGGCTGGGAGTACTACTGCACCCCGCGCGGCGCGCACCCCCGCTCCGCCAAGACGCTGGCCTGGGACAGCATCGACCGGCTCGCGTTCTTCGACGCCTTCGCGCCGCTCTCGCTGCTCGGGCCGCGGCCGCTGCTGATGATCGTCGGCGACCGCGCCGAGACCATGTGGATGAGCATCGAGGCGTTCCAGCGGGCCACCGGTCCGAAGGAGATGTTCCGCGTCCCCGGAGCGTCCCATGTGGACCTTTACGACCGCCCGGCGGCGGTCGGCCCGGCCGCGGAGAAGCTGGCCGAGTTCTTCGGCAAGCACCTGTGACCGTTGAGCAGCACGGTCTCTACTGTCCGGCGCTCCCGGAAGCAGTGTCGAGCGGGCGCTCGAAGAAGGTCTCGAGGACGACGATCGCCTGAGTGCTCGTGACTCCGTCAATCGCGTAGAGGCGGCGAAGCGATGCCTGCAGCTCCTCCGTCGTTGACGTGCGGATCTTCACCAGCAGAGCCGCCGGGCCCGCGATGACGTGCGCCTCGACGACCTCGGGGAGCGCCGCGATCGCTTCGCTCGTCGGCGAGTCGCCCATCCAGGCGTTGGCCTCCACCAGCACGAACGCCGCCACTCCCCGGCCGACCGCCGCCGGATCGACGTCGACGGTGGTCCGCCGGATGACGCCCTGTTCGCGCAGCTTCCGCACCCGCTCGTGCGCGGCGCCCGCGGACAATCCCACGGCCTGCCCCAGCGCGGCGTAGGCCTGGGTGGCGTCGCGCTGCAGCTCAGCGAGGAGTCTGCGATCCAAGTCATCCACGCCTTGACGGTATCAGGTTCGGAAGGACAAGCTTTAGGCGAGATGACATTCAGAACCTGGGGGTAATCAGTGGACCTGGTCAAGACTGAGTTCGCAGTGCTGGACGAGCGGTTCGCGCGCTGCAACGGCGACGAGTGGATGCAGCGCCTGCACACCGGATGCCGCTGGACCGAGGGACCGGTCTATTTCCCGGCCGGCCGGTACCTCGTGTTCAGCGACATCCCGAACGACCGGACCTTGCGCTGGGACGAGACCACCGGCCAGGTCGGCGTGTTCCGGCAGCCCTCGGGCTACGCCAACGGCCACACGAGAGACCGCGCGGGGCGGCTGGTCAGCTGCGAGCAGGGCCACCGCCGCGTCACGCGCACCGAACCGGACGGCAGCGTGACCGTGCTCGCGGAGCGGTATCGCGGCCGACGGCTCAACAGCCCCAACGACGTCGTCGAACGGTCCGACGGATCCATCTGGTTCACCGACCCGAGCTACGGCATCGACAGCGATTACGAGGGCTACCAAGCGGAAAGTGAGATCGACGCCTGCCACGTCTACCGAGTCGACCCGGCAGACGGAGAGGTCCGGATCGTCGCAGACGACTTCGAACGCCCCAACGGACTGGCCTTCTCCGCCGACGAGAGCAAGCTGTACATCGCGGACACACGGCAAAATCCCAGCCACATCAGGGTTTTCGACGTCACCGACGACGGCAGGCTCACCGGCGGCGAGGTATTCGGCACCTGCGACAACGGCGCCTTCGACGGGCTCAGGGTGGACACCGCAGGACGAGTCTGGGCAGCCGCCCACGACGGGCTGCACTGTTTCGCTCCCGATGGCACCCGGATCGGCAAACTGCTGGTGCCGGAAATCTGCTCGAACCTGACCTTCGGCGGAGCGCGCCGCAACGAACTGTTCATCACCGCGTCCAGTTCGGTCTACACCTTGCGCGTCAACTTCAACGGGGTTCGCTGATTGGAATCGCCCACCCGACAACTTGATCGCGAACGGCTTCGGCCTGAGGCGGGGACGGGAACGGTCGAGTTCGGTCAACGCACTCTCGCTTGTTCCCCGTGCGACGAGACGCTCACCGCTATGCTCGGGAGCCACAGGAGGGGACGGGATGGCGGTCAGACTCCGGGTTTCGCCCGGCAAGCGCGGAGCTCACCGGAGCATCGAGTCGGCACTGCGCAGTGCCGCCGGGCGGCGGGGGTCGTGCGTTGTCGAGGTGGATCCGGGGCGTTATCCGGAAAGCCTGTTCGTGCAGGGGGACGTGCGCATCGCCGCGCGGCAGCCCGGGACGGTGGAGATCTGCCCGCCGACCGGTGCGGGCGTCGTAGCCTCGGGCACCGTCCGGCTGGAGGGCCTCGTGCTCCGGGCGCGGGACAACGACGTGGTCCGCTGTGCTGCCGGCACCCTCGCGATCAGCGCGTGCACCCTCGTCGCACACGGGGACACCGCCGCGTTGCACGGGCCGCCCGGCGGTTCGGTCACGGTGACGGACACCGAGCTGCAGTACGGCCGCGCGCTCTTCACCGGTTCGCACGCTCTGCTCGAACGCTGCGTGTTCACCGACTCCGCCAACACCGGGCTGTGGGCCACCGCCGGCGCCGACGTCACCGTGCGCGACAGCCGATTCGACCGGTGCCGGGTCCACGGCCTGCTCTCCCGCGGTGCCCGCGTCGCCGTGACCGGCTGCCGGTTCACCGGCACCGGCGACGCCGCGGTCGCCGCGGACCAGAACGGGAGCCTCGACGTCGCCGACTGCCGTATCGAAGCCGCGCAGACCACCGGCATTCGCTACGCCCAGGGGGCGCGCGGCACGATCACCGGCACGCACGTCGGCCCGACCGACACCGGGCTGGTGGTCGCCGACGGCGCCGACCCGCTCGTGCGCGGATGCACCTTCGAAAACCCTCGGGTGGCCGGAATCGACGTGAACACCCGCGGAGCCGGGCGGTTCGAGAACGTCATGGTCCGGCAGGCGCGGAAGTTCGGCATGTTCGTAGCCACCCAGGGCACGCCGGTCCTGAGCGGCTGCCGCTTCGACGGCGGCAACATCGGGATCTACGTCGAGAACGCGCGCCTGGTCGCCGCCGACACTGTCATCGAGGGGTTGGACAACACCGCCGTGCGGTTCGCGGGCCAGGGGAATTCCGAACTGACCCGGCTGCACGTCGCACGCTGCCCCGTCGCGGTCGAGGCCAACGGAACCGCCGACGTTCAAGTCACCGAAGCGCGAGTGCGCGACTTCGAGCTCGTCGGAATGCTCGGGCACGAAAGCTCGTCGGTGCGCGCCGCGAATTGCAGTGTGTCCGGCGGCCAGATCGCGTTCAGCGCGAGCAGCGGCGCCCATCTGGACCTGCACGACTGCGAGGCCAGCGACACCGAACTCAGTGGCGGGGCCGTGTTGGGCAAGGCGACGCTGACCGCACGGCGACTCACTGTTTCCGGGTCGCCGTCCATGGGCATCTTCGTCGCGGAAAAGGCCAACCTGGTTCTCGACGACAGCGTCTTCACCGGCACGACGACCGCCGGCCTGAATTTGCACGGCGCGACGGCTCTCGTCCGCAACGTCGACGTCAACGGGTCCGCGGGCTGCGCCGTGCACCACAACGGCAGCGCCGTGCTGAAAGAGTTCCGCTCGCCGCTGCGGGTGATCGAGGTCGAGCCGAAGCCCGAGCCACCGCAGATCGTGCACAATTACCACGGCCCGGTCATCCACGGGGACGTCGTCCAGTCCGTGCTCACCTGGGGCAACACCGTCGTCCAGCAAGCGACACCCGACCACCGCACCTGACCGGGAGGAAACCCGTGCCCACCGAAGAACACCATCACCACGGCCCGGTCATCCACGGCGGCGTGCACAATTCGCAGCTGGCGTGGAACAACCGGAACGTCACGCAGAACCTCGCGCACACCGAGCAAGTCGCACCCGGGTTCGAAGCCGTCGCCGAGGTCGTCGCCGAGGTCAAGCGGCAACTCGGCAGCCTCGGGCTGCCCGAAGCGGACGCCCGCGACGCCCGCGAAACCGCCGACGCCGTCCTCGCCGAGGTGGTCAAGCCGGAGCCGGACCGAGGCATCGTCCGCAAAGGCCTCACCGCGTTGAAGGGCCTGCTGGCCCAGCTCGCGATGGGCCTGCTCACCGGAGCACGCGAGGGCGCGGTCGAAACCGGCAAGGAGCTGGTGCACGCGCTCAGCCAGCTTCCTCTCTGAGGTTCGCCTTCCCCGCCTTTCACGGTCTACAGTGGACGGTCGGAAGGAGGTGGCAGGCACAGTCCGCACCACGTTCCCCGGCCGGGCGCCGGACGCCGAAGTCGATCAGCACCGGAATGATCTCCCGGTCCTGGAGTTCGACGGCCCTTTCCCTTGTCCTTCTGGGCCTAGCGGTGTGCTGACCAGCGACAACGCAAGTCATCGGAGAGCATGGGGACCAAAATCCCTTGGGTTTGGAGAGATCCCCCGAATCGGAGGTCGCCGCCAGCGTCCACCGTACCCCTCGGAGCGGCCGCGCCACCGGGTGTGGAGTGCGCTGCGACATGTCGCGAGCTGCTGGGACGGGCCGGACGAAGACGCCTGGGACCGGTCGTCTCGGAGCACCCGACGAGTTCCCGCTGAAGAATCCCCATCGCGGACTCCTGGCGCGGCAGTTTCTCCAGTCACGTTCACAGAACTTGTGGTCAGCCTGTTCCTTTGACGGGTGTCGTAGGTGTGGACCTAGTCGGTCACCTGTCCCGCTCGGGGTCGCGTGTCCAGCGTCGAGTCCGGCAGCGCCGGCGAACTGCTCGCCCGCGCTGCTGGAACGAGTCTGAAGATCCCCCACGCTGCGGCAGCATGGCACTTCCCGCGTGCGGCCGAACTCGCCGCTTGCGTCGTCGCCGAACTGGCAGGCTGGACGACCTCGTTTCCAGACGTCACGATCGCCTGCCGGCTCGCCTGCGCGCCGCGCGGGCGAACCCCGGCCGCCCGCATTCGCTGCCCGGGCTCCGTCGCGCGACCCGAACGTCGAAGTCCCTTCGCACGGCGACCCCAGATCAGGAGCGGAACTCCTGCACGTCGATCCCGTACTGCGCCAGCTTCCGGTAAACCGCGGCGCGGCCCATGCCGAGTTGCTCGCCGGCCTGCTTCCCGTTCATCCGGCCCCGCCGCCCGCTCGTCCCGGTCCCTCCGCCGCCCGTTCGATCGAGCGGGCTCCGGCCGCGCGGCGGCTGGTAAGAACACCGGTACGTCCGCATGCGAGCGGGCATGCCGACCGCGCGAAGGGGTGCACATGGCTTTCCCAGGTTTGCAGCACATCGCGATCACCGTGTCCGATCTTCAGCGCAGCACCGAGTGGTACACGAGGCTGTTCGGCGCCGGGCCCGTCCTGGACGAGGACGAGGAAGGCGGCGAATTCCACCACACGGTCTTCGCTCTCGGCGGCGGCATGCTCTTCGGGCTGCACACCCACCACGGCAAGGAAACCCGGGACCGGGCGGACGAGCGCCGCACGGGGCTGGACCACATCGGGTTCGCGGTCGAATCGCACGCCGCGCTGGCTGAATGGGCCCGGAAGCTGGACGAGCTCGGCATTTCGCACGGCGGGGTGAAGAAAGCGCACTACGGCAGCGGCGTTTCGTTCCGCGATCCGGACAACATCGCGCTCGAGTTCTTCGCCGGTCCGGAATGACCAGGCCACCGGGAAAGCGATGTGCGCTCAGCGAGTAGCCGACGTCATGGCACGCCAGGTCGTCTCGGCCGGACGCGACACCTCGTTCCGGGACCTCGTCACGGCTCTGCTCGAACACGGCGTGCCCGCGCTGCCGGTCGTCGATCCGGCCGGCCGGCCGATCGGGCTCGTCACCGCGGCCGACGTGGCGGCGAAGAGCGAGTTCCACGGCGGCGCGAACCGGCTGCCCGCGCTCGGCGGGCCGCGCCGCCGGAGCCGGTGGCGAAAAGCGCTTGCGCGCACTGCCGGCGAGCTGATGACGGCCCCCGCGCCCACGATCGCCGCCGACGCGCCCCTGCACGTGGCGCTCCGACGGCTCGCGGACGCCAAGCCCGCCCAGTTGTGCGTGGTGGATCAGGCCGCCCGGCTGGTCGGACTGATCTCCCACCGCGACGTCCTGTCCGCGTTGCTGCGGTCGGACGCCGACATCCGCGCCGAGGCCGAAGCCGGTGCGCCGGAAGGCGTCACAGTGCGGGTCGCCGATGGCGTCGTGACGCTCACCGGCACGGTCGGGCTGAGAAGCGTTGCCGAGCAAGCTGTTCGGAGCGCACAGTGCGTGCGCGGGGTAGTCGCCGTCAGCGATGAACTCGACTTCGGCTTCGACGACCGCACCGCGCACGCACTGTGAACCCGGCCGCTCAGCAAAAGCCCATGGGCACTTTCTCCCGGCCCGCCGCGGTGCCGAATTCCGCGGGCTGGCAGGTGGTTTCCAGCACCGACAGCCACAGGTCGCCATCGGGGTCGACTTGGTTGCGGCGGCTGGTCATCAACGACAGCGGGACGTGCACGAAGCGCCGCCGCCAGCGCGCGACGGCCGCCGCGGTACGGCCCGCCATGGCGGCGTGCACCGCCGCGTGCGCCAGCCGCAGGCAATACACGCTGTCGTAGGGGTTGGCCGCGATGCTCCGGATCGCATAGCTCGGGTCGATGTAACGCATCGTGGGAGGAAGTCCTGCCGCGGTCAGGTGCGCGGCGATGCGGTCTTTGAGCAGTTCCCCCACGTTGCCGAGCTTGACGTTGCCCGACGCGTCCGTGGCGCGCCCGTTCCGGTGCGCCGCGCCGGGCCGGTCGAGCAGTTCCTGACCGGCCCCTTCGGCCAGCACTATCACGACGTAGCCCTTCGCCCGCACGCGTTGCTCGACGTGGGCGAGCAGTCCGTCCCGTCCTTCCAGCGCGAACGGGATCTCCGGGATCAGCACGATGTCCGCGCCGTTGGCGGCCAGCGCGGCGTAACTGGCGATGAACCCGGAATGCCTGCCCATCAGCTTCACGATCCCGACCCCGTTCGGGCTGGACGCGGCTTCGACGGAAACCGCCGAGATGAAGTCCGTCGCCCGGGCGAACGCGCTCTGGAAACCGAAGGACTGGTCCGTGAAGGGCAGGTCGTTGTCGATGGTCTTCGGCACCCCGATGACCGCGATGTCGAGGCCGCGCGCCCGGATCGCGTCGCTGAGGTACGTCGCGGCGCGCATCCCGCCGTCGCCGCCGATGACGAACATGACGTCGACGCCCCGCAGAACGAGGCTGTCGACCATCTCGTCGGCGTCCTGGCCGCCGCGCGAGCTGCCCAGGATGGTGCCGCCGTCCTTGTGGATGTCGCGGACGTGCGCCGGCGTCAGTTCGACGGTGTCGTGCCGATGGTCGGCGGTCAGCCCCTGCAGGCCGTTCCGGAAGCCCAGGATCCGCTTCACCTTGTAGTGCACCGCGAGTTCCTGGACGAGGCCGCGGATGACGTTGTTCAGCCCCGGGCACAGCCCTCCGCAGGTGACGATCCCGGCGGTGACGCGTGCCGGGTCGAAGTAGATCTTCCGGCGCGGGCCCGCCCCTTCGAAGCTCGGAAGGCGCGCCGGCGGGAGGCGGTGCCCGGCCAGCATCGACACGGTGTCCTCGAGCAGGACCCGGTCGCCCTCGGCGACATAGTGCGGAGAGGTCTGTTTCGTCGACACCATCTCGGCGAGCGGCGAATCGTAACGACACTCGCCGAGATGACGAACGCGGAGGTCGTCCAAATGCAGCGTCACCGGATCTCCCTGGTCGTGCGGACAGCGTGGGTCACTCGAAGGTGGTGTGGGTGAGGTAGCGGATCTCGCCCCGGGAAATCAGCAGCGATTCGCAGGTGGTCTTGCCCTCGCATTTCCGGGGGCGGTCGAGGAGCGTGCCCCCGGTGACCCCGGTCGCGACGAAGAAAGCGTCGCCTGCCGCGAGTTCGTCGCATTCGTAGACGCGGTCGAGGGACATGCCCGCCGCGCGGATCGCGTCCGCCTCTTCGTCCCGTTGCGGGGCGAGGCGGCCCAGCATCCCGCCGCCCAGCGCGCGAACCGCGGCCGCGGTCATCACGCCTTCGGGCGTGCCGCCGACGCCGAGCAGCAGGTCCACGTCGAGCGTCGGCAGGAGCACGGCCAGGCTTCCGCCGACATCGCCGCCCGCCGGGGTCTGCACCGCCGCGCCCGCCCGCAGCACGCGGGCGATCAGGTCCTGGTGCCGCGGCTTGTCCATGATCATCACCCGGAGCTCGCTGACCTTCTTGCCGAGCGCGGCGGCGACGTTGGCCAGCGTGCGTTCAGGCGGATCGTCGAGATCGACGACGTTTTTCGCCTGCGGGGGCACGACGATCTTGTCCATGTAGAACCCCGGCCCCGGCGACCAGAGCGTGCCCGGCTCGCCGAAGGCGATCGTCGCCAGGGAGCCGGGAAGGTCCTTGGCGCAGAAGGACGTTCCTTCCAGCGGATCGACCGCGATGTCGAAATCCGGGCCGTTGCCGGTGCCGACGATCTCGCCGTTGAACAGCATCGGGGCGTCGTCCTTTTCGCCCTCCCCGATGACCACCGTTCCCCTGCCGGGAGCCTTCGCCAGCGCTTCGCGCATCGCCTTGGTGGCAGCGGCGTCGGCGGCCTTCTGGTCGTACCGGCCGACCCAGCCGTAGCTGGCGACGGCGGCGCTGCGGGTCGCGGCCAGCGCCACCGCTTCCAGTGCGTGGACATCGACGCACGTGCGCGACGCGGCCTCAGTCTGACAGTGCATTTCGGGCTCCCATTCCGGTCGGTCGCATCAGGACGGCGAGGCCGCTATTCGAGATTCGCGTGGAGCCGCCACAGTTCGCGGGCTTGAGTGCCGCTGGTCTGCCACAGCGCGTGGAAGAGCGAATCCGTGATCAGCAGGACGGACTGTTCGAACAGGCTGCCCGCGTACTGGACGGAGGAGTTGCCGTCGAAGTCCTGCTTGTCCGCGGCCGGGATGACCAGCACCTCGGTCGCGGCCTTGGCCAGCGCCGACTCGGGAGCCGTGGTCAGCGCGATCACGTCGGCGCCCTGGGCCCGAGCGGTCTCCGCGGCCCGCACCACCCGAGCGGTCGACCCGGAGCCCGATGCCGCGACCAGGACGTCCCGTTCGCCGATCGCCGGAGCCGTCACCTCGCCGACGACGTGCGTCGGAAGCCCGAGGTGCATGAACCGCATCGCGGCCATCTGCAGCGCGAGGCCGCTCCGCCCGGTGCCGATGGTGAACACCGCCGGCGCCTTGAGCAGCAGCGCGCCGGCTCGGAGCCACGACGCGGACTGCACCGCCGCGCTCACCCGGTCCACCTCTCCGACGACCGCGCGGGTCGCTCCGGTGAAGAGCGCGGCGTCCAGTTTCTTGGGAATCGTGTTCGTCAACGAGATCTTCCTCCACTCGCGGGCGGGCGACCTTGGGGCGTCGCCTGCGCGGCCATCGCGCGGACCAATCTGCTTAGACCACAAGGATTCTCTACTGCCGGTCCGGCCAGCAAGCCTTGCGGCATCAGGAAAAGCTATCCCCTGATTGGGATGACGAATAATGACGGCGAAAAGGAAGCGGCCCCGGCGGAAACACCGCCGGGGCCGCTTCGTGCGGGCGTACCGTTCAGGAGGCTCCCATCAGCCCATGTGGACGCGTTCCGGGCGGATGTTCCCGGATCCTCCTGCCGCCCGCGGCAACGACATCACCGCCGAACGGAACGCACGCTTCGGCGTGCGGCTTCCGCCACGGCGTCGACGGTGATGCCGAACTGGCTGTACAGCGTCGTGAAATCCGCCGAAGCGCCGAAGTGCTCCAGCGACACGATTTCGCCGGCATCGCCGACAAACCGGTGCCACGGCTGGGCGATCGCCGCTTCGACCGCCACCCGGGCCCGCACCGAAGGAGGCAGCACCTTTTCCCGGTAGGCCGGATCCTGCCGGTCGAACCACTCCACGCACGGCATCGACACGACCCTCGTGGGAATCCCTTCGTCCTCGAGGATCTTCCTGGCCGCTACCGCCAGCTGCACTTCGGAACCGGTGCCGATCAGCACCAGCTCGGGCGTGCCGGTCGACGCTTCGGCGAGCACGTAGCCGCCGCGCGCAACGCCGTCGGCGGAGGTGCCCTCCAGCGTCGGCACGTTCTGCCGGGTGAGCGCGAGCCCGGTCGGGCCTCCGGTGTTCTCCAGCGCGGCTTTCCAGGCGTACGCGGTCTCGTTCGCGTCCGCGGGGCGAGCCACCGACATTCCCGGGATCGCCCGCAACGAGGCCAGGTGCTCGACCGGTTGATGCGTCGGGCCGTCCTCGCCGAGGCCGATCGAGTCGTGCGTCCACACATAGATGACCGGCAGTTCCATCAGCGCGGCCAACCGCACCGCCGGGCGCATGTAATCGCTGAAGATCAGGAAAGTGCCGCCGTACGGACGGGTTCCGCCGTGCAACGCGATGCCGTTGAGAATGGACCCCATCGCGTGTTCACGGATGCCGAAGTGCAGCGTGCGGCCGTAGGGCTGGGCGGTCCAGGCGTCGGTGGAGATTTCGGCCGGGCCAAAGGAATCCGCACCCTTGATCGTGGTGTTGTTGCTCTCGGCCAGATCCGCCGAGCCGCCCCACAGCTCGGGCAGCACCCCGCCGAGCGCAGCCAGGACCGCGGCCGATGCCTTGCGGGTGGCGACCCCCGGTTCGCCCGGCTCCCAGACGGGCAGATCGGCCGCCCAGCCAGCCGGGAACTCGCGCTTGGCCAGGCGGTCCAGCAGGGCCTTGCCCTGCGGGTTGCTTCGTGCCCAGGCGTCGAATTCGAGCTGCCACTTCTCGTGGTCCGCCCGGCCCCGCGAGGCTGCTTCGCGGGTGTGGCGCAAGACCTCGTCGTCGACCTGGAAACTCAGCTCCGGATCGAAGCCGAGAGCGCGCTTGACCGCGCCGAGTTCTTCCGCGCCCAGTGCGGCGCCGTGCACCCCGCCGGTGTTCATCTTCGTCGGGGCGGGGTAGCCGATGACGGTGCGCAGCACGATCAGCGTCGGACGGGAGGTCTCCGCCTTGGCTTGCTCGATCGCGCCGAGGAACCCGGCTACGTCCTCGCCGCCGTCCACAGTGAGCACGTGCCAGCCATAGGCCTCGTAGCGCTTCGCGGTGTCCTCGGACAGCGCGATGCGCGTGTCGTCCTCGATGGAGATCTCGTTGCTGTCGTAGATCACCGTGAGGTTGCCGAGCTGCTGGGTTCCGGCGAGCGACGACGCCTCGGATGTGACGCCTTCTTCGATGTCGCCGTCGGAGGCGATCACGTAGACCTGGTGGTCGAACACGCTCGTGCCCGGCTCGGCGTCCGGATCGAACAGGCCGCGCTCGCGGCGGGCCGCCATTGCCATGCCGACCGCGCTGGCCAAGCCTTGACCGAGCGGGCCGGTGGTGATTTCGACGCCCTTCGTGTGCCCGTATTCGGGGTGGCCCGGGGTCAGCGAACCCCACGTGCGCAGCGCCTTCAGATCGTCCAGTTCCAGGCCGTAGCCCGAGAGGTACAGCTGGATGTACAAGGTGAGGCTGGAATGTCCGGCGGACAGCACGAACCGGTCGCGCCCGATCCACTCCGGGTCGCCGGGGTCGTGCCGCAGAACCCGTTGGAACAGCGCGTAAGCGACCGGCGCGAGGCTCATGGCGGTGCCCGGGTGCCCGCTCCCGCACCGCTCGACCGCGTCCGCCGCCAGCAAGCGGACGGTGTCCACCGCACGCTCGTCCAGACCGCTCCAGTCTTCCGGGAGCCGCTTGGCGGTCAAGCGGGCAATCTCGTCAGGGGATTGGTTTGCTGCCATGGAAGCGCACTCCCGATGATGTCGATTCTCGGTGGGTTTCGGAAAAGCAGATCCGCTCCGCTGCGCGCCGGCGCTTGTCCGGCGCGCAGCGGGCGGGTGTGGTCAGGCGGTGAGGCGGCGGAGTTCGCGGGCCGCGGCGGCGGGATCGGGCGCGTTGTAGATCCCGCCCCCGACCACCGCCACCGCCGCGCCCGCCTCCTTCACCGACCC
>NZ_JARACH010000066.1:0-54471 GCF_029087445.1 Amycolatopsis sp. La24
GTCGCCCTCCCGATCTTGGTTGAGCCGCGTGACTGGACTGTTTCGCGCCCGTCTGCCGTGCGAGCGCGGGGCGGGGCTTCTGGTCGTCGGTTCCGGGGGTCGGCTGGGCGATCCGGGCGGGGAGGGGCTTGGTTTGTCGGCTGGACTTCGTGGCGGATCGTTTCGTGCCTGCCTAGCGGGTGAGCGCGGTGCCGGGAACTTTCCGGGACCGGCCTACGGGATCGCTCCGTCCTGCGCGGGCGAAGGGGCTGGATTTGTCGGCTGCCCGCGCCGCTGGTCATTTCGTGCCAGCCTCCGTCAGAGTGCGGAGTCGAGCAGGTGTCGGATCCGGGTCTGGCGTATGGCTCGGGGCTCGGCTTGTCGGTTGGACAGCGTGGCTGGTCATTTCGCGCCTGCCCATCGCGCAAGGGCGGCGTCGAGGAGCTTCTGGTCGTCGCTTCCGGAACTGGCCCACACGATCACTCCGTCCGGGCGGACGAGGAGGCTCGGTTCGTCGGCTGGGTCGGTTACGCGGGTGAGCCGGTCGGTCAAGCCGGTGACTGCGAAGCGGCCGTCGGGGGAGCGGTCGACGAGTACGAAGCTGCCGTCGTGGGCGTGGTCGGCGAGGCGGGAGCCGGAGGTCAGGTCGACGTCTCCGGCGATCGACCCGACTGGGGCGGGGGACTCGTCGGCGACGTTGTAGTGCTGCAGGATTCCGGACGACAGCGCGACGATGCGGTTCATCGCGGCGGGCACTCGGAGCAGTTCGCCGCCGACGATGGTGCGGAGTTGTTCGGTGCGTTCGTCGCCGCGGAGGAGGGCGACTTGGGCGCGGGTCCAGTCGAGCACTGCTGCGCCGATGGGGTGGCGTTCGGTTTCGTAGGTGTCGAGCAATCCCGCCGGTGCCCAGCCTTGGACGGTCGCGGCGAGTTTCCAGCCGAGGTTTGCCGCGTCGCCCAGGCCGAGGTTCAGGCCCTGGCCGCCGAGTGGCGAGTGGACGTGTGCCGCGTCGCCGGCCAGGAATACGCGGCCTTGGCGGTAGTGCCGGGCCTGGCGCGCGTTGTCGGTGAAGCGCGTTGCCCGGCCCTGGATTCCGGTGATGGTGACCGGGACACCGGTGACGTCGCGGACGGCTTCCTGCAGCTCTTCGACCGACACCGGGGCGTCGCGGTCTTCCGGCGGTTGCCGGAAGCGGCTGAGGAAGATGCGGCCGGGGACCGGGCCGTACGCGTAGACGCCGCGGGGTGTCCAGGTCCAGCCTGGGCGCAGGCCGGTCGCGTCTTCGAAGTCGGCGATGGCCTGGTAGCCGGTCATTTCCGGATCCGTGCCGTCGAACTCGATGCCGAGCTGCTTGCGGATGACGCTCCGTCCGCCGTCGGCCGCGACGAGCCAGCTCGCGGCGAACTCGCCTGCGCTCGTTTCGACTGTCACGGACTCGTCGGCTGCGCGCACGCTGTGCACTTCGACGCCGCGCCGGAGGTCGACACCCAGCGTGGCGCAGTGTTCGCCGAGCATCTGCTCGACTTCCTGCTGCGGCACTCCCAGCCCGTTCGACACCGCCCGGTGCGCGGCGAGCACGGGATCGCTCTGGTCGATCAAGTCGTTGTCGAACAGGAAACCGGCGAAGTGCCCGGCGGCCAGGAACCGGCGGCCGCCTCGTTTGGCCGCCTCGACCGTGGGGCCGAATTTGCCGACTGACGCGAGGAACCGCCGCTGCGCCGCCTCCGCCGCGGGCAGCAGGCCGCGCCGGTCGAGCAGTTCGGCGCTCGCGACGTTGACCGACCCGGCCTTGATGGTCGGGTCCGGCTCCGGCAGCCGGTCCAGCACCGTCACTGCCACCCCGCGCAGCGCCAGCTCCCCGGCGAGGAACAGCCCGGTGGGCCCGGCCCCCGCGACGATCACCTCAGTCCGCTCCATGTCGTTCTCCCCTCTACCCTTGCCTGACGGCTTAACCAAGTGTGCTTACTGGGTAAGCTTACCAGGTAAACGTAACACGGAAGGGTGGACTCATGCCCAATCGCGGCGATCGGGGCGGGGCCAAGACGCGGGCGCGGATCGCCGAGGTCGCGACCGGGCTGTTCCTCGAGCGCGGGTTCGACGCGGTCACGATCGCCGAGGTCGCCGCCGCGGCCGGGGTGTCCAAGGTGACGGTGTTTTCGCACTTCGAGCGCAAGGAAGACCTGCTCCTGGACCGCCTGCCGGAGGCGATCGACCTGGTGCGGTCGGCGGTCCGCGAACGGACTGGCGGCGTGGTGGACGCGCTCCGGCAGCTCGCGCTGACGCTGCAGGAAGAGGGGCACGTGCTGTCCGGCGTGGGCGGCGACATCGAGCCGCTGATGCGGACGGTCGCGGAGTCGCCCGCACTGATCGCGCGGCTGCGGGCCTTCGGGTACGAGATGGAAGCCGAACTGGCCGCGGAACTGGCCGCGGACGCGCGGTTCTCCGGGGACTCGACGCTGCTCGCGGCGTTGGTGGTGGCGGCTTACCGGACCGTGGCGGTGGAGACGATCCGGCGGCGGCTGGAGGGGGAGGATCTGGCTGAGCTGGCGGCGTCGCACCGGGAGCGGTTGACGCGGGCGTTCGACATGGTCGATCGCCTGGTCAGCGGCTGAGGCACGCCGCTGCGTCCAGGTCTCGCCTCGGTCAGGGGGCGGCTGAGGCGGCGCTGGACGGAAATCCAGCGCCGCCTCCGGCAAGTCAGCCGTTGACGAACGCCAGGTGCGTGGCGTCGTAGCGCTCGCCCACGAAGTTCTCCGGCGCGGCGACCGCCTCGATCGCGGCGAGATCGTCGGTGGTGAGGTCTACCGTCAGAGCCGCGAGGTTTTCCTCCAGGTACTGCTTCCGCCGCGTGCCCGGGATCGGCACCACGTCCTCGCCGCGCGCCTGCACCCACGCGAGTGCCAGCTGCCCGGTCGTGACCTCCTTCGCGGCGGCCAGCTCCTCCAGCTTCGCCACGATCGCGAGGTTCCGGTCGAGGTTGCCGTCGGCGAAACGGGGCTGGTAGCGGCGCACGTCGTTGTCCGCCATCGTTTCGGTGGAGCGGTAGCGGCCGGTCAGGAAACCGCGGCCGAGCGGCGAGAACGGGACGATGCCGATGCCAAGTTCGCGGCAGGCCGGCGCGATTTCCGCCTCCAGGCCGCGGGTCCACAGCGACCATTCGCTCTGCAGCGCCGCGATCGGGTGCACCGCGTGGGCGCGCCGGACGGTCTGCGCGCTCGCCTCGGAAAGCCCCAGATGGCGGACTTTCCCGGCCTGAACCAGCTCCGCCATCGCGCCGACGGTTTCCTCGATCGGCACGTCCGGATCGACTCGGTGCAGGTAGTACAGGTCGATGTGGTCGATGCCGAGCCGTCGCAGCGAGGCGTCGCAGGCCTGGTGCACGTAGGCGGCGTCGCCGCGCACCTTGGTCGGTTCGCCGAGGCGGTTCGCGATGCCGAATTTCGTGGCCAGCACGACCTCGTCGCGGCGGTCGGCGATCGCGCGGCCGATCAGTTCCTCGTTGTGTCCGGAGCCGTAAAAGTCAGAGGTGTCGAGGAAGTTCACCCCGAGGTCGACGGCGTGGCGCAGCGTCTCGATCGACTGCGCGTCGTCGGTCGCGCCGTAGCCGTGGCTCATTCCCATGCAGCCCAAGCCCTGTGCGGAAACCGTCAGGCCGCCGAGGTTCCGGGTCGGGACGTCGGTCATGGTCGCTCCTTCTGCGCTGGATCCTGTCTCCGGCGACGCTAAATCCTGGAGCGCGCTCCGGGTCAAGCATTAGGCTCGCGGCGGTGGACTACGACGCGGTGATCGTCGGCGGCGGGCACAACGGGCTCGTCGCCGCTGCCTTTCTGGCCCGGGCCGGACAGTCGGTGCTGGTGCTCGAACGGCGTGCGGAGATCGGCGGCGCGGCGGTGTCGTTCCGCGCTTTCCCTGGCGTGGACGTCCGGCTCTCGCGCTATTCGTACCTGGTCAGCCTGCTGCCCCGGCGGATCGCGGCCGAGCTGGGCCTGAATGTCCAGCTGCGGAGGCGGCGGATGTCGTCCTACACCCCGGCTGTCGACACGGGTCTCCTTGTCGACACGGGCGACGACGAGCGGACCGGCGCGTCGTTCCGCGCGGTCACCGGGTCCACAAAGGACTATGCGGCCTGGCAACGTTTCTACGCCTCGGCCGCGCGGGTGGCGGAGGCGACTTTCGATTCGCTGACCGAGCCGTTGCCGACGCGTGCTGAGCTGCGTCGACGGATTGGCGACGACGAGGCGTGGACGACGTTTTTCGAGCGTCCGGCAGGGGAAACGCTGCGCGAGCTGTTCGAGGACGACGTCGTGCGCGGCGTCGTGCTCACGGACGCGCTGATCGGCACTTTCGCCGCCGCGGACGACGATCAGCTTCGGCAGAACCGTTGCCTGCTCTATCACCTCATCGGCAACGGAACTGGCGACTGGGACGTCCCGGTCGGCGGAATGGGCGCGGTCACCGATGCGCTCGCCGACGCCGCCCGTCGCGCCGGGGCGACGCTGGTCACCGGCGCGGAGGTGCTGTCTGTGACGCCGGACGGAGAAGTTCGTTACCGCGCAGGCGATGCGGAACATGTGGTGGTCGGCGGGCATGTGCTGGCGAATGTCGCGCCGCGCACGCTCGCCCGGTTGCTCGGCGAAGAGCCCGCGGAGTCGCCGGAGGGTGCGCAGCTGAAGGTGAACATGGTGCTGCGCCGGCTGCCTCGGTTGCGGGACACGGCGGTTGATCCGCGCGACGCGTTCGGCGGGACTTTCCACGTCAACGAATCGTTTGCCCAGCTCGAAACTGCTTACCGGGAAGCTGCGGCGGGCCGGATCCCGACGGTGCCGCCGTGCGAGATCTACTGCCATTCGCTGACTGATCCGTCGATTCTCGGCCCGGCTGAGCGGGCGGCGGGCGTGCAGACACTGACGTTGTTCGGCCTGCACATGCCTGCTCGGCTGTTCGAGGCGGACAACGGCAGGGCGCGGGCGGAGGCGTTGCGGGCCACGGTGGCGTCGCTGGACAGCGTGCTCGCGGAGCCGATCGAGGACTGTCTCCTGCTGGACGGCGACGGAAAACCGTGTATTGAAGCCAAAACGCCGCTGGATCTGGAGGCGGAGCTGGGATTGCCGCGCGGGCACATCTTCCATCGCGACCTGTCGTGGCCGTACGGGGATGACGAGACGGCGGGGACCTGGGGTGTCGAGACCGGGCACGAGCGGGTGTTGCTGTGCGGGGCCGGCGCGGTCCGGGGCGGCGGGGTCAGCGGGATTCCCGGGCACAACGCGGCGATGGCGGTGCTCGGTCGACGTTTCGGCGGCGGACAGGCAGGGTGAAGACATGCGCGTGATCGTGATCGGCAGCGGAATCGGCGGGGCTTCGACGGCTTACCACCTGGCGCTGCGTGGAGCGGACGTCGTCGTGGTGGACGCGGACCGGGCCGGGGTGGCGACCGATGCCGGTGCCGGGATCGTCAGCCCTTGGACGTCTTCCTGGGACGAAGCGGTCTATCCGCTCGCGGCTGCTGCTGGGCGGTATTACCCGGCTTTGGCAGCCGAATTGAGCGAGGCTGGGCACGAATCGTCGTACGAAGTGGTCGGCGGGATGGTGGTGTCGGCTTCTGAAGGGGAGCTGACTGAAGCTTACGACCGGCTTGCCGGGCGGGCGGCGGATGCGCCGGAGGCTGGGGCTGTCGAGCGGCTTGATGCCGGGCAGGCGCGGGAGCTTTTTCCGCCGTTGGCACCGGAACTGGCTGCGGTGCATCTGTCGGGGGCCGGGCGGGTGGACGGGCAGGTGCTGCGGCGTGCGCTGATCTCCGCGGCGATTGACCGGGGCGTTGAGTTCGTGACCGCTGAGGCTGCGTTGGAGTCTGGGCTGCGGGTGCGGGCTGGGGCGGAGGAGCTCTCCGGGGACGCGGTGGTGCTTGCCGCTGGGGCTTGGTCCGGGGAGGTGGCCGAGGCGCTGGGGGTGCCGGTGCCGGTTGTGCCACAGCGGGGGCAGATCAGTCACTTTGATCTGCCTGGGGTGGAGACTGCTGGGTGGCCGGTGGTGTTGCCTCGGAGCAGCCATTATCTTCTGGCGTTTCCCGGTGGTCGGGTGGTGGCTGGGGCTACTCGGGAGAGTGGGGCTGGGTTTGACCATCGGGTGACTGCGGCTGGCCAGCGGGAAGTGCTGGAGCAGGCGTTGGCGGTTGCGCCTGGGTTGGGGAGTGCGGGGTTGGTGGAGACTCGGGTGGGGTTTCGGCCGGTTTCGCCCGACGGGTTGCCGTTGCTGGGGCAGGTGGCGCCTGGGTTGTATCTGGCTACTGGGTTTGGGCCGGCTGGGCTTACGTTGGGGCCGTTTGTCGGGAAGTTGGTGGCGGAGTTGGTTTTGGGGGCGGATGTTCCTGGGGAGTTGTTGGCTGGGTTTGGGGTGGGGAGGTTTTCTTGAATTGCGTTCGGCTCGTCGCCTGGCGGCGACATTGGCCTCTTGGTTGCGTGGGGCACCCCGAAGCTTGATTGTGCTGACGGTTCGGGGGTGCTTGTCAAGGCTGGAAAGATGCCTTGACAAGCACCCCCGAACCGCAGGGAGGCTTCGTATCGGGGTGCGGGGGAGGGGCTGGGTGCCTCGATGTTTTGGGTGTACCGGTGCGGGTGGTTAGTCGGTTAGTAGTTCTAGGGCGTGGTCGCCTGTGCGTTCTACTGTTAGGCCTGCTTTGGTGATTACGCGTACTAGCTGGTCCACAGTGGACGGTTCGGTGCGCGAGGTGGCTAGTACTGCTGCCAGTTTTCCCTTGTAGGCCTTGTTGAAGTGGCTGACTGTGGTGCGGTTTCCGTTGGCGTCTTCGGTTACTACGCGGACGGTTACTGCGTCCGACGGAAGCTTTGCGAAGGCTGCGTACGTGCCGGAGCGGAGGTCTACCAGCAGGCCTTCTACGTTGTGCAGTACCGGTTCCAGGACTGGCTTCCACAGGCCTCGTACGGTTCCCAGCGCGGGGACCGTGTTGCCGCCGGAGAGGCGGTAGGCGGGGATGGGGTCGGTTGCCGCTACGACGCCGAACAAGGAAGACGTGACGGCCAGGCGTTGTTGTGCTTTCGCTAGTCCGGCGCGGGTGAAGCTTTTGACGTCTAGTGCGTCGTAGAGGACGCCGGTGTAGCGGCGCAGGGCGGGCATCGTCGGGGAGGTCCAGAGCTGGGCGTTGCGGGTGACCTCGTCCGCTTGGCGCGCGGAGATGCCCAGTGCGGCGAGGCTCGCGGGGACGTCCGCCGCGAGTTCGACCAGGGCGTCGGCCAGTTTGGCGCGCACTGGGTTCAGCTCTGGGAACGACAATGCGTCCAGGTCCAGCGGCGCGCCTTTGCCGCCGTCGGCTTTGGTTTCTGAAGGGGGGAGGAGCACCAGCACCCCCGGAGCGTAACCGCCCGGTAATCCAGGTGCGGCGGCCGTGTGCCGGTCCTTACCCTGGCCGCATGGAACTCACCTGGCGCCCGCTCGCGCTCGCCGACGTCGAGGCCGTCACCCGGCTCTGCGCGGTCGCGGAGGAAACCGACCGGACCGGTGAGCATTGGGACGAGAGTGACGTGCGCCAGGAAATGTCGGGCCCGTCGGTCGACCTGCCCGATGCGAGCATCGGAGCGTGGGACGGTTCGCGCCTGGTGAGCTACGCCCTGGTCATCCCGCGCGACGCCGCTGACCCAGTGCACCAGCCACACGTGGCGGCGCTGACCGACCCGGAGTACCGGACGGACGAGGTCGCTTCGGTGCTGACGGAGTGGCTCGTGCGCACGGCGCGGAGCGTCCACGCGCAGCACTTTCCGGACGCGAAGCTCGAACTCCACGCCGGTGCGCACGAGAACGAGCATTGGTACCTCTCGCTCCTCGAACGCGGCGGGTTCAAGCAGGAACGCACCTTCGTGGAGATGCGTGCCGACCTCACCTCGCTCCCCGCCGGACCGCTGCTCCCGGGCGACCTTCCGCTGGTCGCCTGCGAAGAGCGCTACGACGCCTTGGTTCTCGCCGCGCGCAACGCCGCGTTCGCCGGTCACTGGGGCAGCACGTGGCTTTCGGCCGACGAGTGGAAGCACC
Organism: Amycolatopsis sp. La24; assembly: GCF_029087445.1. Lineage (NCBI taxonomy): Bacteria > Bacillati > Actinomycetota > Actinomycetes > Pseudonocardiales > Pseudonocardiaceae > Amycolatopsis > Amycolatopsis sp. La24. The sequence goes on from NZ_JARACH010000066.1 coordinate 8,020, forward strand.
GGTTCCGCGACAGCAAGGACTTCCAGCCGGACTTGTCGTTCCTCCTCCTTTCCCCGGAGCGCGACCGGGTGGTGGCGTTCGTGATGTCGTCGTTCTTCGAGGCGGACGCACAGGCGACCGGGGTGCGGGAGCTGCACGTCAACTACGTCGGGACCCTGGCGGAGGCCCGCGGGCGAGGACTGGCGTCGGCCTTGCTGGCCCACACTCTCGGAGCCGGTCGCGCGGCCGGTTTCGAGAGGTCGTCGCTGTCGGTGGACGTGGACAACACCCATCGCGCGCTCGCGGTGTACGAGCGGTGCGGGTACCGGACGGACGCACGGAATTACGGGTACGTTCTGCCGCTCGACTGACCGCCGGTGCGGGGCTGCGGCGGGGGCGGCGAGCGGGGAGCTGTCCGACGCCGACGGCAGTTGCCCGCTGACTGAGCGGACTGGCGGCCGCGCTGGACCAGACGCGCTCGCGCGGACCCGCTGGTCGAGACGCGCCCGCTTGGACGTGCTCGCGCAGACCCGCTGGTCCAGACGCGCCCACCTAGACGTGCTGGCCCAGACGTGCTCGCGCGGACCCGCTGGCCCGGACGCGCCCGCCTAGACGTGCTCGCCCAAACGCGCTCGCACAGACTCGCTGGCCCAGACGCGCTCGCCTAGCCGCGCGCAGTTGGGCGCTCCGTCGCCCGCGCCTGGTCCAGCCGGGTGCGACGTGGGTTCAGCCGCGTTCGGCGCCGGACGCAGGCCGCCGCCGGTCGCGTTCGGTCCAGCTGGGCCGTCGCCGTTCGCGCCCAGCGCGGCCCCTCACCACAGCCTCAATGCGCCCCCTTCGCCGACACGCAGAACACGTTCCCCTCCGGATCCTCCAGCACCGTCCACTCCAGCCCGGGCACCGAATGCCCTCCCCGCTCCACCGCACCCAGCCCCACCAGCCGCCGGACCTCGGCTTCCCGGTCGTCGGCTCCGAAGTCCACGTGGACGCGGTTCTTCCCGGCCCGCGGCTCCGGCACCCGCTGGAAGCCCAGCCGAGGGCCGCCGGACGCCGGGTCCTCCAGCATCACGAACTCGCCGTAGTCCGCGGCCACCGAAACGCCCAGCGCCGCCGTCCAGAACTCCGCCAGGCGCTGCGGCTCGGCGCAGTCGACGGTGATCATGCCCATTTCCAAACCCATGCCCGCACGCTAACCGCGACCACCGACAAAAACGGCGTCCGCCGATAACCCGCATGCGTCGCGGCCAGGGGGTTGACTACTCTGTGCGAAACGTCTAAGGCCCGCTCAGCGCAGGGAGTTCCCAGTGATCACCAGGATGTCGTCGTTGTTCCTCCGCACGCTGCGCGAGGATCCGGCGGACGCCGAGGTACCCAGCCACCGGCTGCTGGTACGCGCCGGCTACGTCCGCCGGGTCGCCCCGGGTGGTTACTCGTGGCTGCCGCTCGGGCTGCGCGTGCTGCGGCGCGTCGAGGAGACCGTGCGCGAGGAGATGAACGCGATCGGCGCGCAGGAGATCCAGTTCCCCGCGCTGCTGCCCCGCGAACCCTACGAGGCCACCAACCGCTGGACCGAGTACGGCGACACGCTCTTCCGCCTCAAGGACCGCAAGGGAGCCGACTACCTCCTCGGCCCGACCCACGAGGAGCTGTTCGCGCTCACCGTGAAGGGCGAGTACAGCTCCTACAAGGACTTCCCGGTCACGCTCTACCAAATCCAGACCAAGTACCGCGACGAGGCGCGTCCCCGCGCGGGCATCCTGCGCGGCCGCGAGTTCGTCATGAAGGACTCCTACTCCTTCGACCTCGACGATGAAGGCCTCGCCAGCTCGTACCAGAAGCACCGGGACGCCTACATCAAGCTGTTCGACCGGCTCGGCATCGAGTACGTCATCGTGTCCGCCACGTCCGGCGCGATGGGCGGTTCGGCGTCCGAGGAGTTCCTGGCGGTCGCGGAGAACGGCGAGGACACCTTCGTCCGCAGCACCGAGTCGGGCTACGCGGCGAACGTCGAAGCGGTCGTCACGCCCGCGCCCGCTGCCCGCCCGATCGAGGGGCTGCCCGAGGCGCAGGTGCACCACACGCCGAACACGCCGACCATCGAGACCCTCGTCGCGTTCTTCAACGCCGCCGGGCTCGGCCGCGAGTTCACCGCGGCGGACACGCTGAAGAACGTCCTGGTCAAGACGCGCCAGCCGGGCGCGAAGCAGTGGGAGCTGCTCGGCATCGGCGTCCCGGGCGACCGCGAGGTGGACTTCAAGCGCCTCGAAGCCGCGCTCGAACCCGCCGAGGTGGAGCTGCTCGAAGAAGCCGACTTCGCGAAGAACCCGTTCCTCGTCAAGGGCTACATCGGCCCGAAGGCGTTGCAGGAGAACGGGGTCCGCTACCTCGTCGACCCGCGCGTGGTCGAGGGCACTGCCTGGCTGACCGGCGCCGACGAGCGCGACCACCACGTGCTCGACCTGGTCGTGGGCCGCGACTTCACCCCGGACGGCACCATCGAGGCCGCCGAGGTGCGCGAGGGCGACGCGTCGCCGGACGGGCACGGCACGCTCGTCGCCGCGCGCGGCATCGAGATCGGGCACATCTTCCAGCTCGGCCGCAAGTACACCGATGCCTTCGAGGTCGACGCGCTCGGCCCGGACTCCAAGCCGGTCCGCATCACCATGGGCTCCTACGGCGTCGGCGTCTCCCGCCTGGTCGCCGTGCTCGCCGAGCAGAACCACGACGAGCAGGGCCTCGTGTGGCCGCGCGAGGTGTCGCCGTTCGACGTGCACGTGGTCATCGCGGGCAAGGACGAGACGGTGCGCGAGGGCGCGGAGAAGATCGCCGCCGAACTCGACGCCGCCGGCCTCGAAATCATCCTCGACGACCGCAAGGCCACCCCGGGCGTGAAGTTCGCCGACGCGGAGCTGGTCGGCGTCCCGACGATCCTCGTCGTCGGCCGTGGCCTCGCGAACGGGCTGGTCGAGGTCAAGGACCGGCGCACCGGCGAACGCGAGGAAATCGCCGTCGACTCGGTCGTCGACCACCTCGCGAAGCTCGTCCGCGGCTGAAGCCGGTGGGCTGGTTCGGGCGCAAACGCCGCGACGACGGCGGGTACCGGGACAACGCCGCGCTGAGCGGCTTCGGCGGGTACGAGCCGTCCGACGCGCCGAAGTTCCCGAGCGCCGGGTACGGGAAACCGGACCCGGCGCCGTCCGAACCAGCCCCGGAGCCGCGGGCCGACCCGATGCGGCAGTCCCTCACCCCGGCGCAGTTGCGGCGAGGGACGCCCCGCAAGACCAATCTCCGCCTGGTCAAGGCGGTCCCGATCGTCATCCTGATCGGGGTGTTCGGCTACAACGTCTTCTCCGCCAACAGCCGCCATTCCGCCAGCACGGACGACACTCCGCGCGCCCCGTACACCTACCAGCCGGACCCCCGGGTCGTCGTGCCGCCGGTGGTCGCGGGATGGCAGTCAGTGGCGGGCAAGGACGGCAGTTACGCGTACGACGTGCCGCCGTCCTGGGAACCGGCTCCGACCACGCTGCACGGCTGGGACCCGGTCGCCGGATCGCCCGGCATCAACCTGTCCACCAGCGCGTTCCTCGGCAAGGGCAGCTGCAAGGAAGATCCGGTCGGCCAGATCGGCGGCTCGGGTTTCACCACCGAGAAGACCAGCGACGCCGCTGAAGCCGCCCGTAAGGCCGTCACCGACCTGGGCGTCAGCGCGTACACCGGCGAAGGCGCTCCGGCCGCGAAGGTGACGCCTGGTGCGCCGGAGAAGACCGAAGTCAAGATCGAGAACGAAAGCCGCGAGGGCACGCTCGTGGTCGCCGAGGTCGCCCCGAGCAACGCGCCGTGCCAGCCGAGGAGCGCGCTGGTCGGGGCGCTCGCGCTCACCGCCGGCGAAAAGTCGGCCGTGCTGGTCGCGTATTCCGAACAAGGCCGCCCGGGATCCGCGTCCCGGGACGACCTCGTCCGGATTCTGCACAGTTACCGCGGCGTCCCGGCCGCGGACCGGTCCACGACCACGCCGCCGCCGACCACGCGCTGACGGCGCAGCGCCAGCTTCGCGAAGTCCCTCAGCCCGGCGTTCGGCAGATACGCGCGGCCGAGCGCGATCCCGATCCGCGGCAGATCGGCCTCGTCGCGGTAAGCGAGGTACAGCGGCTCGTGCCGCGGCTGGAACTTCGCCTTGAACGCGTGCAGGGAACGGAATCCGTAGTACGGCTCCATCATCGAGCCCAGCGCGTCCAGCATCCGGTCGACCATCTGCCGCGGCGTGCTGTCGTTGCTGCGGACCAGCGGCGCGCCCGAGAGCGACACGAACTGCGCGCCCTCCTCGCGGAACTCCAGGCAGGCCGAGGCGATCAGGAACTCCATCACCGGCCGGAATCCGCCGGTGCGGCGGCGCATCACGTCGAGCGTCCAGCCGCCGACCTCGCCGTCGCCGGTGTGCACCGGCAGCCACGACGTCACGCCGTGCACCGTGCCGTCGGCGTCGACCGCGAGGCCGACCCGGGTCGCCGGGTCCATCGCCTGGTCCACGCCGCCGAGCGTGAAGCCCATTTCCGGCAGGCCCTTGTCGCAGATCCACTCCTCGGACAGCGCGCGCACCTGGTCGCGGATCGACCACGGCTGCTCGGCCAGCCGCACGAGCCGGAACTCGATCCCGTCCTTCTTCGCGCGGTTCAGCGCGGTCCGCACGTCCTGCCAGGCCTTGCCGCGGAATTCGAGGTTTTCCAAGTCCACCAACGTGTCCTCGGCGACCTGCACGTGCTGCCAGCCCAGTTTCGCGGTCTGCGCGGCGGTTCCCGCGGTCGCCGAGAAAACGCACGGCACGAGCCCGGTGTTCTCGCACATCGCGGCGAATTCCCGCAGCGTGCGGTCGCTCGTCCCGTCCGGCGCGACCGGGTCGCCGAGCGCCACCGCGACGCCGGCGTGGCGCTGGTAGGCCAGGTACGAAGCACCGTCGGACGCGACGAAGTAGGTGTTCTGCGGCCACGTCGTCATCCACGAGATGGTGCTGCCGCCGTTGCGGCCCAGCAGAAGCCGGGCGAAGGCCGGGTCCGGGCCGCCGCGGAACAGCTTGCGCCGCCTGCGCCGCGAGGGCACGCGGAACGCGCGCCGCGCGGAGATCAGCAGCACCAGTTCCACGCCCCACAAGAGATTGTCCACAATGAACAGCGGCGGATTGCTGAGTTCGGCTTCCTGCCGGACGACCTGCGTGATCGCGACGACTCCGGCCAGCACCGCCATCTGCGACGCGGCGAGCACGCACAGCGTGATCGCGCACCGCCAGGCGAACCGCGAACCCCGGCGCAGCCCGTTGAGGATCGGCACCGCGATGAGGCACAGCGGGATGAGTTCGTTGCCGGACATCGAGATCGAGTCGGACGAGCCGAACGGTCCGTCGCCGGGCACCAGCCACATCACCACTTCGGCGACGACCAGCAGCACCAGCCCGGCCGACGCGAGCAGTCGCCATTCGCGCAGCGACGGCTTGTTGGCGTTGCGTGCGGCGGGTCCGGCGAGGCGTCGGCCCAGCGGAAGCGCGAGAACGAGTGCGAAGAAATGCACGAGATCGGCGAGCGTGCCGACATAGACGATCGCCACCCCGGCGTACACGCACAGCCCGGCTCGCAGGCGCAGCCGCCACGGCGTCCGCAGGGTCGCGCTGGTGATGGCGATCGCGGCGAGCGCACCGCCGGAGAAGCCGACGTCGAGAGTGCCGGCGATCCGGTCGGCCCAGGCCCAGCCGGAATTGCGGGAAAGCTCGAGGAACTGCACCGCCACGACCGTCGACACCAATTGTCCGCCGATGGTCACCGCCATCGCCCGCCGGGTGCCGAGGTGCCATTCGGCGAATCCGGCCATCAGCGCGAAACTGCCCGCCATCGGCAGGTAGAACCACGGGCGCAGGGCGTAGAACGGGCCGGTGAACAGCGTCCACCAGCGTCCGTGTTCGAGCGAGGGAAGGCCGTAGGCGTAATAGTGGAAAGCGTGCTGGTGCTCTGCGGCGTGCCAGAGCGAACCGGTCGCGACGCCGGTGATCAAGATGGCGAGCACCACGGTCGTCGTGAACGGAATCCGGTGCCACAGCACTGCTAGCCGCCCGCGTGCCTCTCCGGCCGTGAGGCCGGTTCCCCCCTGTGCGATCGTCATGGGGAAAGTTTGGCGCGGCGATCTTAAGCGGTCATCGGCCGTCGGACCTACTTCTCCCCCTAAGGGACTGCTACCCCAGGGGGACCCGACCCTGGTCCCAAGACTGACCCGCGGTGTGCGGCAACGCTCTCACCAGCGAAAAGGGGCTGGCGTTCGGCTAGTAAGCGGCGCCTCCGACCCGGAGTAGGGGTTGACGCCGAAAGCCGCCCGAACGAGTGATTCCGGTCGCTTGCCTCACGGCGTTCCGAGCACTGCCGCGCGGACGGCGGAAAGGTCGGCGAGATTCGGCAAAACCGTGTGCGCACCGGCGCCGGTCAGTTGTTCGGCGGAAAACCGGCCAGTAGCGACGCCGATCGCCACCGCGCCGTAATCGAGCGCGGCCTCGACGTCGTGCGGCGTGTCCCCGAGAATCACTACGGATTCGGCAGGAAATTCCGTGCCATGCTTCGTTTCCGCCGCTTTGACGGCGTGTGGAACGAGATCTGCGCGGCGGGCTGAAAGCGAGCCGTAGCCGCCGATCTCCAGATCGAGATGTTCGTCGAGACCGAGCGCGGCGAGCTTGTGCAGCGAGATCTCCGGCAGGTTACCGGTGATGAGGCTCTGCACGACGCCCTCGCGGCCGGCGAAGTCGGCGAGCACGGCCGCCGCGCCGTCGAGCGCCCGGCCTTCCTCGGGCAGCGTTTCCCGGGCGCGTTCGACGGCCGCGATCAGCTCCCGCCACATCCGCTGGATGGTTTCCTCGTCCGGCTCGATGCCGTGCATCGCCAACACGTCGGCGGTGATCGCGCGTTCGGTCCGGCCGCCGAAGTCCGGGGGCGTGCGGAACTCCGTGCCGGTCGCGGCGGCGAGCGCGGTGCCGTACCAGCCGATCCCCAGCCCGGTGTAGTCGACGAGCGTGTGGTCGATGTCCCAGAGCACCAGCCGGTGCGTGCGAATGGCTGTCACGTCCGCGATGCTACGGCGGGCTCAGCCGGTGAGGTAGCTGAAGCGGACCCGGCGGACGGGGTTGTCGACGTTCGTGTCCACCAGGCACACCGACTGCCAGGTTCCGAGCAGCAGCACGCCGCCGAGTACCGGCACGGTCGCGTACGGCGGGAGGAACGCCGGGAGCACGTGGTCGCGGCCGTGTCCGCCGGTGCCGTGCTGGTGGCGCCAGCGGTTGTCGCGGGGGAGCAGGTCGTCGAGCGCGGCGAGGAGGTCGTCGTCGCTGCCCGCGCCGGTTTCCAGCACCGCGAGCCCGGCCGTCGCGTGCGGCACCCACACGTGCAGCAGGCCGTCGGTGGCGTCGGCGTCGCGCAGGAACTTCTCCGCTTCCCGGGTCAGGTTGTGCACGACCGCGGCGTTGCCGGTGTGCACCTCGATCTCGGTGGAGTACATCCCGTCAGCTTAGGCGTCAGGAATCGAGATAGCGGAGCGCGGCGAGGACGCGCCGGTTGTGCCCGTCCGACGGCGGCAGGCCCAGCTTGCCGAAGATGCTCGTCACGTACTTTTCGACCGAGCCCGCGGACAGGAACGCCTCCGCCGCGATCGCTGAGTTCGACCGGCCCTGCGCCATCAACCCGAGGATCTCGCGTTCGCGCGGCGTCAGCTCGGCGAGAGGACCGGCCTGGCCGGTGGTCGCGAACAGCTGGCGGACGACTTCCGGATCGAGCACCGTCTCGCCGGCGGCGACGCGTTCCAGCGCGGTGAGGAAGTCCGACACCTCGGCGACGCGGTCCTTCAGCAGATACCCGACCGCACCCGCTTCCCCGGCGAGGAGTTGCTTGGCGTAGTTGGTCTCGACGTACTGCGAGAACACCAGGATCGCGCAGCCAGGCCGTTCGGCGCGCAGGTCGATCGCCGCGCGCAGGCCTTCGTCGGTGTGGGTCGGCGGCATCCGGATGTCCACAATGGACACATCGGGCCGGTGCTCGCGGACGGCGGTGCGGAGGTCGTCGGCGTTCTTCACCGCCGCGACTACCTCGTGGCCGCGCAGGCCCAGCAATTCGACGAGACCCTGGCGCAGGATGGCCGAGTCCTCCGCGATCACGATCCGCACGGTTTCCCCCTCATTTCACCGAGTTTAGCGGGGCAGCGGGAGCGTGGCGGTGACGACGGTCGGGCCGCCGGGCGGGCTCGACACGGTCAGTTCCCCGTCGGCTGGGCGGAGGCGTTCGGCGATGCCGGACAGTCCGCCGCCGGGGATGATCGCGGCACCGCCGGAGCCGTGGTCGATTACGGTCAGGCGCAAGACGTCTTCGCGGTCTTCGACCAGGACGGTGCAGCGTCCGGCACCGTGTTTGGACGCGTTGGTCATGAGTTCGGCGGCGGCGAAGTAGACGATCGTTTCCAGCGACGGTGGCGGACGGCGGCTCAGTTCCACGGTGACTTTCGCGGAGAAATCGGCGGAACTGGCCAATGTGGACAGTGCGAGGCTCAGGCCTTTGTCCAGTGCTGCGGGATGGATGCCGCGGGCCAGGTCGCGCAGTTCGGTGAGGGCTTGTTTGGCGTTGCTGTGCGCGGCGTCGACCAGGGTGCGGATCTGGTCGAGGTTGACCTGGTCGGTGGCCAGTTCTTCCTTTGCCAGGCCCAGTTTCATGGCCATGGCGACCAGTTGGGCTTGGGCGCCGTCGTGGAGGTCGCGTTCGATGCGGCGGAGCTGTTCCGCTGCTTCGTCCAGGGCGGTGGCGCGGGTTTCTTCGAGGAAACGGACACGTTCGCGCAGGCCTGGGTCGGCTACCAGCAGGCGGAGGAGGAGGCGGTCCACTCCGGCGACGAGGTGCACCACGGCGGGCCAGACGGCCAGGATCAGGATGCCGGAGACGCACCAGACCAGGGAGCCGATCCAGTTGTCGCTCTGGATGTTGAAGACCGGGAGGCCGTGGCCGGGCCTGGTCTCGAGGAGCCAGGTGAAGGGGTAGGTGAAGGAGGCCAGGCCGTAGAAGCCGAGGGTGCCGGTGCCCAGGAGGGCCAGGAGGGCGGTGGGGAGGCGGACCAGGAGGTAGGCGACAGAGCGCCAGGCTGTTCGGTCGGCGAGGCGGGCGGTTAGCCAGTTCCAGAGGCCGGGTTTGAGGTCGGTTCTCGGTGGGGGTGGGAGGGGGAGGTTGAGGAGTTTGGCGGCTAGGCGGCGGTGGAGGCTGCCTAGGAGATTGGCGGTTTTCAGGACCGTGGTGAGGATTAGGAGGCCTAGGAAGAGCGGGGTTAGGGCTAGGCCGAGGGTTGTTCCTGCTAGGAGGATGATTACGGAGAGTAGTGGGAGTAGGCCGGTGGTGGCTATCCAGGTTGCTTCGGTCAGGGTCTGGCGGGGGGTGGCTGGCCAGAGGTGGCGGAGTTGGGCAGGGGTTAGGTGACCTGGGTGGGGTTGCTTGGTGGTGGTCACCTTGGTGAGTTTGCCCGGTTGTATGAGTGGCGGGTAGCGGGGTGGCCTGTGTGGTGGGGCGGGGGATAGCCCTACCTCGTCGCCTGGGGGCGACATTGGTTCGGGTGTGCGTGGGGCACCCCGAAGCTTGATTGTGCAGGGGAGCTTCGTATCGGGGTGCGGGGGAGGGGCTGGGTGCCTCGCTCGTTGGGTGCACCGGCTGCGGCTGGTGGTGGGGGTAGCGCCCCAATGTGGCATTGGGTGCATGTGACGCACCCAATGTGGCGTTCGGTGCGTGGGATGCACCCAATGCCACATTGGGGCGGCATCTCGGCGAGCGCGGGGCGAGCGGGGCGTGAGGGGAACCCTGAGGGAATCAGAGTTCCTCGGGGTTCCCCTCACGTACTTCTGGCGTCAGTCTGTGTTGGGGGGCTGGTTCAGGCGGGGGTCGTCTTCTTTTGCGCGTTGGGCTGCTTCGCGCATTTCGATCATGTCCGTGAACCAGTCGCCGGTTTCGCGGGCTATGTCGCGGACTGCTCCCGTGATGATCGTGGCGATGTTGCCGATGTGGGTGGCTGCGGACTCCGTCAGCTCCTGCACGGTGTCCTTGCCACTTTCGAATGGGCCGACCATGGGCTTCCTCAGGCTGCTCGGAGTTGCCGTTCCGGGTCCACGGTAGCGGGCGCCGCCGGTTTTCCGGGGAGGGCCAGCCGCGCGATCTTCTTCGCTACCGACCACAGCTGCTTGCGCAGGGGGCCGGTGTTGTAGGGCAGGCCGTAGCGTTCGCAGATTTCCCGCACCTCGTCCGCGATCTGCGGGTAGCGGCGGGCGGGCAGGTCCGGGAACAGGTGGTGTTCGATCTGGTGCGACAGGTTCCCCGACAGGACGTGGAACAGCGGGCCGCCGGTGATGTTCGCGGAGCCCAGGATCTGGCGCAGGTACCACTGGCCGCGCGATTCGTTCTCCGTTTCCTCCTCGGTGAAGCTCTCGACGTCCGCCGGGAAGTGGCCGCAGAAGATGATCGAGAACGCCCACAGGTTGCGGACCAGGTTGGCGCTCGCGTTGCCCAGCAGCGTCAGCGGCGCCAGCGGGCCGGTGAGCAGCGGGAACAGGACGTAGTCCTTGCCGATCTGGCGCGACGCCTTGCGGACGATCCGGCGCAGCACCGGCACGTTCTCCGCCCAGGTCCGCTCGCCCTTCACGACCCGCTCGACCTCCAGGTCGTGCAGCATCACGCCCCACTGGAACAGCAGCGCGAGCAGCGTCGCGTACACCGGGTTGCCCAGGTAGTACGGATGCCACTTCTGCGCCGGGTCCATCCGGAGGATTCCGTAGCCGACGTCGCGGTCCTTGTCGACGATGTTCGTGTACGTGTGGTGGATGTAGTTGTGCGAATGCCGCCAGTTCTCCGCCGGCGCGACGGTGTCCCATTCGAAGCGCTGCGAGCTCAGCTCCGGGATGCGCGTCCAGTCGTACTGGCCGTGCATCACGTTGTGGCCGATCTCCATGTTGTCCAGGATCTTCGCCGCGGACAGCGCCGCGACGCCGGCCAGCCACGCGGGCGGCAGGAAGCCGGCGAACAGCAGGCCGCGGCCGGTCACCTCCAGCGCGCGCTGGGTTTTGATGATCTTGCGGATGTACTCGAGGTCTTCCTCGCCGAGGTCGTCGACGATCCGCTGGCGCAGCGCGTCGAGTTCCCGGCCGAATTCCTCGACCTGTTCGGGGGTCAGGCGGTCCTGCAGACCGGTCATGATGCTTCCTCCGGTGGTCAGGCGTCGATTTCGACGTCCCCGACGGGGACGCTGACGCAGAGCTGGATTTCTTCGTTCTCCTCGCCGGAGACCTCGCCGGTGCGGGCGTTGCGGACGCGGCCGGCGGTTTTGAGCTGCGTGCAGGAGAAGCAGATGCCCATCCGGCACCCGTGCTCCGGCGTCAGGCCCGCGTCCTCGGCCTGTTCGAGCAGCGGCTTGCCGGAGTTGTCGCACTCCCGGCCGCTGCGGGCGAAGCGCACTCGGCCTTCGGCGGCCTCCGCGGAGAAGGTCAGCGGCGCTGCCGTGAACTCTTCGGTGTGCAGTTGTGCACTCAACCCTTCGTTTTCGAAGAGTTCACGCGCGGCGGCCATCAGCGGAGCCGGGCCGCAGAGGAACGTCTCGGCCTCGCGGAACCACGGTGCGGCCTTCTCCAGGTGCTTGACGGAGAACAGGCCGTGCAGGTCGCCGCCGCGGCGGGCGTGGGTGTGCGCGTGGACCACGCGGAACGCCGGGTGCCGGGCGGCGAGTTCGGCGAGTTCCGCCCGGTAGAGCGCGTCCGCGGGGGTGTTCGAGTAGTGCAGGAACACGACCTCGCCGGGATGTCCCTCGGCGACGAGCGTCCGGGCCATCGCGAGCACCGGCGTGATCCCGCTGCCGCCGCTCATCAGCACGATCCGGTCCGGCCGCGGCGACGGCAGGGTGAACTCGCCGTCCGCCGGCGAAAGGCCGACCACCGCGCCGACGGCGGTGTCCTGCAGATGCCGCGACACCAGGCCTTTCGGGTCGGCTTTCACGGTGAACTCCAGGTCACCGCTGCCCTGCGCGCCGCACGGCGAGTAGCAGCGGGTCCGGCGCACGCCGTCGATCTCCACCTGCATCCGCACGTACTGGCCGGCGCGGAAGCCCTGCCACGCCCGGCTCGGGCGCACCGTGAAGGTGACGGTGTCCGGCGTCTGATGCCGCACGGCGGTGACGCGGCCGCGGATCTCGCGCCGCACCAGCATCGGGTCGACCAGTTCGAGGTACCGGTCCGCGCCGTGCGGGGTGAGCAGCGCCTCGGCGAGCGAGACGAGTCCGCGCACGCGGCGCGGGAGCAGTGCGGTCATCACCCCTCCAGAAGTTGAGTGCACAGTCGTACACTGACTAGTGTGGGGGCAAGGCCCCGGGGCCTGTCAACGCGGAAGCGAGGTGATGTGACGTGGGCCATGCGGCGATCGCCAGTACGCTGCTCGACGTGTCCGCAGCCGAGGAGCCGGCCGGCCCGGTGAGCCGGCAGGAGCGCAAACAGCGCACCCGTCAGGCGCTGCTCGACGCGGCGCTCGACCTGCTCGCCGACCGGAGTTTCGCCAGCCTTTCGCTGCGCGAGGTCGCGAAGGGCGCGGGCATCGTGCCGACGGCGTTCTACCGGCATTTCTCGTCGATGGAGGAGCTCGGCGTCGCGCTGGTCGAGGAGACCACGCGCACGCTGCGCGGCCTGCTTCGCGGCGCGCGCACCGAGCAGAGCGGCTACGGCGGGATGATCCGGGCTTCGGTGCACACGCTGCACCGGCACGTCCGCGAGCACGAGGACCACTTCCGGTTCGTCACGCGCGAGCGTTACGCCGGCGCCGGCGCGGTGTCCCGGGCGATCGCGGTCGAGATGCGGATGTTCTCCAGCGACCTCGCCCTGGACCTGGCGCGCTTCGATCCGCTGCGCACCTGGCCCACCGAGGACCTGCACCTGCTCGCCGACCTCATCGTCACCGCGATGCTCGGCACGGTCGCCGAACTGCTGGAAATCCGTCCCGGCGACACCGCCGCCGACGAGCGCACGTTGGCCGCGGCGGAAAAACGACTCCGGATGATCCTGCTCGGGGTGCCGCACTGGCAGCCTTAGCGGCATGGCCTTCCTGCACCTGACCGCGATCATCGTCGACGACTACGACGAGGCGATCGCCTTCTTCACCCGCGCGCTCGGCTTCGACCTGGTCGAGGACTCGCCGTCGCTCACCAACGACGGCCGCCCCAAGCGGTGGGTGGTCGTCCGCCCGCCCGGCGGCGAAACCGGCATCCTGCTCGCTCAAGCCGACGGGGACCGGCAGTCCCGCGCGGTCGGCGACCAGCACGCCGGTCGCGTCGGATTTTTCCTGCGGGTAGACGACTTCGCGGCCAGCTACGCGCGGATGCGGGACGCCGGGGTCGAGTTTCTCGGCGAACCGCGGACCGAGCCGTACGGCCAGGTCGTCGTGTTCCGCGACGTCGCGGGCAACCGCTGGGACCTGCTCGGACCGGCCGCTTCCTGAGCCTGTTCTACGATCCCGGGGTCCAGCAGATCGTGGAGGAACGCTATGCCGAGCGGGTCGGAAGTCCGAGCCGAATTCACCGACCCAGTGCTCAACCTGGCGTTCGACGAGGCGCTGCTGCGCGAGGGGCCGACCGCGCCGGTGGTGTGGCTGTGGCGCAACCCGGTGTGCGTCGTCGTCGGCCGCGGCCAGCGAATCGCGCGCGAAGTCCGCGTGGACGAATGCGCCCGGGACGGCGTTCCCGTGCTGCGGCGGGCCAGCGGCGGCGGCACGGTGTTCCACGACCCGGGCAATCTCAACGTGACGCTCGTGTTGCCCGGCCCTGCGCCGCGTCCGCTGGAAATGCTCGGCCTCGTGATGTCGGCCGCGGTGGAGAAACTCGGTCTGCCGGCCAGGATCGGCGACCGCGGGATCTTCGTCGGCGACGCGAAACTGTGCGGGTTCGCGGTGTTCCGGACCAAAGACGTGCTGCTGGCGCATTCGACGCTGCTGGTCGACACCGACGCCGCCCGCGTCGGCGCTTACCTCACCGGCCCGCCGCCGGACCCGAAGCCGCTGGATTCGCACCGGAGCAAGGTCGCGTCCCTGCTCGACCACGGGGTGCGGCTGCCGCTGGCGGAGGTGGAAGACACCGTCCGCGCGGCCGCGGCGGGACTCCTCGGCCCGCTCCCGCCGCGCGAACCGACGGCGGGGGAGTTGGAGCGGCAGCGGGCATTGCTGTGGAGCCGCTACGAATACCCGGACTGGCACGCCGAGGGACGCCAGCGTTCGTAATCGCCTTGCCCTGGGCGAAAGTGCGTGAGGGGAACCCTGAGGGAATCTGATTCCCTGAGGGTTCCCCTCACGGACGGATCAGGTTGCGGAGGAGGAGAACAGCACCTGCGGCACCGCGCTGGCCGCACGGCGGCGCGGCTTGGCCGTTGCCGGAGCGGCGGTCTTCGCCGGGGCGGTCTTCGCGGGTGCGGAGACCTTGGCGGTGGCGGTCTTCGCGGGTGCCGGTGCTTTGGCGGTCGCGGTCTTCGCAGCTGCGGGTGCCTTGGCAGCCGAAGTCTTGACAGATGCCTTGGCCGTCGCGGTCTTCGCCGTCGTCGCGGCGGGAGCCTTGACCGCGGCGGTCTTCGCCGACTTGGGCGCGGACTTGGTCGCCGCGGCGCTCGTCGACTTCGCGGTGGTCTTCGTCGGCTTGGTCGCGGCGGTCTTGCGCGCAGTCCCGGTCGCGCCACCCGTTCGGGCAGTCTTCGCCGCGGTCTTCGCGGTAGCGGCGGCAGCGGTCTTCTTGCCAGCAACGGCTTTCCCGCCCTTGCCCGCCGCGGCGGCCTTCTCCGCCACCGGCTTCGCCTCGGCCTTCTTCGCCCCGGCGACGAGCCGCGGCCGCAGCTTCCGCCCGCCCGTCCGGCGGCCTGCCTTGGCGTACCGCTCCAGCAACCGCCGGAGCGCGGCCGCGTTGCGGGCGCCGAGGTCGATGTCGTACTCGATGCCGTCCAGCGCGAACGCGACGGTCTCGGCCGCGCGTCCTCCGGTCAGGTCGTCCTGAGTGCGGACAGCAGTGTTCCTCGCCATGGGAGCCTCCCGTGCTCGATCGTGGTCGTGCGTGCAACCGGCACGGCGACGACCCGGATTTCGCGGTGCCGCCGGTTTCTTGCAGCTCTCGTACGAGAATACCGGCAGGCTTGCGCGAACCTGCGCGGTGGTGTGCGCTGGGGCAATGGCAGCAGAGACTTTCGACGTGGTGGTCATCGGCGCGGGTCCGGTCGGGGAAGTGGCCGCCGAACGGGCCGCCATGGGCGGGCTGAAGGTGGCCCTGGTCGAACACGAACGGTTCGGCGGGGAGTGTTCGTACTGGGCGTGCATCCCGAGCAAGGCGTTGCTGCGCCCGGGAAACCTGCTCGCCGCGGCGAAGCGGATGCCCGGAGTGCCGATCGGCGACGCGCTCGACGCGGGCAAGGCGCTCGCCCGCCGCGACTGGTTCACCGGCAAGGGCGACGACTCCGGCCAGGTCGAATGGGCGCGCGGCGCGGGCATCGAACCCGTGCGCGGGTACGGCCGGATCAGCGGAGAACGCGAGGTCACGCTTGACGACGGCCGCGTTTTCGCCGCCCGGCACGCGGTGATCGTGTGCACCGGCAGCGTCCCGCGCACGCCGCGGATTCCGGGTCTGGACACCATCAAGCCGTGGGGTTCGCGGGAAGCGACGTCGGCGACCGAGGTGCCCGGACGGCTCGGCGTGCTCGGCGGCGGCGTGGTCGGCGTCGAGATGGCGCAGGCGTGGGCCCGGCTCGGCGCGCAGGTCGACCTCGTGATCACCGGCGAACGCCCGCTGCCCCGGCTGCCGGAGTTCGCCGGAGACCTGGTCCTGGACGGATTGCGCGAGGCGGGCGTCCGCGTGCACGCGAATTCGGGCCTGAGTGAAGTGTCCAGTGTGGACGGTGGAACCCGGCTGAAGCTCTCCGAGGGCGGGGAGATCGTCGTGGACGAACTCCTGGTCGCCACCGGCCGCGCGCCCGCGACCAGCACAATCGGGCTGGACGTCCTCGGTTTGCCCACCGACGGCCCGCTCCAGGTGGACGAAAGCGGCCGAGTGTCCGCTGTGGAGGGTGGCTGGCTGTACGGCGCGGGCGACGTCACCGGCCGCGCTTTGCTGACCCACCAGGGAAAATACGCCGCTCGCGTCGTCGGGGACTCGGTCGCCGCCCGCGCCCGCGGCGAGGAGATCTCGACCGAACCGTGGAGCCGCTACAGCGCGACCGCCGACCATCACGCGGTGCCGCAAGTGGTGTTCACCGACCCGGAGGTGACGTCAGTCGGCCTGACCGAGGCGCGCGACGGATCTGCCGACCGGGTGGTGGACATCGACATCGCGGTCGCCGGTTCGTCCTTGCACGCCGACGGGTACCAGGGCAAAGCGCGCATGGTCGTCGACACCGAACGCGGTGTCGTGCTGGGTGTCACGTTCGTCGGGCAAGACGTGGCGGAACTGCTGCACTCGGCGACCATCGCGGTCGTCGGCGAGGTGCCGCTGGACCGGTTGTGGCACGCGGTCCCCGCGTTCCCGACGATCAGCGAGGTGTGGCTGCGGCTGCTGGAGGCTTACGGACTCTGAATGTCGGTGCGGTCCGGTAGCGTCGGGGCATGACCAGTGCCCCCGCTCCCGGCCGGCGTGAACGCAAAAAGGCGGCGACCCGCCAGGCGCTGGCCGACGCTGCCCTGCGGATGTTCCTGGAGCGGGGCTACGACCAGGTGACCGTGCGCGAGATCGCCGACGCCGCCGACGTGTCCACCACCACGCTGATGAAGCACTTCCCGACGAAGGAAGCTCTCGTGTTCGACCGGGAGCCCGAGGTGGACGAGGCGCTGGTCTCGGCAGTCCGCGACCGGCCGGAGGGCACGTCGGTGCTGGAGGCGCTCCGCGCGCACATCCACGTGCGGGCGACCTCCGGCATCCGCGCGGAAGCCGAACCGCTGCTGCGGCTGGTGCGGGAGACGCCCGCGCTTTCCGAGTACTGGCACAAGATGTGGATGGGGCACGAGCACACGCTGAGCCGCGTGATCGCCGCGGAAACCGGTGCGCCGGAGGACGACCCGCGATGCGCGGTGCTGGCTCATTTCGCACTGGAGACGGCCTCGCTGGCCGACCGCTCGGACGACCCGCCGCGGGTTGTCGACGTGGCGTTCGACCTGCTGGAGAACGGGTGGCAGTGAGCCGTTCGCGCGGTGGTGTGGTGGCGGTTGGTTGGTGAGCCGTTCGCGCGGTGCTGCCGTGGAGGTCGGTTGGCGAACTGTTGGCTCGGTGCTGCGGTGGCGGATGGTTGGTGAGTTGTTCGCGCGGTGGTGTGGTGGCGGTTGGTTGGTGAGTTGTTCGCGCGGTGCTGTGGTGGCGGGCGGTCGGTGAGCTGTTAGCTCGGTGCTGCAGCGGAGATCGGTTGGTGGGTCGTTCGCGCGGTGCCGCCGTGGCGGTCGATTGCTGAGTCGTTCGCCGGGTGTGGTGGTGCCGTCCGGTTGCTGCGCCGTTCACCTGGTGCCGCGGCGGCGGGCGATTGCTGAGGCTTCCCCTCAGGACGGCAGGGCCGAACTGAACGCGGTCGGCCGCTGAGCCGCTCCCTCAGGACGGCAGCTGCAAGTCGAGCGCGCCTTTCGCCGCGCGGGCAAGACCGGGATCGTCCGGAGTGGACGGTCCGGGCTGCCAGACCGCCTGCACGATCCGGACGCCCTTCCCGTCGATCTTGCTGGCGTAGGCGGCACCGTCGAACTGCGGCGGCCCCGAAGGCCACTTGCCGGTTTCCGTGGCGACGTCCAGGATTCCGCCGCCGCCCGGGATGTCGGCGATCTGCTTGAGATGATCGGCCTGCCCGGCATCGGAAAACTCGACTACCGCGACGGTCACCGCGGCCGGCCGCCCGTCCACGAGCGCCGTGTAGCTCGCGCGGCGGACCGCGGAGCAGCTGGTTTGCTGGAGGCTCGCCTGGACGTCCCCGAACGCGTGCGAGGCGCACTTCTGGTCAGCGCTGCTCGCGCGGGGTTCGAAGGTGAGAGTCGGGGCCGGCGGGGCGCTCGACTGGACACTGCTAGGCACCGGACTCGGAACACTGCTCGGCGGTGCACTGCTGACGGGCGCGGCGGCGGTGTCGTCACCGCCGCTGGTCGCCACGACGATCGCCGACACCACCAGGACGACCAGCAAGACGATCGCCGCGATCGGCACCCACTTGACGGTCCGGGAGCCCGGTTTCCCAGGTCCGGCAGGGGAGTTCGGCCCAGCCGGGGAGTTCGGCCCGGCTCCGGCACCGGTTCCCGCGGCGGTTGTCGCTGCTCCTGCCCCGGTGCCGGTCCCCGCGGAGGTTGCCGCAGCTCCCGCCCCGGCCACGGTTCCCGCGGGGGTTGTCGCTGCTCCTGCCCCGGCCGCCCCGGCACGGTTTCCCGCGGGAGTTGTCGCAGCGCCCGCCCCGGTTGCCCCAGCGCCGGTTCCTGGCGTGGCGGTTGCGGCTGAGCTTGCCCCAGTACCGGGTCCGGCCATGACGGTTGCCTCAGGTCCTGCCCCTGCTGTCCCGGTGCCGGTTCCTGGCGTGGCGGTCGCGCGTGTTCCGGCAGCGGAGGGTGCACCTGCTCCAGCTCGGGCTGCCCCAGGCGCAGGTCCTGCCGCAGCGGTTGTTCCGGTTCCGGGACTGACTGCCTTCGATCCGGTACCGGGGCTGGCGGCCGAGCTTGCGGAGGGAGCCGGTCGCGGGGGTTGGGGCGGACTGCTCGGCACGACTGGCGGAACGGCACCGCGCGGACGTCCGGCAGGCTGCGGCTTCGCCGGGGACGGCATCTTCTCGGTCGGCGCCTCAGGCGGGTCCGCGGACTCGGTAGGCGCTTCGGAAAGCGACTCCAGTTCGATCGACGGAATCTCCGGACGAGGCGGCCGTACCGCGATGATCTTCGGCCTCGGCACCGGCGGAGTGACGGACTTCGGTGCGGCGGAAGGGTTGCTGGGGGAAGCAGCAGCCTTCGGCGTCGCGGTGCCTGCGGATCCCGACGTGGCGGCACCGGGGAAGACGGGAAGCCCTCGGACATCACCGGCACCGGCTGGAGTTTGCGGCCTCGCAGTGCCGCCGGGGACGGCCTCCGCGGTGGATGGAGCGGTACCGGGAGCGACAGCGTTCGATCCGGCAGCACCGGAAGGTGTGGTACCGGGAGCGAGAGCGTTCGATCCGGCAGCACCGGAAGGTGTTGTGCCGGGAGCGACGGTGTTCGATCCAGCGGCACTGGACGGGGTTGCGCCGGACCCGACAGCAACGGCCCGAGCCGAGTCTGGAGCGGAGTTTCCCGGGCCTGGCGAGCCGGAACCGGCGACGGCCCCAGCAGGATCGGGCTTGGCGGCGGTTCCAGCAGGGCCGGATGTCGCCGCGGTGGCCGCAGCAGCTCCGAGCCCTGCGGTCGCAGCCCCAGCGGAGACCCCCGTTCCGACCTCAGCACCGGAGTTCGCGGCGGCAGTGCCATTGCTCGCCGGGCCAGTGTTGACTGCGCTCGCGGCAGCAGCCGAACCAGCCGAAGCACCGCCAGCCACCCCGGCAGCGGCAGCGGCAGAACCAGCCGAACCCCCGGGAGACCGGGGCCCAGGAGGAACCGGAACGTCGTCCGCGAACCGGACGAACCCTTCCCCGCGCAGGACCTCGTCCGAAAGCTCCGGCGCGTCCGGAGCCAGCGCCGCGATCAACGCGCGGGCCTGGTCCACCGAGCGCGGATGCCGGGCCGTGGCGAGGGAGACCGTTGCTGCCAGCATGGTCGTCGGCGTCGGGTGCAGCACGCGGACCGGGCCCGCGAGGTCGCCGGGGGGCTGGTCGACCGTCTCGACGTACGGGCCGACCGCCACGATCGTGCCGACCGGGCCTCCGCCGAGTTCCGCGATGCGGCGCTCGCATTCCTGGGACAGGTCGAGAGCTTCGGTGGCGGGGTTGACGTCGTCGCCGTGGACCAGGGGCCAGCCGTCCGCTTTCCACGGGCCGCTCAGCGGGGCTTCGAGGCGCAGGGCCGGGTCGGGCAGGTCGACGCCGATCACGACGAGCACGCCCGCGGGCAGCACCACGACCGCCTCGACCGGACGGTCTCCGGTCGGGCGGGCGCCGACGAGCGCTACGCCGCCGATCACCGTGCTCCCCCGGCCGAGGGAGGCCAGTGCGGCCCGCACGTCTTCCGCGACGCGCGAGGGCTGCTGCCCGAGACGGACCAGTCGCACCGAAATTCTCCTGTCGAATCCGCAGCGTTTCCGGTGCACCACGCTAGCGTGCCGGGCCGCCGGAACCGTGCTTCGCGCCCTCGCGTCGGCGTGGCTCACCACAATGGGTCGTCCGCTGCGACTTGTGGTGTTCATGTGGCCAAACGGCACGGTTGGGGTGCAGAATGTGCTACACAGGTCGGGAACTGCCGTGGAGGCTACGCAACCTGCGCAGGGTTCGAGAGGTCGTAGGGGAAGACGTCCCTCGTCGAACAAGCGGAGGTCAGCAGTGAGCACCCGTGGCAGCACCCGAGGCGTGGTGTACGTCCACTCGTCGCCGTCTGCGGTATGTCCGCACGTCGAGTGGGCGATTTCGGGCACCCTTGGTGCCCGTGTCGAGCTGAAGTGGACGGCCCAGCCGGCCAGTCCGGGACAGCTCCGGGCCGAATGCAGCTGGAGCGCGCCCGCAGGAACCGCGGGCAAACTCGCCGGCGCGCTCAAGGCGTGGCCGATGGTGCGCTTCGAAATCACCGAGGAACCCAGCGCGGGCGTCGACGGCGAGCGGTTCTGCTTCGCGCCCGGACTCGGGCTCTGGCACGGCCGCACCAGCGCCAACGGCGACATCGTCGTGGGCGAGGACCAGCTGCGCGCGCTCGTCAGCATGACCCGCGGCGGCGAAACCCTCGCGCACAAGCTCGACGAACTCCTCGCCGCGGCCTGGGACGAGGCGCTCGAGCCGTACCGGCACGCGGGCGACGGCGCCCCGGTCACCTGGCTGCACCAGGTCGGGTGAGCGGGGGCGGTACCCTCACCCGGGTGAGCGTTCACCCGGCCCCGCCTTCCCGTCAGCGGTGGTTGATCCCCGTGCTCGTGGTGGTGCTGTCCATCACCGTCGCCGGGGGTCTGCTCGCCCGCGAGCTGTACCGCCGCCCCGATTCGCCGCGTGCGGCCGACGGCGAAGCCATGGCTCCGTCCGCCACCACCAGCGGCGGTGCGGCCGACAAGTCCGGCGCGGTCGAGGTCGGGGCCACCCCGGACGCCGAGAACCACCCGCAGGACGACGCCGTCCGCACGGTGCTGAAGTCCTATTTCACCGCGGTGAACCAGAAGGACTACGAGGCCTGGGCGGAGACGGTCAGCGACGCTCGCCGCAGCAAGATGCCGGAGTACGACTTCCACCGGAGCTTCCAGTCCACTAAGGACGTCGACGTGATGCTGTACCGCATCGAACCGGGCGCGCAGGGGACGCTGCGGGCGCTGGTCGGGTTCACCAGCACCCAGTCGCTCAACGAGGCCCCGGTCGACTTCCAGGAGAAGTGCATCCACTGGCGGCTGGTGCTGCCGCTGAAGTTCGAGCACGGCTCGTACCGGATCGACACCGTCGACGGCACCGCCACCGAACACGACAAGTGCTGAGAACCCGGTGAAACGCTGAAGGGCCCCGCGGAAGATTTCCGCGGGGCCCTTCAGCGTGAAAAGGACTCAGTTCGCCGGCGTGAACAGCAGAGCGGTGTTGTGCCCGCCGAAACCGAACGAGTTGGACAGCGCCGCGGCGAGTTCGACCTTGCGGTTCTCCCCGGCGACGACGTCGAGCTGCACCTTCGGGTCCAGTTCGGTGAGGTTCAGCGTCGCGGGAACGACGCCCTCGTACAGCGCGAGAATCGTCGCGATGCCCTCGACCGCGCCCGCACCGCCGACGAGGTGGCCGAGCGCGCCCTTCGGCGCGGTGACCACCGGGTGCTCGCCGATCGCGGACCGGATCGCGGCCGCCTCGCCGATGTCCCCGACCACAGTGGACGTCGCGTGCGCGTTCACGTGGCCGACGTCCGAAGGGGACAGTCCGGCCATCGTCATCGCCGCGCGCATCGCCGCGATCTGCCCGATGCCCTCCGGGTGGTTGCCCGTGATGTGGTAGGCGTCGGACGTCAGGCCGTAGCCGGCCAGCTTCGCGTAGATCCGCGCGCCGCGGGCCTTCGCGCGGTCGGCCCGCTCGAGCACGACGACGCCGGAGCCCTCGCCGAGCACGAAGCCGTCGCGGCTCACGTCGAACGGACGCGACGCCGCGGCCGGGTCGTCGTTGCGCGTCGACACCGTGCGCGCCTGGGCGAACCCGGCGACGGTGATCGGGTGGATGCACGCCTCGGAACCGCCCGCGACCACCACGTCGGCCCGTCCGGACCGGATCATCTCGAAGCCGTTCGCGATGCCCTCGGCCCCGGACGCGCACGCCGACGCGGGCGAGTGCACCCCGGCCCGTGCCTTCAGGTCGATGCCCACGTGCGCGGCGGGCCCGTTCGGCATCAGCATCGGCACGGTCAGCGGCGACACCTTGCGAAGACCCTGCTGGTGCAACAGATCGTTCTGGGTCAGCAGGGTCACCGGCCCGCCGACCCCGGTGCCGATCGAGACGCCGAGGCGTTCCGGTTCGACGTCGGCGTGCTCGTCGGTCTGCTCGGCGAACCCGGCGTCGGCCCAGGCCTGACGGGCGGCGATGATCGCCACCTGCTCGCACCGGTCGAGCCGGCGGGCCTGCACGCGGGGCAGGATGTCGGTCGGCTCGACGGCGAGCTGCGCCGCGATCCGCACCGGCAGGTCCAGCTCCGCCGCCCAGTCCGCCTCGATCGTGCGGATCCCGCTGCGGCCGGCCAGCAGACCGTCCCAGGTGGACGCGACGTCCCCGCCGAGCGGCGTGGTCGCGCCCATTCCGGTGATCACGACGTCGATGTTGCTCATGGGTGTCTCCCCAAGGTCGGCTCCGGACCGGGGCCCGGGTACGAAGAGGACTTACTTCGAGTTGGCGGACACGTAGTTCACCGCGTCGCCGACGGTCTTCAGGTTGGCCAGCTCGTCGTCCGGGATCTTGACGCCGAACTTGTCCTCGGCCTGCACGGCGATCTCGACCATCGACAGCGAGTCGATGTCCAGGTCGTCCACGAACGACTTCTCGGCGGTGACGTCGTCCTGAGCCACGCCGGCGACCTCTTCGACGATCTCGGCGAGGCCGGCGAGAATCTCAGTGTTGTCAGCCATCGGTGTTGTTCCCTTCTCGGTTCTTCTGGAGGTCCGCTCGCGGGCACGGCGCCCGCGGGGGAAGTATCGCTCAGGGCAGGACGAACGCCTGCGCGGCATAGGAAAGCCCGGCTCCGAAGCCGACCGCCAGCACCACGTCGCCGCTTTTCGCCGTCCCCGCCTTGCGCATGTGGTCCAGCGCCATCGGGATCGAAGCGGACGAGGTGTTGCCCGAGTACTTGATGTCGTCGGCCACCACCATGTCCTCGCGCGCCCCCTTGGCGCGCAGCTTCTTGGCGATCGACTCGACGATCCGGAGGTTCGCCTGGTGCGGCGCCAGCACGTCCACATCGGACGGTTGCAGCCCGGCGGCTTCCAGCGCGCGCAGCGCGATCGGCGCGATCTGCGTGGTCGCCCAGCGGAAGACCGACTGGCCCTCCTGGTAGATCCACTGGTGGTCGCGCATGTAGATGAGGTCGACGAGGTCGCCCGCGCTGCCCCACACGACCGGGCCGATGCCCGGTTCGTCGGACCCGCCGACCACCGCGGCTCCCGCGCCGTCGGCGAAGATGATCGCGTTCGCGCGGTCGGTCGGGTCCACGACGTCGGTGAGCTTCTCCGCGCCGATCACGAGGACCTTCTTCGCCGAGCCCGCGCGCACGAGGTCGGAGGCGACGCCGAGGCCGTAGCAGAATCCGGCGCACGCGGCGTTGAGGTCGAACGCGCCGGGGGCCGCGACGCCGATCCGCGCGGCGACCTGCCCGGCCGCGTTCGGGATCTGGGAGGGCATGGTGCAGTTGGGCACGATGACGGTGTCCACTTCGGACGCGTCGAGGCCCGCGTCGGCGAGCGCTTCGGACCCGGCGGCGACGGCGTAGTCGACCAGCACGTCGTCCTTCTCGCCGAACCGCCGCTCGATGATGCCGACGCGGTCGCGGATCCACTGGTCGCTGGTGTCCATGACCTGCGACAGGTCGTCGTTCGTGACGATCCGGTCCGGCTGGTAGCTGCCGAAGCCGAGGATGCGGGCGGCGGGGGCGCCCTGGGCCAGGCGCAGGGTGGGGCGGGCGGTCACTGGGCGTCCTCCTCGCGCAGCGCCGCCAGCTCGGCGGGCGACTTCAGCGCGGTGGTAGTGGTGACGACGCCCTTGAGCTGCCGCTTGACCAGTCCGGTCAGGGTGCCCGCGGGCGCCAGTTCGACGGTGCGGTCCACGCCGAGCGAGACGAGCCCGTCCATGGTGAGGTCCCAGCGGACCGGGCGGGTCACCTGGGCGACGAGCCTGCGCAGGTACTCCGCGCCGCTCGTGACGACCTGACCGTCGGCATTGGACAGCAGCGGGCGCGTCGGGTCGGCCGGGGAGAGACCGGCGGCGTGCTCGCGCAGGGCGTCTTCCGCGGGGGCCATGTAGGGCGTGTGGAAGGCGCCGGCGACCTTGAGCGCACGGATCTTCGTGCCCTCCATCGGCTCGGCGATGATCTTCTCGATCGCGGCGGCGGACCCGGAGGCGACGATCTGCCCGGCCCCGTTGCGGTTCGCGGCGGCGAGGCCCTGGCTTTCCAGCCACGCGGCGACTTCCTCGGGATCGCCGAGCATCACCGCGGCCATCGACGTCGGTTCGAGCGCGCAGGCCTTGGCCATCTCGGCGCCGCGGACCGCGGCGAGCGCGACGGCGTCGGCCGGGCTGAGCACCCCGGCGATCGCGGCCGCGGCCAGTTCGCCGACGGAGTGGCCGGCGACCGGAGCGTCGTCGGCGACCGGGAGGTGCTCGAAGGACAGCAGGGACAGCGCGACGATCAGCGGCTGCGCGACAGCGGTGTCCTGGATCTCCTCGGCGCCGGCCTCGGTGCCGAGCCGGATCAGGTCGAGCCCGCAGCGGGCGGACCACTCTTCGACGCGCGCGCGGGCGCCGTCGAGCTCGAGCCACGGAGCGAGCATGCCGGGGGCTTGGGAACCCTGGCCGGGGGAGAGGACTGCAACTGTCACGCTGTCTATGAGACCACGGGACCCGTCGCGCTTCGGCTGCGGGCGGTCACCAAGTCCGCGCGGCGTTATTGGAGGAAACCTCCAAAGACCCGCCGGAGAACCCGGCCCTTAACCCATCCGCCTTGTGGGATTCAACCAGCGCTTGCCGTGAAGTCTGTCACCCGCCACGCGCTCGCCGCTCCCCTGTCACGCCGCGTCTCGGAGGGGCGGAGTAGGCCGGGCGGGATGTCCCCAATGTGGCATTGGGTGCGTCAGACGCACCGAACGCCACATTGGGTGCGTGACATGCACCCAATGCCACATTGGGGTTTTCAGCAGCGAGACGTCGACCGGGCCGCGTTGCTTCTCCGCTCTGGGTGGCGTCGGTGAGGGGGCCCTGAGGGAATCAGATTCCGTCAGGGGCCCCTCACGACATCTGCACCGGCCCAACCGCGCCGTCGACCGGGGGCGGCTTCGCGCACCGCGTCCGTGGAGAGTTTCGTTCCTCCGGCAGCGGGTGGGCGCGGTGGCGAGGTCCGTGAAGGGCTCCTTGAGGGAATCAGATTCCCTCAAGGAGCCCTTCACGGACCGAAACGGGAGAGGAGCCGCCCCGGCGCGCCTTGCTGGCCGGTGTCCGCAGCACCTCGCAAGCACCGCTGCCGCTCGCGCACCGCGCTAGTGAGAAAACCTCACTGGGGCGTTCACCAAAGCCCGCGAGCCCGGGCGAGTCTGCCCACCGTGAGTGCGACCCGCAGCACCAGTGCATCGCGGGCGTCGGTCGGGTTGCGGCCGGTGAGTTCGGCGGCTTTGCGCAGCCGGTACCGGACCGTGTTCGGGTGCACGAACAGGGTTTGCGCGCAGCGTTCCAGCACCCCGCCGGTGTCCAGATAGGTCTCGACCGTCCGCTGCAGGGCGGCTCCGGCTTCTTCCAACGGCCGGGCCACCAGGTCGACCAGCAGCCGTTCCGCGCCGGGGTCGCCGGAGAGGGCTCGTTCGGGGAGGAGGTCGTCGGAGCGCACTGGGCGCGGCGCGGCGGGCCAGCCGACCACCGCGCGCAGGCCGGACAGCGCTTCGGCCGCGCTGTGGTGCGCCTCGGCCAGTGTCGGCACTGTCGGACCGGCGACGACCGGGCCGTCGGCGAACACCGTTGACATCCGGGCCAGGATTTCGCGTTCCTTCGGCCCGCCCTCGGTGGGGCCGCCGATCACGATCACCAGCCGCGAGCCCTGCACCGACAGCAGCACCGCGCGGCCGACGCGGGCGGCGCGGGCGCGGACGTCGAAAACCACCGTCGGCGGGTCGTCCGACGGTGGATTTCCCACCAGCACAGTCGCCGCCGCGGCCGGATCCCACCCGAGCGCCGCGGCTCGCGAAAGGACGGATTCTTCGGCGTCCCCGCGGACGATTCCGTCGACCACGAGCGCTTCGAGCCGGGCGTCCCACGCGCCGCGCGCTTCCGCCGCCGCGGCGTAGGAATTGGCCGCGGCGAAAGCGATTTCCCTGCCGTAGCGCAGAATTCCTTCGATCAGCGCGGCACGTTCGGCTTCCGAAGCGGCGAATTCGGGGAGCTGCTCCTCGAATACCTCGATCGCGAGCCGCACCATCGCGACGGCCTGGCGCAGGCTGATCCAGCGCGACACTTCGGTCGGCGCGTCGCGGAAGGCCTCGGTGGTGAGCTTCAGCGCTTCCTTCGAATCCCGCAGCCACGCGACGAATCCGCTGGCCCCGGTCTGCGTGATCAGCAAAACGCTGGCGCGCTGGTCGGCGGGGAGCCGCGCGAACCACACCAGCCTGCGTTCCATTTCCGCGACGCTCGCGCTCGCCAGCCGCCCGGAGGCGTGCTCCAGGCTGCGCAGGGTTTTCGCGGACAGTCCGTGGTGCTTGCGCGCTGGGCGTCCCGTGGTGTCGGCCATGTCGGATCCGATCCTACGTGCCGCGCGCGACCCGCAACTTTAGGCGGATGCGACGGCGACCTCAGGCGGTGGGCGGCGCCTGGACGAAGTGCCTAGGATCCGGGGTGGGGTGGCAGGGGATCACCCCGCGCGAAAAAAGAACAGGGGGACGGGCCATGCCAGAGCCCGGACTGGAGATCGACGGGATCTCCAAACGGTACGGCGCCGTGGTGGCGCTCGAGAAAATGACGTTCGACGTGCGGCCGGGGGAGCTTTTCGGATTCGTCGGCAGCAACGGGGCGGGCAAAACGACCACCATGCGCATCGCGCTCGGGGTGCTGAGCGCCGACGCGGGCCAGGTTCGCTACGCGGGCGAGCCCATCACGCACGAAACGCGCCGGCAGATCGGCTACATGCCCGAGGAACGCGGCCTGTACCCGAAGATGAAGGTCGGCGAGCAGCTCACGTATCTGGCCCGGCTGCACGGAATGCCCGCCGCCGCGGCGAAGGCGTCGAGCGAACGGTGGACCGAACGCCTCGGCGTGGCCGCGCGCCGCGACGACGAGGTGCAGAAGCTCAGCCTCGGCAACCAGCAGCGCGTGCAGCTGGCCGCCGCGCTGGTGCACGAACCGCGGATTCTCGTGCTGGACGAACCGTTTTCCGGATTGGACCCGGTGGCCGTCGACGTGATGAGCGACGTGCTGAAGGAGAAGGCCGCCGAGGGCGTTCCGGTCGTGTTTTCCAGTCACCAGCTGGATTTGGTGGAACGGCTGTGCGACCGGATCGGGATTGTCCGGAGTGGACGGATGGAAGCGTCCGGCACGGTGGCGGAACTGCGCGCGGGCGGGACCGTCCGGCTGCTCGTCGACGCGCCGGAGGCTCCGGAAAACTGGGCCGCCGCGCTGCCCGGCGTGACCGTGCTCGGCCGCAAGGGCCCGGTGACCGAACTGGAACTGGCTGACGGCGCCGACGACCAGGCGGTGCTGCGCGCCGCGCTGGCGACCGGCCCGGTGCGGGAATTCGCCCGCAAACTGCCGTCCCTGACCGAGTTGTTCCGTTCTGTCGTGTCCGAGCAGCAGGAGGCCGCGGCATGACCGGGTCGAACGTTCAGATGAGCCCGATGTCCGCGGTCGGCCTCGTCGCCGGCCGGGAAATCACCACGCGGGTCAATTCCAAGGCCTACCGCATCACGACGCTGGTGATGGTGGTCATCGTCGTCGGGCTGGCGCTGGTCTTCAAGCTCTTCAACGGCGGCGGGGGCGCCGACGCGACGGTCGGCTACGTGCCGGCCGCCTCGCCGCTGGCGCAGCCGCTGAGCGCGACGGCGAAGTCGATCGGCCAGACGGTCGCGACGCAGCAGGTGCCCGACGAGAAGACCGGCCAGGACAAGCTCCGGGACGGCTCGATCGACGCGCTGCTGGTGCAGGACGCGAAGCGGGTGCACGTCCAGGTGAAGAAGGACCTGGACGCGAAGCTGAAGAACACGTTCACCGTGCTCGAGGGCCAGCTGGCGCTCAACCAGCAGATCGAGTCCCTCGGCGGCGATCCGGCGAAGGTGCGCCAGGCGACCGCCGAGGCGACGATCGACGAACTGCCGCCGCTCGAGAAACCGTACGACTACAACGGGCAGCAGCTGGTGCTCGGCATCATCGCGGGCATCCTGATCTACCTCTCGCTGATGCTCAACGGGCAGAGCGTGGCCCAGGGCGTCGTCGAGGAGAAAACCTCGCGGGTGGTCGAACTGCTGCTGTCGACGATCAAACCGTGGCAGCTGATGGCCGGGAAGGTGCTCGGCATCGGCGTCGTCGGGCTGATCCAGATGCTGGCGATCGGCGTGGCCGGCGTCGCGGCCGGGCTCGGGTTCGGGGTGCTGACGATCTCGGTGAACGCCGCGGTCGGCACCGTGATCTGGCTGATCGTCTGGTACCTGCTCGGGTTCTTCATGTATTCGATCGTGTTCGCCGCTCTCGGCGCGCTGGTGTCGCGGCAGGAGGACGTGGGCGGTGCGACGATGCCCGCGCTGATGTTCGTGATCGCCGGGTACGTGGTGGGGATTTCGATCCTGCCGTCGAATCCGGGCAGCCCGCTGGCCGAGGTGCTGTCGCTGATCCCGGTGTTCGCGCCGACGCTGATGCCGATGCGGCTCGCGATGGGCGGCGTGCCGGTGTGGGAGGCGGTGCTGTCGGTGGGTCTGGTGATCGTGCTGATCCCGGCGCTGATCTGGCTGGCCGCGCGGATCTACCGCAACGCGGTGATGCGCACCGGCGCGAAGGTGAAGCTGCGGGACGCCCTGCGCGCGGCCTGACCGCGAAGTTCCGGACGGCGGGCCGCGGCGGAATGCCGCGGCCCGCCGTTTGTGTGCCGAAGCCTCTACTCTCGGTGGAGGCGTTGTCCCGGTGAGGGACCTGGGCAGCGGGGGCCCTAACCCACGTGGGTTAGCGGCATCGGGTGAGTTGCGTGAACGCCGCCCTCGCGAACCCGCCGTTCCGGTCACCCGGCCGAACGCCCGTTAATGACCTTCGCGTGGCATCTCCGCCGCGCGGTAATCCGGCACGCGTGCGGAAGACCCGCGCAATTCGCCGCCGCGGGCTGTCGCGCGACGCGAATTCGCACCGCACAGACCGCGCCCGCACGGGATTCCCGTCCGGACATCTCCGCCGCCGTACGCTGGTCGGCACGCAAATCCGTCGGCGACTCGCCAATCGCCCGAACATGAAGGCCAGATGAACGGCGGAGAAAACCCGAACCGCATTCGTCTCGGAAGCGCCCGCGCGCGGCGATAAAGAGCGGAAAATGTTCGAGGCCGCTCGGCGCTTGCGGTTTTCGCTGCGCCGAGCGGCCTCGTCTCCCCGGTCCCCACCGGTAGGACAAGTATGGCGGCGATTGATCTTCCCGCGCCAGTCGTCTCACTCGATCGTGGTGCACAGCACTCGGGCGCAGTGGGTACCTGTCCTGCGACCCGGTGCGACAGGACGGTGCCGGAATCCACGTCGAACCGCGGCGAAGGGAGCCAGCGTGGGTGAACAACTCAAGGACGGACTCGGACAGGCCTGGAATCTGGTGGCCACGTTCGTCCCGAAACTCGTGGGTTTTCTGATCATCCTCTTGATCGGCTGGCTGATCGCGAAAGCCGTGTCCAAAGCGGTCGGGCTCGTTCTCGGAAAGCTCGGTTTCACGCGGATGGTGGAGAAGACCGGGCTGACCGGAATGGTGAAGGGCGCGAATCTCGACGCCACCGCGGTGCTCGTGAAACTCGTCTACTACTTCATTCTGCTGATCGCGCTGCAGCTGGCGTTCGGGGTGTTCGGGCAGTCGAACCCGGTGAGCCAGCTGCTGAACGACATCATCGCGTTCCTGCCGAGGATCCTGGTCGCGGTGGTGCTGATCATCGTCGCGGCGGCGATCGCGAAGGTCGTGCGGGACGTCGTCGCGGGCGCGCTGTCGGGCCGTTCGGCCGGGCGGCTGCTCAGCACGACCGCGTACTGGCTGGTGATGGCGTTCGGCATCATCGCGGCGCTGGGCCAGGTGAACATCGCGACGGCGGTGACCGGCCCGATCCTGATCGCGGTCCTGGCGACCGCGGGCGGCGTGATCGTGGTCGGCTTCGGCGGCGGCCTGATCAAGCCGGCCCAGGAACGCTGGGGCGGCTGGCTGGCGAACCTGCAGGGCCAGGTCGGCTCCGGCAACGGTGCGCGGGAGCAGGGCCAGGTGAGCGGGCAGCACGCGCACGCCGGGCAGGCCCGGACGCAGAGCTACCCGCAGTCCCAGTCGGGCAGCCTCCCGCAGCCGGGCGAGCAGACCCGCCAGATGCCCGCGGACGGCGGTCGCCCGCCGGAGCCGCCGACCCCGCCCGCCGGGTTCGGCCGCGTGGACCGCTGAGCGGAGGCCAGCCGAGCCGGGGATTCCGCGGACAGCGAGCTGATCCGCGGAGGTTCACCGGCTCCGGGCCGTGCTGCTGACCGGATTCAAACCCGGCCGGCGGCTTCGCTGACGGCCTTCCCCGATCCGCGGGTCGGGGACAAGGGGCCGCGTTGCTTCGGCAGCGCGGCCCCGCGGTCTGCCTGCCGCCAGTCTGCTCGCGGCGGTCGGCAAGGACGGCATGTAGGGCTGGGGCTCGACGACCACAGTCGGCCCCGCCGCTCGGGCGATGGAGGCCCGGTGCCACCCCGGCGCCGGGCCTTCGCCATGTCCGGCTCCGGCGTCCACTCAGCGGGACTGTCTGCAGTCTCACATCGGCACGGGAATGGCGGCTCCGTGTTGCATGTTGGGAGGCGTAGATCGGAAGGGGTGCCGACGTGGACTTCCTGTTGCATCACGGCGTGACCGTGTTCGGCCAGTGGATCTCGATCGCCGAGCTGGCCGGGCAGGTGTTCGCGCTCGCGGTCGTGTTCCTCGCGCAGCGGCGGACGCTGTGGACCTGGCCGGTGCAGGTCGGCGCGACCGTCCTGCTCTTCTCCGTTTACGCGTCCGCGCATCTCGGCGGCCTCGCCGGACGGCAGGTCGCGATCCTGCTCATCTCGCTCTACGGCTGGTGGGCCTGGAACCGCAGGACCGACCCGGTGTACGGCGTCGTCGTGCGCAAGGGCCGCTGGACCGAGCGGGCCGTGATGCTCGGCGCGTTCGGACTGGGCACGGTCGCGATGGCGCTGACGCTCCAGGCACTCGACGCCTCGTGGGCGCCCTGGCCGGACGCCGCGATCTTCGTCGGGACGCTCGTCGCGTTCGCCGCGCAAGGCGTCGGGCTCGTGGAGTTCTGGGGCGTGTGGCTGGTGGTCGACGCGATCGGCGTGCCGCTGCAGATCAGCTCCGGCCTGTACTTCTCGGCCGCGATCTACCTCGTCTTCGCCGCGCTGGTCGTCCACGGCTGGGTCACCTGGAATCGCTCGGCGCGCACCGCGGTGTCCGGCGAGAAGGCCGTCGCCGCGGCGCGCTGAGGTCAGGCGCCGAGCGCGAGCTGCCCGTCCGGGGTCAGCTCGGCCCGCGTCCACTGCCCGACCGGGCCGCCCAGCGCGGATACCGGGCGGACCAGGCCTTCCCGGACGAGATCGTGCGCGGTCGTCTGGTCGCAGCAGGGCAGGCCGTCGACCCTCAGATCCGGTTCGCAGCTGCGGGTGAGTTCGGCTCGGCCGGCGGCGATCGCGCGGAGCATCGCCAGCGCGCGGCGGTTCAGCGTGACGGACATGGTCTTCCCCCTCGGATCTTCCGAAGGCAGGAGACGTGATGTCCGTCACTGGATACGCGATTACGCCGACCGCACCAGTCCGCGCCCGCGCCCCGCTCAGCGGAGCGTGGCGTGGGTGGGGCGCAGGTCGTCCACCCGCCGGACCCCGAGCAGCTGCATCGTGCGGATCATCTCGGTGCGCAGGATGTCCACGCAGCGCTGCACGCCGCGTTCGCCGCCCGCCATCAGGCCGTACAGGAACGCGCGGCCGATCAGCACCGCGTTCGCGCCGCGGGCGAGCGCGGCCACGATGTCGCCGCCGGACAGGATGCCGGTGTCGACCCAGACCTCGGCGCTGCCCTGGACCGCGTCCAGCGTCGCGGGCAGCAGCTCGATCGGCGTCGGGGCCCGGTCGAGCTGACGGCCGCCGTGGTTGGACAGCAGGACCGCGTCCGCGCCGTGTTTCACCACCTCGCGGGCGTCGTCGACGTTCTGCACGCCCTTGATCACGAGCTTGCCCGGCCAGGTCTTGCGCACCCAATCGAGGTCGTCGAAGTTCAGCGTCGGGTCGAAAAGCTTGTCCAGCAGTTCCGCGACGGTGCCGCCGAACCGGTTGAGCGACGCGAAGTTCAGCGGCTCGGTGGTCAGCATGTTGAACCACCAGGCCGGATGCATCGCGCCGTCCACGAACGTCTTCAGCGTGATCGCGGGCGGGATGGTGAGGCCGTTGCGGACGTCGCGCAGCCGCTGGCCCGCGACCGGGGTGTCGACGGTCAGCAGGAGCGTGTCGTATCCGCTCTCCCACGCGCGATTCATCAGATCTTCGCCCGCGCCGTGGTCGCGCCACACGTACAGCTGGAACCACTTGCGCGCGTCCGGCGCGGCGGCCGCGAGATCCTCGATCGACGTGGTGCCCATCGTCGAAAGCGCCATCGGCATGTTGTTGCGCTGCGCCACCCTGGCCACCGCGCGCTCGCCTTCGGTCTGCATCATCCGCGTGAACCCGGTGGGCGCGAACGCGAACGGCAGCGCCGAGCGCTTGCCGAGGATCTCCCTGCTGGTGTCCACATCGGACACGCCGCGCAGCACGTTGGGCTGGAATTCCACCCGGCGGTAGGCCTGCCGGGCGCGGCGCAGGCTGTCCTCGAGCTCGGCCGCGCCGTCGGTGTAGTCGAACGCCGCGCGCGGGGTCCGCTTGCGCGCGATCATCCGCAGGTCGGCGATCGTGTGCGCGCCGGCCAGGCGCCGGTCGGTCGGGTTGAGCACGATCGGCTTCGGCCGCAGGATCTCTTTGAGCTCGCTGGGCCGGGGCAGGCGACGCTGGGTCACGCTCGACCACCTTTCGTCAGGCATCCGGATACATCCGATGTCTACCTTAAGGCAGAGGCCCCGCCAGGACATCGTCCTGGAGGGGCCTCCGCAGTCAGGCAGCGGTCACGCGTTGCCGGAGTCGGACGTCTGCGGCCCGGCGGCCGCCACGTCGTCGAGCCGGTAGCGGCGCGCCGCCTCGGCGACCTTCGCCTGGTCGAACTCGCCGCGCTTGGCGAGCGCGGACAGCGCCCCGACGGTGATCGACTCGGCGTCCACCAGGAACTTGCGCCGCGCGGCCGGGCGGGTGTCGGAGAAGCCGAACCCGTCGGTGCCGAGCGTGAGCATGTCGGTGGGCACCCACGGACGGATCATGTCCGGCACCGCGCGCATCCAGTCCGACACCGCCACGACCGGGCCGGAAACCTCGGCCAGCTTCTGCGTGACGTACGGAACCCGCGGCGTCTGGTCCGGGTGCAGCAGGTTCTCGTGGTCGATCTCGACCGCTTCGCGGCGCAGTTCGCCCCACGACGTCGCCGACCACACCGCGGCGCGCACGCCCCACTCCTCGGCCAGCATCTTCTGCGCCTTGAGCGCGTCCGGCATCGTGACGCCGGAGACCAGCACCTGGACCTCCGGGCCGTCGCCCTCAGGGGCGTCGGCGTACCGGTAGAGGCCCTTCAGGACGCCGTCGACGTCCAGGTTCTCCGGCTCCGCCGGCTGCTGGTACGGCTCGTTGTAGATGGTGATGTAGTAGAAGACGTTCTCGCCGTTGCCGTCCGGGCCGGTCTCGCCGTACATCCGGCGCAGGCCGTCCTTGACGATGTGGGCGATCTCGAACGAGTACGCCGGGTCGTACGCCACCACGGCCGGGTTCGTCGCCGCCAGCAGCAGCGAGTGCCCGTCCGCGTGCTGGAGACCCTCACCGGTCAGCGTGGTGCGGCCGGCGGTGGCTCCCAGCACGAAACCGCGGGCCATCTGGTCCGCCGCCGCATACAGGCCGTCGCCGGTGCGCTGGAACCCGAACATCGAGTAGAAGATGTAGATCGGGATCATCGGCTCGCCGTGCGTCGCGTACGACGTGCCGACGGCGGTGAACGACGCGGTGGAACCCGCCTCGTTGATGCCCTCGTGCAGCAGTTGGCCCTTCTCGGACTCCTTGTACGCCAGCATCAGGCTCGCGTCGACCGAGGTGTAGGTCTGGCCGTGCGGGTTGTAGATCTTGGCGGTCGGGAACATCGAGTCGAGGCCGAACGTGCGCGCCTCGTCCGGGATGATCGGGACGATCCGCTTGCCGATCTCCGAGTCCTTCGCCAGCTCGCGGATGAGCCGGACGATCGCCATCGTGGTGGCGACCTCCTGCTTGCCCGAGCCCTTGCGGACGCCCTCGTAGACCTTGTCGCCGGGCAGCACGAGCGCCTTGGCGGTCTTCGGGCGGCGCTCCGGCAGGTACCCGCCCAGCGCCTTGCGGCGGCCGCGCATGTACTCGATCTCCGGCGAATCCGGGCCGGGGTGGAAGTACGGCGGCAGCTTCGGGTTCTTCTCGAGCTCCTCGTCGCTGATCGGGATCCGCTGCGCGTCCCGGAACAGCTTCAGGTCGTCGAGGGTGAGCTTCTTCATCTGGTGCGTGGCGTTGCGGCCCTCGAACGACGGGCCGAGGCCGTAGCCCTTGATGGTGTGGGCCAGGATCACCGTCGGCTGGCCGTGGTGCTCCATGGCCGCCTTGTACGCCGCGTACACCTTGCGGTAGTCGTGCCCGCCGCGCTTGAGGTTCCAGACGTCGGCGTCGGACAGGTCCTTGACCAGTTCCTTCGTCCGCGGGTCGCGGCCGAAGAAGTGCTCGCGGACGAAGGCGCCGTCGTTGGCCTTGTACGTCTGGTAGTCGCCGTCCGGCGTGACGTTCATCAGGTTGACCAGCGCGCCGTCGCGGTCGGCCGAGAGCAGCGCGTCCCACTCGCGGCCCCAGATGACCTTGATCACGTTCCAGCCGGCGCCGCGGAAGTAGGATTCCAGCTCCTGGATGATCTTGCCGTTGCCGCGCACCGGGCCGTCGAGCCGCTGCAGGTTGCAGTTGATCACGAAGGTCAGGTTGTCGAGGCCCTCGCCCGCGGCCACGTGGATCAGGCCGCGCGATTCGGCCTCGTCCATCTCGCCGTCGCCGAGGAACGCCCAGACGTGCTGGTCGGAGGTGTCCTTGATGCCGCGGTCGTGCAGGTAGCGGTTGAACCGCGCCTGGTAGATCGCGTTCATCGGGCCGAGGCCCATCGACACCGTCGGGTTCTCCCAGAACTCCGGCATCAGCCGCGGGTGCGGGTACGACGGGAGGCCGCCGCCCTCGCCCGCGTGGCTGTACTCCTGGCGGAACCCGTCGAGCTGCTGCTCGGAAAGGCGGCCCTCGAGGAACGCGCGGGCGTACATGCCGGGGGAGGCGTGGCCCTGGAAGAAGACCTGGTCGCCGCCGCCGGAGTGGTCCTTGCCGCGGAAGAAGTGGTTGAAGCCGACCTCGTACAGCGCCGCCGACGAGGCGTAGGTGGAGATGTGGCCGCCGACGCCGACGCCCGGCCGCTGCGCGCGGTGCACCATGATCGCCGCGTTCCAGCGGATGTAGCGGCGGTAGCGGCGCTCGATCTCCTCGTCGCCCGGGAACCACGGCTCGTTCTCGGTGGGGATCGTGTTCACGTAGTCGGTCGACGTGAGCGCCGGGACGCCGACGTTGCGCTCCCGGGCGCGCTCGAGGATGCGCAGCATCAGGTACCTGGCCCGCTGCTGGCCCCCTCGCGCCAGCGCCTCGTCGAAGGAGTCCAGCCATTCGCTGGTCTCTTCCGGGTCGATGTCGGGAAGGTGCGCCGCGAGTCCGTCACGGATGACGCGTACGCGAGCCGGGGTCTCCTTGCCGGAGGCGCCGTCGTTCTGCGGGGCCAAGGGGTCTCCTTGTAGCTGGTTGTAGCCGTTGTAGCTGGTGGGCGGGAGTGCTCGCCGACGTCCATGGTCGTCCCGGTTGGGGTTCCCGTCACCTGTACTGCCCGGTAACATCGGCCGCCCGAGTGTCGCCACTCCCCGCGCACGGTGTATCGCGCGCGCGTTTTCTCTCCTCCACCCTAAAGGAGGCTCTCGGGGAGGGCGTCGCAGCGGTGGGTACTGAGTGCCACCCGGAGTCGGGCGGGGAGGCGGCAAGCCCCTACGCTGCAGACACGACTTGCCAAAGATCCGGTGTGGACGGTTGCGCGCAGCGCCGCGTCAGTGTTCGCTGTTCGACAACCGTGTATCCGAGTGCGGCGGACCTACCGCCGCGCTCCGTCGTAGTTGGAGGAGTGGAAGCAGTGGTCGCCGCGGGAGACGCAGGCAACGCCGGCGTCGCCGAGAGCCTTGGCATCAAGCCGGACATGGTGGTCCAGGAGATCGGCTGGGACGAGGACGTCGACGACGACGTCCGCGCGGCGATCGAGGAAACCATCGGCGGTGAGCTCCTCGACGAAGACGCGCAGGAGGTCATCGACGTTGTGCTGCTGTGGTGGCGCGACAACGACGGAGACCTCGGGGACGCGCTGGTCGACGCGCGAGGCCCGCTGGACGAGAACGGCGTGATCTGGGTGCTGACCCCGAAGACCGGGCAGCCCGGGCACGTCGAGCCCAGCGACATCGCCGAGGCGGTGCCCCAGGTCGGGCTCGCCCAGACGGCCAACATCAGCGTGGGCCCCGGCTGGCTGGGCACCCGGCTGGTGTCGCCGAAGTCCTCGAAGGCCAAGCAGCGCTGAGGCCGCGATAGGGTGGGCGGCACGCTCGTGTTCGCTCTGGAGAGGAATCGCCGGTATGGCCGTCGAGGTCGGTTCGCAGGCCCCTGACTTCACGCTCAACGACTACAACAAGCAGCCGGTCACGCTGTCGCAGTTCAAGGGCGACAAGCCGGTCCTGCTGGTGTTCTACCCGTTCGCTTTCAGCGGGATCTGCACCGGCGAACTGTGCCAGCTGCGCGACGAGTTCGGCGACTACGACGGCAAGGGCGTCCAGGTGCTGGGCGTC
The DNA here is from genome assembly GCF_029087445.1 of Amycolatopsis sp. La24. Classification (NCBI taxonomy): domain Bacteria; kingdom Bacillati; phylum Actinomycetota; class Actinomycetes; order Pseudonocardiales; family Pseudonocardiaceae; genus Amycolatopsis; species Amycolatopsis sp. La24. The sequence continues at coordinate 45,559 of NZ_JARACH010000066.1, forward strand.
TCGGTCGACACGCCGTTCTCGCTCAAGGCGTGGGCCGAGGTCGAGGGCTACCAGTTCCCGCTGCTGTCGGACTTCTGGCCGCACGGCGAGGTGGCGCAGAAGTACGGCGTGTTCAACGACCAGGCAGGGCTCGCCGTCCGCGGCACCTTCCTGATCGACACCGAAGGCGTGGTCCGCTTCGCCGAGGTCAACGCGCCGGGCGAGGCGCGCGACCAGGCCGGGTGGAAGAAGGCGGTCGAGGAACTGACCGCCTGAATTCTTTTCGCTCGCCGGGGCGGGGATTCCCCGTTCCGGCGCGCGGGCGCATAGCTCAGCGGGAGAGCACTCGGTTTACACCCGAGCGGTCGCAGGTTCGATCCCTGCTGCGCCCACCGTTCTCGAGCCGACCCCATCCGGTGGAGTTTTCACCGGATGGGGTCGGCTTGTTTTCGCCGCCTGGACTGGTGAGCATCCGGTGCGGTGTCCGCGGACGCAAGAGAAGGCCCCTCGAACCGGGATCCCCCATCGTTCCCGGCCCAAGAGGCCTTCTCGTTCCTCCCCTTGCCCCGTCGGGCCTGCCCCCTCGACAGGCCCGGCCGCAGCGCACTCCGCGGGTGTACGCGAGACAAGAGACGGCTTCGGCGGCGCTGGATACTGCGCCAACCGGGTGATCTCACCGCGCGAGTGCGGCGACCTCTCCGATCAGCCGGTCGATCTCCTCGTCGGTGTTGTAGTAGTGCACCGACGCGCGCACCAGATCCGGCAATTGGCGGGCGGTGAAGTCGTACTGCGCCGACGGCGGGCGTGCCACGCTCGTGTTGATTTTCGCCGCGTTCAGCCGGTCCTTGATCTCGTCCGCGGGCAGTCCGTCGACGCTGAAGGTCACGAGCCCGCATTTGCGCGCGCCCGCGTCGTGCACGGTGACTCGGTCCAGTTCGGCCAGGCGGGAGCGCAGGGTCGCGGCCAGGGCGGTGACGCGTTCTTCGATCGCGGGCAGGCCCCATTCCAGCGCGTAGTCCACGGCCGCGCCGAGGCCGAGTACCGCGGCGTAATCGCGTTCCCATACCTCGAATCGCTTGGCGGTCGGGTCGACGACGTACTCGGTGGGGGAGGTCCACTTGGCCGAGTGCAGGTCGAGCATCGCCGGTTCGAGCCGGTCGCGCAGCCGCGGGTGCACGTACAGGAAGCCGGTGCCGCGCGGGCCGCGCAGGTACTTGCGGCCGGTGGTGGTCAGGGCGTCGCAGCCGATGCGTTCGACGTCGAGGTCCAGCTGTCCGGCCGACTGGCACGCGTCGAGCAGGAACGGGATGCCCGCCTCGCGCGCGACGGCGCCGATTTCCTCGGCGGGGTTCACCAGGCCGCCCTGGGTGGGCACGTGGGTCACCGCGATGAGCTTGACGTCGGAGTCGATCCGGCGGCGCAGGTCGGCGACGTCGAGCTGGCCGGTTTCGTCGTCGCCCACGACCTCGACGGTCGCTCCGGTGCGGCGCGCGATCTGGAGGTAGGCGATGGCGTTGCTGGCGTATTCGGCGCTCGCGGTGAGGATCCGGTCGCCCGGTCCGAACGGCAGCGCGTAGAAGATCGCCTGCCACGAGCGGGTGGCGTTGTCGCTGAGCGCGATGTCGTCCGGAGCGGCGTTGAGCAACCGCGCGATCGAGGCGTATACGCCGTCGATGCGGTCCTTGGCCTGTTCGACCGCTTCGTAGCCGCCGAGCAGGGATTCGGTGCGCAGGTAGTCGATCACGGTGTCGGTGACGCGTGCGGGCGGGAGCGCGGAGCCGGCGTTGTTGAAGTGCGTGACTCCGACGCACCCTGGGGTTTCGGACCGTGCGCGGGCGACATCGAAAGAGCTGGCCATATGAACTGAATACAGTACGAGTGAACTGTGTGCAATACTCGCCGCATGGGCAAGAGACTCCTGCGCGGTGAACTCATCGAGGAGATCACCGCGCGCGTCCTCGACGGACGGTTCCCCGCCGAGACCCGGATCAACGAGGTCCACCTGGCGAACGAGCTGGGCGTCTCCCGCACGCCGTTGCGCGAGGCGCTGATCGGACTGGCCGACCGCGGGCTGCTCGTCGCCGCTCCGGGGCGCGGATTCCTCGTCGCGCCACTCGATCCGCAGGAAGCGCGCCGGCTGTACCCGCTGATCGCCGAACTGGAAGCGCTCGCGCTGCGCTGGACGTCGCCGCTGGAACTCGCCTCGCTGCCGGACGCGCTCGACCGGATTTCCGACGAGATAGCCGATTCCTGCGATCTCCCGACGGCCGACGACCGGTGGCACGCGCTGCTCACGTCCCGCTGCGGCAACCCCCATCTGCTGCGCTTGATCGAGCAGACAAAGCCGTTGCTCAAACGCTACGAGACGGCATACTTCGGCGGGCGGGACCGAGTGGCGGAGAGCGTGGCCGAACACCGCGAGATCGCGGCGGCCTTGCGGGCGAACGATTTGCCCGGCGCGTCCGCGCTGCTGGTCCGGAACTGGGTGAAAGCGTTGACGTACTTGCAAGGGAGCTGATCCGGTGCGGGTTTTCGCGCATCTTTCCGACATCCACCTCGACGGCAGCGAGCGCGCCGACGCACGGGCCGCCGCAGTGACGCGGTACCTGCGAAACCTCGAAGCGCCGGTCGACGCTGTGTTCGCCACCGGCGACATCGCCGATCACGGCCTGCCCGAGGAATACCGTCGCGCGGCCGAACTGCTGGACCTTCCGGTGCCGGTGGTGGTCTGCCCCGGCAACCACGACGTCCGCGCGCAGTTTCGCGAAGCGCTGTTGGGAGAGCCGGCTGGCGACGCACCGGTGAACTCCGCGACCAAGGTGGCCGATGTCCTGCTCGTGTCGTGCGATTCGACGATCCCGGGCAAGGGCGCGGGCTACCTCGCCGACGAGACGCTCGCCTGGCTGGACGACACGCTCGCCGGGCACGACGGTCCGTCGTTCGTCGCGTTCCACCACCCGCCGCTCGACGTCGGGGTGCCGCTGGTGGACGCGATCCGCCAGACCGGCGAAGACCGTCTCGCTGCCGTGCTGAAGCGGCATCCCGGCGTCGTGGCGCTGTTGTGCGGGCACGTGCACACCGGCGCGGCAACGGAGTTCGCGGGCGTGCCGGTGCGGATCGCGCCGGGCGTGGTGTCCGGTTCACTGCTGCCGGTGGAACCCGGCGCGGGCCGCGGCTGGGACGAAGGCGGGCCGCTGGACTTCGACAGCCCGCCGTCGCTGCTGCTGCACGTGCTGCACGACGACGGCAGGCTGACGACGCATCAGCGCGCGGTCACCGAGTAAAAACCGGCAGCGTGACCCGCGAGGGCCGGGTCTCGTCGTGGAACACCTCGAACCGGTTCGGCGTGCCGCGCACCGCGGACGAAACCCGTTCTCCCGTACCGTGATTGCGCGCGAACCGGGGGAACGCGCCGCCCGCGACCTGAACCCGCAACCGGTGCCCGCGACGGAAGCGGTACGCGGTCGGGTCGAGCTCCACCTCGGCCCGCACCACTCCGTCGGCGTCGGCTTCCGGCAGGCCGGGACGCAGCCGCAGGATCCCGTCGGTGACGTTGCGCGAGATGCCGCCGGGGTCGACGTCGCACAGCCGCACGTACACGTCGGCGTCGGCCAATTCGGTCCGCACGAACACGGTGGCGGACACATCGCCGATCACGTCGACGTCGTGCACCAGCGGTTCGCCGGTGAACACCAGCACGTCGTCGCGCGCCTCGATCTCGGAATTGTCGCGCTGCTTGGACTTTCCCATCAGCAACGGCCCGCCGACAGCCGGGGTCGGGTCCGCCGGGTCGTAGGTGAAGGGCGTGGGCAGGGCCTCGCCGGGCACCGTCTCGCCGAGACCGCCGACCGGGCGCAGGTGTGCGTGCGTGGGCTCGGAAGCCGGCGGCCAGTGGTCGAAATCGAGCCAGGTCGACGCCTTCTGCAGGAAGATCCGCACGGGGGAGCGCTGCAACTGGGTGCGGTCGTCGGCGAGGTGCGCGCGCAGGAAGCCGAGCTGGTCCTGGATCAGCACGCGGAAGCTGGCCGGTTCGCCGTGCGACCACGGGCCGACGGTGATCCGCGGCGACCGTCCGGCGTCCTGCAGCGTGCGGAAGTCCCGCATCTGCGCGCGGATGAACAGGTCGTACCAGCCGGTGACCATGCTGACCGGCACGTCGAGTTTCGCGACTTCGGCGCTGTGGTCGGACATCTGCCAGAAATCGTCGTCCGGTTCGGCGTGCTCGGTGACGTCCTGCAGGAATTGCACCGGCTTGCCGATCGCCGCCACGTCCGCGCCCGCGATCGGCAGGTACGCCATCGCACTGCGCGTGCGCCGCGTCTGCAACGGGTTCGGCAGCGCGGCGAACCGCTCCTCCTGCTTCCCGATCATCGCCGACCAGGACACCATGTTGTCCGCCGCGAGCACCCCGCCCGGATAGAACGTGCTGACGAATTCCGACGCGGTGATCCCGAGGCACATGGCTTCCAGCGGCGGATCGAGATACGGGCCGACTGCCCATTGCGTGTGCCCGAGATAGCTCGCGCCCGCCATCGCGATCCGCCCGTCGCACCAGGGCTGTGCGCGCAGCCATTCGGCGGTGGCGATCCCGTCCTCGCGTTCGAGGTGGAACGGGCGGAATTCGCCTTCGGAGCCGAAGGTGCCGCGGGTGCTTTGCAGGACGGTTTGCAGGCCGTGGCGCGCGAAGGTTTCGCCGAAGAGCTTGGCGAGGGGGCCGGTGCGGCCGTATGGGGTGCGGATCAGGACTACGGGGCCGTTCGTCAGGCCCGCCGGGGTGTAGCGATCGGCTAGGAGGTGCACGCCGTCGTGCATCGGGACGCGGAGGCCCTTGGCTGCGGTCGGGGCCGGACCCTCGGCGGCGGGGAGACCGAGCAGTCGGTCGACGATTCGGTTCAGCACGTAATCGAACGTACGCGAGTCGCTACCGTTCCGCTCTTGGTGAGAAGTGGGGTACGTGGGGCACCCCGAATCCCGAGTGTGCTGACGGGAGGCTTCGTATCGGGGTGCGGGGGAGGGACTGGGTGCCTCGATGCGGTGGGCGCGCTGGCTGCGGTTGGGGCGGCATCCCGGCGGGGCGCGGGGCCGGACCGGTGGCTGGTCGTGAAGGGAACCCTGAGGGAATCAGAGTCAATGAGGGTTCCCCTCACGTACCTAGGCGGCGAGTGCGTCCGTCACTTGGAGGGCGGGGTTGCGGAACGGGGCGAGCAGTTCCGGATCGACGCCTGCTCGTGCCAGCGCCGCCGCGAGTACGGCAGGACGGGCTCGGTCGCCGCCGTCCGCGATCTTCAGCGCCACTGCGGTTCCGTCCGGCAACGCGGCGAGCTGCACGGCCTCGAAACCGTCCTTCGCGATCAGTCCCGGCACGGCCCGCATCAGCCGGGTGACGTCGCGTCGGCTCCCGGCCACCAGATCCGGATGCTGCCGGATCCCGTTGGCCACCAACGATTCCGGCGAACCCTCTGGCGCGGTCGCGATCCGCGAAGCAGCCTTCGCCAAACCTCGCAGAGACAGCGCGAACAGTGGCGCACCGCAGCCGTCCGTGGCTACGCGCGGCACGGTTTGCCCGGTCAGTTCCTCGACGGTTTCCCGGATCGCACGCTGCAGCGGGTGTGCCGGATCGAGGTAACCGTCGACGTCCCACCGCTGCTCTTGGCACACGGCCAGCATCGCGGCGTGCTTGCCGGAGCAGTTGTGCGCGAGTCGCGACGGCTGCCGTCCAGCAGCGATCCAGGCGTCCCGCTCGACCGGGTCGTAGGGCAGGTCAGCGGGGTTGCCCAGATCGGTTTCGGTGAAGCCGCGGCTTTCCAGCACGGCGGCGGCTGCCTCGAGATGCCGCGGTTCGCCGGAGTGGCTGGCCGCGGCGATCGCGAAACCGGACGGGTCGAGGCGCAGTCCGAGCCGGGCCATCGCGGCGGCCTGCAACGGCTTCGCGGTCGAACGCGGGTACATCGCGACGTCGGGGTCGCCCGCCTCGAACAGCGTCGAACCGTCGGGCGAGAGCACGACGACGGAACCGTGGTGGACGCCCTCGACCATGCCGTCGCGCAGAAGGTGGACCAGCGGGACGTGCCGCGGTTCGCGTTCCTGCGGGATCACGACGCCTCTGCCTTGTCGAACGCGCTCATGTCGATCCGCTTGCGCACGACGAACCAGCCGGCGACGAGCGCGACGACGATCACCGGCAGCGCCATCAGGGTGATCCGGCCGGTCTTGTCGAAGCCCATCAGCACGACGACCGCGGCGAGGAAGGCGAGCGTCGCGATTTCGGTGTAGGGCGAGAACGGCAGCCGGAAGTGCGGCCGGGTCACCTCGCCGCGCTTGGCCTTCCGCACGAACAGCAGGTGGCTGAGCACGATGATCGCCCAGGTGCCGAGGATGCCGACGGCGGCGAAGTTCAGCACGATCTCGAACGCGTCCTTCGGCACCACGTAGTTCAGCCCGACGCCGACCACGCACACCGACGACGTCAGCAGGATCCCGCCGTAGGGCACCTGGTTGCGGTTCATCACGCCGGTGAACTTCGGCGCGGACCCGGCCAGCGACATCGAGCGCAGGATCCGCCCGGTCGAGTACAGGCCGGAGTTGAGGCTCGACAGCGCGGCGGTCAGCACGACCAGGTTCATGATGCTGTCCGCGCCGGGCACGCCCAGTTTCGCCAGCACGGTGACGAACGGGCTCTGGTCGGCCGAGTACGCGTCCCACGGCAGCAGCATCGCCAGCAGCACGACCGAGCCGACGTAGAACAGCGCGATCCGCCACATGATCGAGTTGATCGCCTTGGGCACGATCTTCTTCGGGTTCTCCGTTTCGCCCGCCGCGACGCCGACCAGTTCGCACGAGGCGTAGGCGAACACGACGCCCTGCACGATCAGGATCATCGGCACGATGCCCGCCGGGAACACGCCGCCGTGGTCGGAGATCAGCTGCGGGCCGGGGATGTGGCCGTCGATCGGATGCTGCGTCACCAGCAGGACGATGCCGACGATCAGGAACAGCACCAGCGCGGCGACCTTGACGATCGAGAACCAGAATTCCATCTCGCCGAACAGCTTCACCGACACGAGGTTCAGCGACAGCACGACCGCCAGCGCGATCAGCGCGAGCACCCACTGCGGGATCGGCGTGAAGAACGACCAGAAGTGCGCGTACAGCGCGATGGCGGTGATGTCCGCGATGCCGGTCGTCGACCAGTTGAGGAAGTGCATCCAGCCCGCGACGTACGCGCCCTTCTCGCCCATGAACTCGCGCGCGTAGGACACGAACGCGCCGGACGACGGACGGTGCAGGATCAGTTCGCCGAGCGAGCGCACCACGAAGAACGCGAAGAGCCCGCACACCGCGTACACGATCGCGAGCGCCGGACCGGCTTGCGCGAGCCGTCCGCCCGCGCCGAGGAACAGGCCGGTGCCGATCGCGCCGCCGATGGCGATCATGTTGATGTGCCGGGATTTCAGCGCCTTGTTGTATCCGGCGTCGCCCGCGTCGGCGGGACCCGCCTCGGCAGTGGCGGGCAGGGTTTCTTCACTCACGCGGTGGTACCTGTTTCTGCTTCGCCGGCGCGCGCCGGTCGGACGATCGTGGTCAGGGTCTTCTCGACGTGATCGAGATGCTCGGTCATCGCGGCCGCCGCCGCGTCTTCCTCGCCTTCGGCGATCGCCGTGACGATGCGCCGGTGCTCGACGTTCGACTGGGTGCGCCGTCCGCCGAGCTGGTTCAGGAACGCCGACTGGCGGGCCAGTGCGTCGCGGATCTCCTCGATCACCTTCGCGAACACCGGATTGCCAGATGCCCGTGCGATCGTGACGTGAAACTGTGAGTCGAGCGCCACCCAGGCGGCGTCCGCGGTCTCGGCGTCCATCCGGTCGACGAGATCGGCGAGCCGGGCGAGCTGGTCGGCATCGCGGCGGCGCGCGGCGTACGCGGCCACCGGGACCTCGACGTGCCTGCGCACCTCGACCAGGTCGCGGGCCGAGTAGTCGCCGAACGTAGGGTTCTCCGGCGGGCCGCTCGCGGTGACGAACGTGCCGCGGCCGGTGCGGGACACGGTCAGCCCGAGCGCCTGCAGCCCGCGCAGCGCCTCGCGCACGACCGAGCGGCTGACCTCGAACTCCCTGCTCAGCGCGGCCTCCGACGGCAGCTGGTCGCCGATCGCGTACTCGCCGTGCTCGATCGCCTGCCGCAGATGGCCGAGGACGGCCTCCATCGCGCTGACGCGCCGGGGGAGCGGTCCGGCTGCCCGGCTGTCAGACAGGTTCACGCGACGGATCGTCGGTTCCGGCCCGGCCGCTGTCAAGCGGAGCCATGGCCCCTTGCTCGGCGGTTGTGGGCTGGTTCACGCTCCCGGGTGACTCTGGGCGGCCCGGCTGTCCGAGGCGCCGGTTTTGTCGGTGCCGGGTGCGACCGTGTCCGGGTACTGAGGGCGCACCGGCGATCACCACGCCGAACGCGCCCGGCGCGTCGGAGCCGCGCCCGGCCTACGGAAGAGAGAGGATCCAGACGGAGCGCTCAGACCGCGGCGGACTAGGGTGGACAGCCCGGGCCCGCCGCGTCGACCGGAGCCGGGAAGCCGTCTGCCTAGGGGAGGTTTTCGCTGGTGTCGAACGATTCTTTCGTCCACCTGCACGTCCACACCGAGTACTCGATGCTGGATGGTGCGGCGAAGATCGGACCCCTTTTCGCGGAGGCGGCCCGGCTGAACATGCCCGCGGTCGGGATGACCGACCACGGGAACATGTACGGCGGCGACGAGTTTTATCAGACGTCGAAGAAGCACGGGATCAAGCCGATCATCGGTATTGAGGCGTACATCGCGCCGGAGTCGCGGTTTCACAAGAAGCCGGTGTTCTGGGGGCAGGCGTCGCAGCGGGGGTCGGACGAGTTCGGCGAGGGCGGCGACGTCTCGGGTGGCGGTGCGTATACGCACATGACGATGGT